>CACZFT010000022.1 GCA_902780535.1 uncultured Selenomonas sp. | reverse complement strand
TCGATATGCATTTCCACATCTTAGCGGATGTCTTCTTTTTTGACAACATGAATTATTCTTCGAAACTATTCAATCCCACAAGTTTTGTGATTGAACCAATATCATCCAAACCCGCAATTGCTTTTGCAGGCTGGGGAGTGATTTCTTGCGCATGGCTCGTCCTCCTCGGATTCATTTAACCATGACGCAAAAGACCAAAACTGCATGATTTTCCGACGAAATCCATGCCTTAAACGGTTTCATTTCATTTCGAACATCTGCTCGACCGTTTGCCGATAACGCTTGAGATAAGCGTGCAGCATGCTGGAGGAAATCTTCGACACGCCTGCAAGCTCCGGCAGCTGCGCCGTGCTCGCATGCGGATGCTCCAGCTTGGCGCGGATGATCTTGTGGTAATTATCGAGCGTATCTTCCTCTGCCGCCACAAACGTATCGGCAAACGAAAGATACTGCCTGCAAACCTCATACGAACGCAGCAACGTCTCCAACCATTCGTCAACAACGACGATATCGACGCGTTGCTGGAACACGCTGATGCGGAGCTGCATGAGACGGCAAAACTCTCGGACGAACTCCAATGTGTACGCTTCTTCCATCCCTAGTTGAAAAAACAACAACGACGCGAAACGCATCGTCAGGCGCTTCTTCATCTCATGCAAGTTTCGCACGGAAACCGGCAAGCAGAAAGCGATGGTCTCGATGCTCTTTCTATCACGAAAGTAAAGACGGAGCAATTCTGCCTCCACAGGATCAAGGCTCTTCACGAAGCTCATGACCACCTGCCGTTCCATTTTTTCACGTTGCCATCGAAGATAGCACGTAAGAATTTCCGGTTTCGTCTCGACGAAGCATCGATCCGTAATCTCTTCCAGCGTCAGATCCATCGGCGATGGCTCAAACGCCTGATAAAATGCTCGCTCTGCAAGCTTTCGACAGATATCTGGTTTTTTCACGACATTCATGGCGTCACCCCTCCTGTGCCGTCCAAAGGATCAACGGATCTTGGAAGACAAACTGTCCGTCCGCACCCCTCACGATGTATTCCAGATGAAGATGCGGGCCTGTCACATTTCCGGTTTCGCCTACGCGTCCGATATACGCCCCCTGTGTCAATACAACATCCACGTTAACTGACACAGCAGAAAGATGCGCATAACGCGTATAACAATCCAGCGACGGATGATAGAGAAGCACCTGATTCCCATAGCCATCGGAAAAATCCCCTGCTTGAACGACGATGCCATCAAACATCGCAGGCACCAGCGTTCCGCTGGAGTATCCGAGATCAAGCCCCGTGTGAAAGCGCACCGAGCCAGTAATGGGATGTGTCCGCCACCCGAAGGCTGACGTCACAGGAAGCTCCGCCGCTTCTCCTGTTGGAAGCGCTGCCACGATCCAAGCGATCATGACAATTGCCCGTAGAACTCGCTGCACGGCCATCACCTCAACCGTGCAATGTCTTCGCTGGGTATGTGAATTGGCGAAGCTCTTGGATGGTCAATTCCAGATAAGCAATCAAATCCAGAATCTGCCGCTGGTTCGCCGGATCATACTCCATGACCAGAAACTCCGATGAAATCAATCTCAGGTGCTTCCGCATGCTGTTCTTCAAATTTCCCAAATTCTCCTCGAAGCGAGCGAGCTTGTGGGTCTCGATGACTGTTTGGAGCACCATGACATGGTTCTCTAAGAGCTCATGTTCCGCCTTCAGCCGATCCAGCTGTTTCGTATCGTTCGTAGTCCCCTCTTTCATTCTCTACTCCTCTCTGACCTGCTATCCCTTGTTCTCTGGAAGACCTCCAAATCTGCCGCAGATCATCGACACCAAGCGCATCGGCAATGTCGATGGCCTGGCATACTTTCGGGCTCATAAGCCCCGTTTCATACCGGCGATAGGATCGAAGCGAAATCCCGGCTGCTTCTGCAATGTCATCAGCACGCAGCCCTTTCGCAATCCGAACCGCCTTCAATCGTTCCATACGCATCCCCCCTCGCATCACCATAAATTGCACGCTATCGTCGTAAAAAAAAGCATAAATCACAACGATGCAAGTACGAGCCACATTATAACGGTTAACATTGTAACAAGTCAATAGCAATTCAGAAAAATCGTAAAAGATTACGAATGAAACTGTTTCCTTCTGATACGGATGCTTAAAAATATGCGTCAGGTTTTGTACGTTTTTCTTGACTTAAGTACGAAACCTAGCGTATACTATTTCCAGAAAGGGGTGAGCCTCTTGCCTCGCAACCATCCAAGAACTCGTATCACGAGTACGGTTTCCACGCCTCTCTCCGACAAGTTATCCATCATCTCGGATGTCATCGAACTGCCGAAGAGCGAACTCATCGACGAGGCGCTGGAGCTCCTCGTCCAAAAGTACAAAGACCGCGTCATCACGAGCGGCAGCAAAGGAGCATCGATTTTCATGGCAAAAACATTGGCATTCTGTTCCCACAAAGGCGGCGTCGGAAAGACGACATCAACCGCCTGCTTTGCGGATCTCCTCAGCAAGCGCGGCTACCATGTGCTCTTGATTGACACCGATTCCCAAGGCAACCTCTCGAAACGCTTTGGCTATCCCCCGCAACAGCATTTTGAAAAGACATTGACGCAGCTCGTCGATGACATTCTCAGCGACGAACCGCATCCCGTCACCGATTTCGTCTGTGCGACACAAAATAAGAGTATCGACATCATTCCGTGTGATGACCGTTATGCAGAAGGCGTGAAGCATATGCTGAGCGCCGTCATGCTCGGCATCAACGCCTACAAGCTTATCGTTCATGAACTATCAACCCACTACGATTTCATCATTTTCGACACGAAGCCCGCCGTCGATGATGATGTCAAACAGGTCATGCTCGCAACCCAATGGGTCATGATTCCGACCGATGCAGCCGACGATTCCATTGACGGCGCACGCAATACGTTGAAATTCATCAAGGCGATCCGCCGTGGAAATCCCGACCTCGCTGTCGCCGGCGCATTCTTCAACGCTGTCAATATGCGCACGTCGGTCGCACACGACTACGTGCCGCAGATCCGCGAAGCCTGGGGGCCGCTCATGTTTGAACCGATCATCCCCTATTCGCAAGACGCGAAAAAGGCAGAAGGCTATCATGCCCCTGTTTCTGAAAAATACCCGAACGGCAAAATCACGCGTAATTTCTCAAAACTCGTGGAGGAGGTGCTAAACCGCATTGGCTAAGAAAGACCATTTCCAAGCATCCTCCCTCTCTCTCTCCGATGACATCGACACCTCCATCGGCGTCATGAGCGACCGCGCAGCTGACGCACCGCAAGTCTCGAAAAACCGTTTGGAAGAGCTGCGCGCACTCATGCAAAAAGCCAGCCCGGAAGAACAGCATCCGACGCCGCAAGAAACTCCGAAAGATGACCTTGTAGAAAAGCTCGTCCCCGCCGACTTCGAAACCATTCTTCCACGCAATCAACTGAAGCCAGCCCCAGAAGCATGGAACTTCTTCGGAAAGCCTGATCCTGACCAATATGCGCTCATCTTCCAGTCCATCTACAAATACGGGCTCTGGCATCCCCTAACCGTCTGGCAGCAGGAAGACGGCAGTTACATGATTCTCGGAGGCCATACGCGCAACCAAGCGTACCAAGATCTCTACGACATCACGCAGGACGAAAAATATCTCTCCATCCCATGCAAGGTCTACAAGCACGACCAGATCAGCGAAGCGACAGCACGTCGCATCGTCATCCTGACGAACATCGCGCAGCGCGCGCAGGAGAAATCACGTGTCCGCATCCATTGCTACACCGTCATGGCGCAACTCGAAAAGCAAGAAGCTTTTTACGGATCCGGCACGGATGTCAATACCGCTGTCGCTCGCCTCTTCGGCGTCAGCCGTGCGCAGGTTTTCCAATACCGAAAGCTCGAACATCTCATCGATCCCCTGCTCGATGCACTCGACCGGAAAGAACTCTCGCTCCGCACCGCACTAGCCTTCAGCGATCTCACGCCGGAACTCCAAGAAATCGCCTATCATCGCGCCTATTACGTCGATGCGACCGCAGCGCAGCTCAAAAAACTCAAGTCGATTGAAAACGAGGCGGATCTCAAAGCAATCTTCGAAACCATCCCCGATGCTCCTGAAAAATATCAGTATGTCTTCTCCACCACGATCCCGAAGCCGGAGAATTATGACACCGTCTCCTTCTACATCGGTCAGGAGGAACACGATGCATTCAAAGCGCTGCTCCAAGATGCCCTCGCTCATAACGACCAGATTTCCAATCAGACAAAAGAGCTCATCAAAAAAATGATTTCATGACAAGCGAGCCCCTGAAAAAGTCTAACGTTAGACTTTTTCAGGGGCTCAACGCCTCATATACGAGGCCGAATCGTTACTGTCAAGAGAAAACCGTATGGATTGGAAAAGTCAGCATTTTTTGTGGCACACAAAATTTACGCAAACTAGGTGCCTTTTTGTAAAAACGCATAATTATCCACAGTTGTGGATAACTATGCAACTTGAAATCCATTGATTTTACTTAGTTTTTTGTTTTTATCCACAATTATCTGTTGATAAGTATACCATTTTAGCGAAGAATCTGGCTACCATAAAGGCTACGCGAACAATCTGTGTGCCACAAGACTCGTATTTTATAAAATTTTAATATTCTCTTAAATTATTATGCTCGATAGTTGCGAACAATGTGGTTACCACAAACTATATTTGCGAACAATCTGTGTGCCACAAAAAATCGTGGAAAACCGCATGATTACTGGATTCGATGCACTTTATAGGTAAATGTTCCCAGAAAAAAAGTGCGAACAATCTGTGTGCCACAAGCGAACAATGTGGTTACCACAAGGGGAGTGCAGCGAACAATCTGTGTGCCACAAAATCCCCAAAAACCTTCAGAAGCCTTGATATTCCTAGCTTTATGCGTAGTCGCGAATAATCTGTGTGCCACAAGCGAAAATGCGAACAATCTGTGTGCCACAAAAACAACAAGTCAAAACAACAGAGTGACGAAAAACCGCGTCATACCTAGCTCGCGAACAATCTGTGTGCCACAAGCCCCCTTATATATATTATTATAGGTACTTATTTATTGAAAAATATATATGGGAACCCCCTATTGCATTCTCGCCTTCTAATCTTTCTCCGCAAGCCTGGCACAACGAATTTTTCCCAGCTGATCTTGTCTCTTGTGGCAACTTTTACGATTGAAAAAAGTTACCACAAGTAGTATAATCCAAATTGCCGTAACATGATTTACGTATAGAACAAAGAGGAACAACGGATGGAAGCAACGCTCTTACAAGAATTCGAACGTCCTTCAAAACACACCAATAGCCTACCTCAAACACTTGAATTCAACCAACCAGCAAAAATTGCAAACGAAATGGCTTTCACACGCCAACAAATGAGCGAAGCCGAGCTTAAGGTTTGGCTTCTGATGATGGCAGCCCTTTCTCGCAATAAAACCATCAGCGAACGCGAGGTATTCTCCTTCGATATGAAAGAGCTCGCAAAACGCCTAGGGCTCTATGCTTCTCGTCAAGCATGGAAGACAAAAATGCGCGCCATTTTCGATGAGATGATCAGCCAAACGATCCGCATCATGAAACGCGACTCTGACGACGAAGACCTACAACACTGGGTTCGCCTCCCACTCTACAGCTGCCTTGAATACGACGGCCTGAGTGAGAAAGCCTATTTCGACATCAACGATCATATCCTTCCATACCTTCAAAACATCACATCACATTTCACCAAGCTTCCCGTTGATGAAATGCTCTCCATCTCAGGACTATCAACACTAAAGGTCTATATGCTCGTACAAGAGCTGATTTCAGAACAGAAAACATCCATATCCATCGACCTTTTCAAACGACGCCTCGGTTTCGAAAAAAATTATCCAACATTCAAAAGCCTCACACAACATATCCTCAGGCCAGCAGAACGCGAAATTCGAAAAAAAACAACCATGCATGATTTCCACTTTACGCATGATGGTCGAGGCAAAAAACCAGCAACCACCATTTTCTTTGCCTTCACAATGGACAATGTAGAACGCGTCCATCAGAAAAAAGAACTCAAAGAACTTGTCACGATGACGGATAAGATCGAGCTTCTGACACCAGATCAGCGGAAATACTACAAGATTCTCATGGACGAGGGCGTGAAGCCAGACAAGAAGGCTTACGAAATCGTCATCTGCTACCCCATCGATGTCCTTCGTAGCAATTACTCTTACTACTGCGAAAAAAAAGCGAATCGAAAACCGAACGACAAAGAGCTACGTGCTGGATACCTCATCAACTGCATCCAGAAGGATTACGCGAAAAAAGACCGCGACCGGCTCGCCCAAAAGGCACGTGCATCGGAACGCCAGGAAACGCTTGAAGAAGCCTATCACATGCAAGACAAGATTGCAGTTGCCGATTGGGATTTTCGCAACAAGGCCGGAGCCTTCATCAAGAATGCGCCTGTGGAATCTATCATGCAACTCGTCGACCGTTTCCTCGCAGACATCTATGCGACCGCTGAAGAACTAGGGTTCAATTTTTCAAAAGATCGTGCTTTCGAGATTCTGACGACTGGTGGACGGAAGCTCACGACGCGCGAGATGAACGCTATCCGCGAGGTCTTCGCACAGCAAATCAAATTTCACCGCATTGAACCAAACGAGTACATGGATGATACGGAGGAGAACGAATTCAAAAAAATGTATCGCGAAATGCGCAAACGCATGGAGAAAAAAGCGCAATCGGAAAAAGCATAGACAAGCCAACGAGCCTCGGGAGAAGCAGCATCGCTTCTCCCGAGGCTCGTTTTGCGTTCTACGTCAATTTCGTTTCTTAAACATCATAGGACGGCCGTTCTGATCGCGCATCGTAGTCTTGCAAGATGGAAATCCGGAGCATCCCCAAAAGAATCCATCCTTGCCCTTGCGACGGCGCATCGGCTTGCCACAGGCTGGACACGTATGCACATTTTTGGGCGGAGGGATGTGTGTTTTCCCCGCATCTTGCAAAAGACTGCGCAGGAGGTCGGTCTGTTGTGCAGAAAAGGCATCAATGGAAAGATGACCGTTCTCGATTTCTTCGAACTTCTGCTCCCACTCGGCAGTGAGATCCGGACGGATGAGCGACGCTGGCAGCACGTTGAGGAATGAGATCCCCAGCGGCGTCGGACGGAACTGCTTCTTTTCGAGCTTCACATATCCACGCTTTTGAATCGTTTCAATGATACCGGCGCGCGTCGCCTCCGTGCCGATGCCCTTGCATTCCTTGAGCTCGGCAGCGAGTTTTTTGTCGCGGACGTGTTTGTGGATTTCTTTCATGGCTTGGAGCAGCGTGGAGGGCGTATAGCGCGATGGCGGTTTCGTCGTTCCCTCGACGATGCTCGCATCCGAGATGCTCACAGCATCGCCTTCATGCACTTCAGGCAATTTCTGCCCGGCATCCTCCTCTGTTCCCTCTTTTTCCTCCGTATCCAGATTCGCATCGTCCGGATCTTTCTGGTAGATGGATTTCCAGCCCTGCGATAGGATGACCTTGCCGTTGGCGACGAACGTCTCTTCCCCAGCTTGGATCTCGATGCGCGTCGTCATGAATTCTTGTGGAGGGTAAAATTGCGCAATGTAGGCTTTTGCGACGAGTGTGTAACAGTTCTTTTCGATTTCAGAGAGCGCTTCGAATTTCGGACAGACGGTTGTCGGGATGATTGCATGATGCGCTGTGACCTTCTTGTCGTTCCACGCACGGCTTTTGAGGGCGAGATCGATGCCGGCTGTGTTCTCAGCGAACGGCGCGTCAATGATCGAAAGGTGTTCGAGAATGGCCGGCGCATCTGCGAGCTGGCTTTCGGGAAGATAACTGCAATCCGAACGTGGATAGGTCGTGAGCTTTTTTTCGTAAAGAGATTGTTGGGCATCGAGCACCTGCTGTGGCGAATATCCATAGCGCTTCCCTGCGTCGATTTGAAGGGCGGAAAGTGCATAGGGGTATCTAGGATATGCGTGTCCGCGCTTCTGCCCCACAGAGGCGATGCTAGAGGCCTCAGCGACCGTTTTTGAAATGATGGCATCCGCGAGTTTGCGGTCGAGGATGCGGCCTTCTTCATCGACGCCGTCCATTTCGCGAGCTTTCCACTTTGCACGGATATCGCCGTTGGCATGATGAAATGTGACGTACGGCGTGAAAAACGTGGTCGGCTGAAATGTCTTGATTTCCAATTCGCGCAGGGCGACGAGACCGAACGTCGGCGTTTGGACGCGGCCGACAGAAATGACTTCGTCGTATCCGGCTTCACGCGCGCGGCACGTGTACATGCGAGAGAGGTTATAGCCGATGAGCCAGTCCGCGCGCGAACGTGCGAGCGCGGACGAGCGCAGCCCGATGAAGTCGTCGTTCTGGCGCAAATCGTTTAGTGCAGTCTGGACAGATTTCTCATCGAGCGCACTGAGCAGCAGCCGGTAAATGGGCTTTTTCCCGAGCACGTGCAGTTCCTCCAGCACTTCATCGATGAGCAGCTGGCCTTCACGATCCGGGTCGCCACAGTTCACGATCTCATCTGCTGTTTCCACCAGCTTCTTGATGACGGTGAACTGCTTCTTGGCATCTTTTCGGACTTTGTTTTTCCACGGGCTTGGCACGATGGGGAGGTCGGTGATTTGCCAGCGCGCGTATCGGTTGTCGTAATCTTGCGGCTCGTATTGCTCCAAGATGTGGCCGAAGCACCATGTCACGATGCCGTTCGGGGTGCGGATGCAGCCATCGTCTGCTTTGCCTCCGCCAAGCCCTTTGGCGATGGCGCGTCCGAGGCTGGGCTTTTCTGCGATGTAGACCCTCATGCCGTGCCTCCTTCTGCGATGCCTGCTGCTTCTTTTTCGACGTTATTCCGCTGTTCTGTGACAGCTGCGAAGAGCGCTTGGAGTTCTTCCGGTGTCTGGCAGCCGAGGCTCAAGATTTTCTCGCCGATGAGCTCCTTGCGTTTCGATTGCATCGTGCGGATGTTGCGATCGATGCGCTGGAGGTGCTCTTTCCGTTTCTGGAGATCGGCTTCGGCGAGGCGTTTCCGTTCGAGTTCTTTGGAGAGGCGATCCTCGATGCGTGCGAGGCGGTCGTCCTCCCCGGGTTGCGTAAATGCTTCCATGTGGTTTCCTCCTATTGGCAGAAATGAAATTTCGGCTGATTTCATTTTAGCAAGATACAACATATAGCGTCTAGTGACAGTTCTGTCACTAGTATTTGTAGTTGTGTCATGGTACGATGGGGGTGCCGGAGTGGTGTAGAGGTGCACTTAGGCGTTTCTCTTGCGAGAAACGCGGGGGAGCGAGGGTGCGGTAGGAGGTGTGCATCGTGGCATGCTATCATCTGCGGATCAAGACGGACAAGAAACCGGGCGGGATGAAAGTGTCGGCGATCGAGCACGTCGATTATCTGCACCGGGAAGGAAAATATCGAGATATCGATGCGCGCACGGAGCTTTCAACCGAGCCGCGCGATTTCAAGAACCTCATCACGGGCGACCATCCGATTTTGCCGTTGCCGAAGAAGCGTGTGCTGCTCTACAAGAGCCCATTCGGAAAAATCATCCTCGACAAAGACGGCATCCGCGTCAACCGCTATGCGTCGCCGGATACGACAGCAATCGCTCTAGCGGTCGCTCAAAAACTCTTCGGCGATGAGGTATCCGTACGCGGCAATGCCAAATTTCAGGCGTCCTGTCTCGCGGCATCGTGCGAATTATCAATGGATGTCCATTTCCGCGAGGTCGAAATGGAGCAGCAGCGCAAAGCGATGAAGGAGGAGCGAAGCGTATATGAACGAAGACGATCTGCTGAAGGGAGAGCTTTCTGCTTTGGGGGAAGCTCTGGAGGAGATGCCGGATGTGGACGACGCGCCCTCATCGAACGTCACAAACATCGAGCCCCCATCAACACCCAGAGAGGAGCAGAGGGGCATCTTGTCGCCGACGCTCATGAACGTACCCTCTTCACGCTTGCCCAGGCGGGATCTCGTATGTCTCTATTGCCCGCACGCGATGTGGATGCTCATCGGCAGGGATCTCGTGTGTCGGTGCCGCGTGCAGTTCGAGATCAGCTTCTCGACAGCGGCCGAAGATCAGACGCCTATCTTGATTTGCGACGGGTATTTTCTGCCCGAAGAAGCGAGAATGTAAAAGCGACAGCCGAGCAGATTCTGTCCATTTTGCAAAAGGGCGTCGACGGTGATTTCGCGTTTTCCCATGTGCAGTACATCAACCGCGAGGCGGCCTTCGCCATGCGCGGCGGCTGCATGGCAACCGGACACCACCTTCCCCACTGGGCAGAAAATTCGCCGCTCAAGTTTTTTCATGCGGCAGACCGATACGAGCGTGTGAATGGCGAACGCTACAAGGAAATCGTCTTTTCTCTGCCGAACGAGCTGACGCTGGAGCAGAACCGCGAAATCCTCGATGCGTTCCTCGCACGCTATATGCAGAATCACTACTATGCCTGGGCAATCCATGAGAAGGTTGGCGCGATGTCGGATGGGGTGCGTCATCCCCATGTGCACCTGATGTTTTCGACGCGGGAGATCGACGACGTGGAGCGACGGCAGGAGCGCGCGCCAGAACTGTTTTTCCATCGCGCGAACAAAAAACACCCGGAGCGTGGCGGGTGTCCGAAGTCGCGCAGGTGGACAGGCGCAAATCGCTCGCAGTTCTTGTTCGAGATGCGCGAAGCGTTCGCCCGCATGCAGAATGAGATGCTCGAGAAATACCACATCCCCGCGCACGTCGACCATCGTTCTTTGGCCGTGCAAAAAATGGCAGCGGAGCTCCGGGGCGACCTCGTGCTTGCCGAGCTGCTCGATCGTATGCCGGAGACAGCCGTCACGCCATCTGCCATCCTGCGCGAAGATCCTGTCGTGCGCCAGCAGAAAGCATTACGGGAAGCACAGCGCAAGCGCCTTGACAAGATTACAGCACGGGAACTCGCGCAAGATGAGGCGCGGGAAAAACGTGTCATGGATGCGATGGACGCAGCGGTGAATGCGCAGGAAGAGTTGCGGGACGAATTGCTCTCGATGGAGGCTGGTGTGGAAGATGCAACGCTATCGGCGCTCCTGCAAAAAATGGAGCGTGCGCGCCGTGACATGGAGGTGGCATCGGCGGCGGTCCTCTGGGGACGACAAGCGCTCGAAGAGGCACAGCTGGATTTTCTCGGGGATGAAGGGCGCGAGGCATGGACGGTGATGACATCGCTCCAACGGGAGCTTGTGCAAGCACAAGATTTTGAAGATACGTTGTATCATCCCCTGCCCGAAGATGCGAGCATCGAGGATGAAGCCGTACGCTCAGAGCTCCAGCTCGCCATGATTCAGAGGATTGCGGATCTCGAGAAGCGATGCGACGTAGCAGAAAAAGCGTTTGCGCCTTTCCGTGAGAAGCTCGAACGCCCCGGCACGCACAAGCAGATTCAGTATCGTCTGCATACGTATCTTTTTCAGAACGAAGCAGCGAAGGCGCGGCTCGAAAAAAGCGTCGATGCATTCGTGGATGCCGTCCAAAATGCACGTGTGCGCGTGAAGATGATGAGCGCACAGTCGGGCATCCCATCGACCGCGCCACGTCCGCATACGCAATCAGCACAAAAGAACGCGTTGCGCGATCTGGCCGTGGCAGCGCTCATCGCTAAGGATGAAGAGGAAGAACGCGATGGGACGTGGGCACTCATCGCGGAGATGGAGAAAGACGAGATGCAGAGCGACCGATGAAAAACGTCTCCGACCAATCAAATAAGAGAGGCGATGACACAACATGCGTGCCATCGCCTCTCTGCTTTTGCAGGAAAAAGTCTAACGTTAGACTTTTTCAGGCGGGGGATGTTATCTTGCGGCTTCTTCTGTCTCGACCGCTTCCGTTTTTCCTTCGTTCACGGCTTCGCTGGCGAGCTCTTTGGCAAGACCGGTTTTCATTTTTGGCTCGGTGGAGTGAGCCAGCAGGGTCTTCTCGATGATGCTTTCCCGGATGCCCGCTTGTGCGAGCGCTGCTGCGGCGTGTTTCTCGCAGAGGAAGTTGCGTTTGCCACCGTTTTTCTGAATTTCTTCATCGATGATGGTGAGGTACTTCGCGGCTGCCTGGCGCTCTTCGTGCTCGATGGCGAGCGGCGAGCTCTGGAGAATGGTGTCGCGCCGTTCGACGAGTGATTTTGCCCCTTGATCGATGACATGAGCGACATTCTGGAGGACGCGGTCGACGGCATGGTTGCGCTTTTGCATGAGGTAGTGTTTGATGCGGCTCGGAGCGAATCGGATGCTTTGGTACGTGTCGTGCACCGCGCGCCGCGTGTTGGCGAAGAGCTCGCCGGCGACGACGCGCGGCTGCTCCTTGGCGGCATCACGCGTCGCTTTCACTTCGTTGAGGAACGTGGCTGCGACGGCGAGGCATTCGGCTAACGCTTGCGGAGAGGACTGCTGGCTGAGCGTTTTGAGCTCTTGCAACTCCTCGCGGAGCGCGGCGATCTCCTTTTGGTGCTCTTTTTCGCGGCGAAGGAGCTCGTCGCGCTGCTGCCGGAAAAATGCGGCATGCGCGTCGATCTGCTCCGTGGCATCCTGGATAATGTCCGCTTCGCCATCATCATGTGTGATGGCTTCTGCTGCTTGCTGCGTCATTTCCACAGTTGCTGGATGCTTTTCATCGTAAACATCCCAGACATGTGGAGCTGCTCCGGCAGAGGCTTCTGCCTCTTCGAACGATACCATATCCTCGGCGAGCTGGCCGATACCTTCGACGAGGTTCTGGACGTTCGGCAGGGTACGATCTTGCGGGAGTGTCTGCAAGAGTTCCTGCGTATAGTCCGTCGTGAGGTTCGGAGCTTCGGCGGTCGTTGTTCCCATGCGGAATCATCTCCTTTCAGCGTGTATTTGCAACCGCGCGCTCGTCGGTGGCATCTTGTGCCGCTTCTTTCTCGAGGCGCTGTGTGCGTTCTTTGAGCGCTTCTTTGACGATCGCACGGCCATAGTTGCGGTCGCCGGAAATAACGGCGTATGGGCTGTTCTGCTGGATGGTGTCGGCGATTTCGCAGAGGTTGTTGCCCTGATGCGCTTCGACGGCTTTGGCTGCAAAGATGTAGTCGGCATCGTGCCAGCCTTTTTGATCGGTCGGCGTAAAGCCGGAGAGACCGAACTGGTACGTACGGAGGTGGAAGTCCTCTGCATAGTCTCCAGCAAGCTGGAAGCGAATGCCTCCATTGTCCTTTTCGTCGGTAGCGACGAAGACGCCATTTTGCTGCTGCTCGAATTCCTGCCGGATCTGCTGGGAGCGATAGAGCTGTTCATGGAGCTTTTCGCGGTAAATTTTATATTTCTCTTCTCCAACGGCATTTTTGGCGGCGGTGAGCATCTGTTGTCCTTTCTGGAGGTCGCTGTTCGTCAAGATGAAATCTCCTTGGTAGGGGTGTAGTTCCAAAAGTTGGCATCCGACATCTTTCACAGCGCAAAGGCAACCATCCATCTCGATGAGATCGCCGGATTGGATGGGGCGCTGCCCTTCCGGCGGATGGTTGTGCAGTTCTTCGAGAATACGATGCGGACGCACGCCGTTGCGGAGGTAATTTCCCTGATAGACAGCATCGTAGTCGCGGAAGAGGCGCGGCGGATTGTCGAGATGGAAGTGTACGCCTTTTTTCGGATGATAGACGGTGATGTGGAGCGCCTTGTTTGCAAAGTAGTGAACGTCGGGGCGCAGCTCATAGGAAGCTGCGACGCTGGCAGGAAGCTGCTTTTCGTAGTAAGCAGCGCCGAAGTTCCCCCCTTTGTCCTCGGAGTCGACAAAGAACAGCCCTTCTTTTGGAACTGTGCCGATGTCGTAGGGGCGATGGTCGAGGTAGTATTTGTAAAAGCGCGATGTTCCCTTGGCCTGCGCTTCTTCCGGCAGCTGCAAGATGCGGGGATCATCCGTGCGGATGAAATCTCCGAGATCGCTGATCGTCTGCGGCGTTTTACTCAATGGCTCGATGACGGTGACATCAGCTTGGACAGGGACGAGCGCCGTCTCTTCTTCCACATCCTTTCCACGGAAACGTTCGGGCAGGAAACTCATGACGTAATCGGCGATGTCCTTGGCATCGTTCGATGCCTTGAAAATCTCCATCTTGTCGTCCTTGAGCGACTTCACCCAAGATTGGAGGTATGCTGCCGTGTTTTCGTTGTGTGCGGGCAAGCCGAGCTCCATCGAGAGGAATGCAGAAGCGAGCTCCGCACGGAGTTCTTCTTTCGCGTAGGCTTCCGTCCCTTTGTTTCCAGTCAGATCTCGCTTCAAGCGGCTTGGATGCCCCGTCCAATGTGCGAGCTCGTGGAGCGCAGTCGCATAATAGTCGCCAAGTGATGGGAAGGCTTCTTTCGGCGGCAGCATGATGCGGTCATGCTGCGGACTGTAAGCAGAGCGGTCGACCTGGCCGTTGATGATTTTCGCGCCGCTGGCACGGAGGATAGCCTCGGCCATTTCATATGTTTCTTCGTGCGTATAGCCTTTCGACTTCGGCGTATAGGCTTTGAGCGGATGATCCGTGTACTTCTGCTTTCCGTCCTCATCGAGGAGGGGCTTTCCCTCTTTGTCGTAGAGAAATTCACGGCGCGTGCAGTCGGATGCGTGAAAGACGGGAACATATTTTTTCGCCCAATACTGCTCGTCTTCGGGCAGCAGGTTTCCCTGCTTGTCGCGGTCGACCTTCCATACGGATTTGACTGGGAACGAGTGCGCACCCTTTTTGATGCCGTAGATCCATCGCATTTCCGGATGGATTTCTTTGCCGGCATCCGTGAGCTCCGTCACGCGTGCACGGAAAAATTTGTTTTGCGCGGCGAGAGCACCGCTGGAGAAGAAGCGCGGATCGGAGCTTTCCTTCTGGTACATCACGAAGGAAAGGAAAAGCCCGTTCGTGCGATTGTAAGGACGTGTCGTGCTGCCGTTGATCGGCGTGACCAAAGATGCTCCGACGCTGGCATCCCACGGCTTCTGCCACGGCAGCTGGCCGGACTCCATGAGCTCGATGATTTTTGCGGTGGTCTTCTCGTAAAAATCAGGTTTGCCGTCTGCCGAATTCTTAGAACGACGCTGTTTCTCAGCCATGAGATGCGACCCCCTTTTTGATGCGGATCCAATGGAATCCGTCGAATTCCCATTCATCGGGATCAAACCCCGGTTGGAACTCCGGATGGCTGCCCCAGTCCGTCCCATAGGTTGCGATGATTTCATCGAGCGATACGAGCTCGGCCTCGGGATCGATGAGCGATGCATCGACGTGCGGCTCATGCCCTTTTGCGAGCTCGTCGAGATACGGGGGATGCTGCGGATGGTTTGGTATCATGATGCGGTCCTCCTTTGATGTGATAGGGATGCTATCCTCATCATACGGGAGGGCATAACCAGCAAATTGCTCGTTTTTCCGCAGATATGCGATTTCCCCGCTATCCGCCTGAAAATCGTGACCGAAAAAGTCTAACGTTAGACTTTTTCGGTGATGAAGGGAACGAAAGCCCACCACCCACGGGAACACGAAAGCAGGCACCGACCATCCGCGCGGCATCGACTCCGGAGAGCAGCGGAGCTGCCCGCCTGCGTCTCAGCAACACGGAAGCACGGTGCTGTATCTGCTTTCGCGTTCCTTGAAGGATGGAGCGGGAAACTTTCCGCTCTCCGCGAAGCTCCGTGCAAAAAGATTCCCGCGCCATCCGAACGCGCCCACCCACCCGCATGAAAGAACAAGGTCTGAAAAAGTCTAACGTTAGACTTTTTCAGATATGAGCATTGGGGTGTTGTGAGTCCTTGTCACCCTTTTGGCAGTTTTGCAATGAGAAGAGGGGATTTCTCGATCGGCGGGAACACGAAAGCAGGCACCGACCATCCGCGCGGCATCGACTCCGGAGAGCAGCGGAGCTGCCCGCCTGCGTCTCAGCAACACGGAAGCACGGTGCTGGATCTGCTTTCGTGTTCCTCGAAGGATGGAGCGGGAAACTTTCCACTCTCCGCAAGCTTCGCGCGAAAAGATTCCCGCCCCATTCGAACGAGCCCACCCACCCGCCGGAAACCGTGAACCAAAAAGTCTAACGTTAGACTTTTTGATGATGAAGGAAGCGAAAGCCCACCACCCACATCCTAAAAAAAGACCCGCAGCTGAAAAAGTCTAACGTTAGACTTTTTCAGCTGCGGGTTGTTGACTCTTTCGGGGTTATCGGCAAATCTCTGCTTGTACAATTTCTCCATCTACAGACATTGCCGACTGCTTTTCTGGGGATTCGATGCAGTTGTTGATTTCAATCAGACGCGCACGTTTTTCGATTTCTTCCTTGGCATACGGGAACGTCTTTTTGAGAAGTTCCTTGGCATCCTCGACTTTTTTGATCATCGACTCGCGCTCCTGCTGGACGCTCTGGATGCGTTCGGAGAGATGATCCTCGAGGGTCTTGAGGCCGCGCAGGAGGCCGCCTTTCGTGGCGGTGTTCGTGATGTCGTGCCGGAGGCTGCCCTTGGCATGGAGGATGGGGAGCATGGCCTGCGCGTCGATGGTGACGGTGAGCTTCAGCCCCTTGTATTCGCCTTCGAAGGCGGCGGCCTCCTTGAAGCCGCCTTTCATGACGGCGAGCAGGGATTTGCCTGCTTCGTCCTCGTCGGTGATGAGCTTGCCGCCCAGCGTGATGCGGAACGTCTCTGCGCCGTCATCGTTTTTGATGGTGTTCTGCTGGAGGCGGATGCGGTCGTCCATGAGCGATTGCAGACGTGCATCGTAGGCCTTGATGGTGCCTGGCCCGGTCACGTCGACGAGCTTCTGGAAGCGTTGCTGCTTCGCCTCGAATTCCCGCCGTGCCATCTGGATGCGCATGAGACGGTTTTCGAGCTCCATCTTTTCCTTGATGAAAGGATTGCCGGTAGCGACGGCCTTGATCTCTGCGTAGGTGAGCACCTTGTTGTCGATGTCGGTCGTCGTGCGATCCGTGATGTCGCCAGACATAGCTTCGGAAATGAATTTTTGCTTGTTCTCGACCGTCTGCCAGAGATAGGCATCGAACGTGCCTTCTGTGACGTAGCGGAAAATCTTGACCTTGGCATTCTGATTGCCTGGGCGCACGATGCGTCCCATGCGTTGCTCGAGATCGGATGGACGCCACGGGACGGAGAGATCGTGCTGGGCGATGAGGCGTTCTTGGATGTTCGTGCCGACGCCGAGCGTATCCGTCGAGCCGAGCAGAATGCGGACATCGCCGCTGTTCACGCGGTCAAAGAGCGCCTGCTTGTCTTGCTTGCGAAACTCTTGCACGACGGCAATTTCTTCGCGAGGAATGCCGGAGGCGATGAGCTTCTGCCGGATGTCATCGTAGACGTTGAATCCGTCCTTGTGGACACCGGTGGAGGTCGATGTGTCGCAGAAAATGACCTGCGTGCTGCGCTCCTGAGCAGAATCCTTGTAGACAGACAGGACATTGCGGATGCAGCGATTCACCTTACTGTCCGGGACATCGGGAAGGGTCGAATCGAGCAGGCGCATATCGAGGGACAGGTCGCGCCCGTTCTGCGTGATGAGCAGGAAACTGTCATCAACGAGTACGCCGTCCTTGCGCGGCATTTTTTCTGGCCGCTTCATGCGGATCATCTCCGCGCGCTTCACGATTTCGTCCATCTTTTCGCTCTGTGCGCGGCTCATCGGCGCTTGGTCGACGATGATGTCAGGCTCGGGCAGAACGAGGTCGCCTTGGAGCATATCTGCCGTGCGCACGTCGGCGAATTCGCGGAAGATGGTCATGAGCTCTTGCAGGTTGTTGAAACGAGCGAAACGCTCCTTCAGCTGATAGCCGCGCCCCTCCGGCTTCAGCTCCATCTCCGTGCGGATGGTCGCGAAGTTCGCAGCCCACGCATCGAAATTCTGGATGCCGAGCTCTTCGAGGCGTTGCGGCGCGAGGTAGCGCTGCATCGTGTAGAGCTCCGTCAAGGAGTTCGAGACGGGCGTGCCGGTGGCAAAGACGAGGCCGCGCCCGTCGGTGATCTCGTTGATGTATTGCGTCTTCATGTAGAGATCCCATGTTTTTTTGACGTGTGTCGTCGTGCCGATGCCGGCGACTTGGGAGTGGCGCGTGGAGAGTTCGAGATTTTTGAAGCCGTGCGCCTCGTCGATGACGAGCTTGTCGATGCCGAGCTCCTCGAAGGGGACGGTGTCGTCATTGTCTTTGGCGCTCTCTTTCTGGCAGCGCAGGCAGAACGCCTCGTGCTTCTTCTTGAGGGCTTCGATGGCGCGGACGGAAAAATCCTTCGTCTTTCCGCGTGTAGGATAGCGGCGGTTCGCATCTTCGGCTGCCTCTTCGAGGCGGTTGACGATGCGGCGGTGCATGGCGCTTTCCCTGCGGCTGCTGAGTTTGACGCGGGAGAACTGTGACTCTGCCATGATGACGGCATCCCAGTTTTGCGTGGCGATACGGGCGATGAATTCCTTGCGCCGGTCTTTCTGGAAATCGCGGTCGGTGGCGATGAGGATCTTCGCTTGCGGATAGAGCCGTTGGAATTCCTCGCCGGTCTGCGCCGTCAGATGGTTCGGGACGACGACGAGCGCCTTGTGGCACATGCCGAGGCGCTTTGCCTCCATGATGGAAGCTGCCATCTCGAACGTCTTGCCAGCGCCGACGCAATGCGCGAAGAGCGTATTGCCGCCGTACAGGCTGTGCGCGATGGCATCCCGCTGATGGGGCTTCAGATGGATGGAGCTCGCCATGCCGGGGAAGACGAGTTTTGATCCGTCGTACGTCCGCAGGCGGAAACTGTTGAAGTTGCGGTTGTAGTAATCGGTGACGATCTGCGTGTAATGCGTATTTTTGAGCAGCCACGAACGGAATGCCGTTTGGAGTTCCTGCTGCTTCATCTGTGCCTGCGTTGTGCGCTCGACATCGAGGGCGCGGATGGGGTTGCCGTTCGGATCGAGGCCGACCTCTTTTTCGATGCGCGTGTTCTTCTGGTTCAAGCAGTCCAGCAGGAGATCATAGACGGTCTTTCCGGGGACGGAAAATGCATCTTCCGCTGCCGTCGTCCAATGCTTTTTCTGCTCGATGCGCCATTGGCTCGTCTCTGGCGCATAGCGAACGTGCATCTCGGCCGCATCGTAGGGGTTGATTTTCATCGTGTCGACGATGAAGCGCTTGACGAGGTCGGTCGGCAGCCACGGCGTGCCGAGTGGCGCGGAAATCTGGTCGATGGTCAAAGGTTCGGGCAGGACATCGGTGAGTGCCGCGTGATTCCTTTCTGCACGCTCCTGTCGTGCGCTGAGGTCGGGCAGCTTTTCCTTTGCAGTATCCTTGACGACGTTTTCGAAGGCCGTCCATTCTTCGAGATACTGCTTGCGCAGCTCTGTGACGGTCTCGTTTTTCAGGAATGGCATCACGCCGACCTTTTGGATGTGCTGCTCCATGAACTGGAAGAGATGCAGCGCTTCGAGCGGGCGCTGTCGGATTTCCTGCCGGAACGTCTCCCAATTCTCACGGTTGACACGCCCGGAGACGCCGAACGTGTGCAGCTGCGTGCTGCCGAACGTGGCATTCCAGAGATGTACGGTGGCCGCGACGGCATGCAACGTCTTGTCCTTGTCAAAGGACGAGAGGCGGTAGACGAACTCCGGATCGCTCCGCAGCAGCTGGAAGCCGAGATGGAGCGCATTCTTGGGGGATACAGAGTGGTCTGCGGGCTCTTCAGGAGCAGAGGGCGGTTGCTTCTCATAGCTGCGCTGGAGCTCGTCGGCTTCTTCGGGGAAGAATTCGGCGGCGAGATGCTGGCTGCGTTCCATCGAGAGGTGCTTGAGGACATCTTCAAGCAGATCCAGCTTCTTCCGCAGATTTCCGGACAGGTAGTCGTCCGCCGTCGTATATTCCTGCGTGGCTTCATCGAAAAAGAGATGGCCGCTTTCCTCAAGGCCGTCGGCAATCTCGCGGATCGGGCGATGGTCGAGGAGCTCCGACATATAGGGGAGATCTACGTGTCCGCGCTGTTGCATGGAGAGGATGAGGGCATCCTCTGGCGTGTCTGCGGAGGTCGGTACGAGCGCTGGCTGGATGGTGCGTTCCGTGAAGATGTCAGCCAAGCGGATGAAATTTTCCTTCTCGTCCTTGATTTCGAAGGCGCGGAGGAAATTGTAGCCGGGATCGATGGCAAAGGCGCTTTTGAGTGCCTTGTCTTTTGCGATGCGGCCGAACTTGCGGACGTGTTCCTGATAGAGCGCCCGCAGCTGATACTGTTTTGCCTGAAGCTCCTCATCGCTGCATCCTTGATGCTGGATGGCGAGAATTTTGTGGCCGGCATCGCGCAGGCGGACAGCCGAAAGGACGCGTGAACGTGTGACATCCGGGAGATCCGGCGACGTGACCTTGCCCTGAGCGTCTACATAAATGAGCCAGTTGTTTTCCTGATAAAAGCCCATTGGACGGTGATCCGGCGCTTTCGCCTGCTGCGGAATAGGCAGGGGCGTTTCGGCATCCTGCCAGAAGACACCGCGTGGCGCTTCATGGAAGACGGACAGGATCTCGTTTTTGAGATCTGTACCCTCGTGGGGGAGGACGCTGACTTCGCTGCCATGCGGGCCACGGCGCAGGGCGAAAGAACCGAGCACGTTTTTGGAGTGCTTGTCCGTGAAAAAGCGGTTGATGTGATGGCCGTCGACATTCCGTTCGTCGCCGATGCGGAAGGGCAGGTTGCTCCAGCACCATTCCGCCGTTGATGGCAGCAAGGGATGTCCGCTTTCCATCGCTTCCGCTTCTTTTTCGGACACGCGGCCATTTTTTTTGCGGAGGATCAAGATGTCTGTGGTGACGGACGTGCCAGCGCCTTCGAACGTGGTCTGCGGGAGGCGGATGGCGGTGACGAGATAGGCGCGATCGGCGAGGGAGCGACGGAATTTCTCGCTCTGCTTGTCCATGGTATAGCGGGAAGTGATCGCGGCCACCATGCCGCCGGGACGGACTTCATCGAGCATCTTCTGGAGGAAATACTCGTGGATTTTGAGGCCGTCACCTGCATATTTTTCGTCTGCGATGATGACCTGTTCGCCAAATGGCACGTTGCCGATGGCGAGATCGAACGAATCCTCAGGGAAGCGCGTCGTTTCGAATCCCTGCTGCGCAATCGTGGCATCCGGATATGCGGCGTATGCGATGCGCGCGGAGATCGGATCGAGCTCGACACCGTAGAGGTTGCTCCGCACGCGGAGCTCCGGCGGTATCGAGTGGAAGAACCGGCCTGCCCCGCAGCTCGGTTCGAGGATGTTTCCACCATGGAAGCCGAAATGCTGGAGGCCTTCGTAGATGGCCTCGACGACTTCTGGCGGCGTGTAGTAGGCATCGAGGATGGACGCGCGCACGGCATCGTATTCTTCCTGCGTGAGCTCTTTGCGGAGCGCGTCGTACTCGTCCTTCCAGCGGCTGTTCTTCGGGTCGAAGACATCGGACAGCCCGCCGAAGCCGCTGTAGGATTGGAGCAAGCGCAGCTCTTCCTCCTTTGGCGCACGCGCCTCACGCTCAATCTGTTTCATCAGCCGGATGGCTGCGAGGTTTCGTGCAAAGACGGCACGTTTGCCGCGCGTGGTGGAGACATCTGCTTCGTAATCGATGTCAACTCCGCTTCGATCTCCTGCGCCTCCATCCAGAGGTGTTCCTGCCGACACATCTCCAGACGGCGTGTCAGATTCTCCTGACGCAGCAGCGGGTCGAGCTCCTCCTCCGTCAGAGGGTCGCTCCACGGGTGGCGCAGGCTCATCGACCGCAGGCGCTCCCACGCCTCCTGCGGGTTGATCTCCTCCGTCGTCTCCCAGACCCCCAGCGTCCTCGCGTGCAGGAGGTACACCTTCAGCTCCCACTGGAGCTTCGTGAGCGTCGCCTTCGGCACGTCCGTCCACGTCTGGATCGGATGCGCCGCCAGCGTCGGGAAGACCTCCGGCATCAGGCGCATCTCCTGTGCGAGAAAGGGGACGGCCTCCGGCTTCATCATTTCTTCCCAGAGAATTGCGTCCGTCTCGCTCCTCTCCTCGTCCGTCATCTGAGAATCCTTCAGGCGTTCGAGAAGCCTCCGGTGTTCTTCGCGTGTCATCATGGCGCTGTGCCTCCTGTTCTCTCTGGCGGATGGTTCTTGCGATGGGGCCGAGGACGGTGGTTGCCGTTTGGCTGATGTTTTTCAAAACATCCTCGGCTTGGACGTCTTCATATTTTGCGAGAATCAACGGAAGCCCTATAGCTTCTTCGGCATTGAGTCCGAGCCGGGCGAGGATGACATAAGACGCACCGAGGGCGACGAGCTCCGGTGCGGACGTATCCGATGCCTGTGCTTGACGTCGGCATGCGGCGAGCAGGCGAGCTTCCATAGTGTTATCTGTCGTTGGATTTTCACCAGCTGGGAACAATGCGTGGATAGCATCCGCATCTTTTTCTGCATCGTATTTCCAGACGAGCGATTGAATCGACGTATGCATAGCCCCCTTTGTCTCGGAAATGTCGTAAATGTACGTCACGCTCGTGCCATCTTGCGAGATTACAGGGACACCAGAAGCACCTTCGATGATTTCCGTACCCAAGCGCTTCCAAAGTTCAGCACTCGCATAGGCGCTGCCAGTTTTCGGCGCATGAAAGAATAGCTGCACCTGCCGGTCGAGCGGCTGGCGGTAGTGATAGACCATCGTATGCAGAAAATCGCGGAAACGATTTTTGTTGTAGCGAAGATCTTCAAAAAACTGCTGTTGTTCTGTACGCAGCGAATCTGCTGTCAGCATAAAAAATCCCTCCCTTCATGCACATGATAAGGGAGGGCAAAAGAGAGAAACTGCTTATTTTTCCAAGGATTCCAGTTCTTGATGGTTGAACCCATCAACAGCGTCCATCATCGCGTTGTGCCTTTTGAACGTAGATGGTATGCCCCGGCTCTTTCTTGTAGAGCCCGTCGATCAGCTCGTCGACGATCTCGCGATGCGTTTCTGTGAGCGCGAGGTATTTTTTGATTTGCGCTTCCAGATGGGGATCGTTTGGGATGATGGCAGCGGGGTCTTCGTTCATGCCGAGCAGATAGTCGGTGCTGACATTGAAAAAGCGAGAGAGCTTCTTTACGTTCAACGTCGGCTGGATGGCGCCGTTCTCGTATTTGTTATAGGCCGTGCGTGTGATGCCGAGGATGTCTGCCATTTCTTGCTGGGACAGATGGCGTTCTGTTCGCAGGATGCGGAGACGCAGTGCAGTGGCTGTCAAAGGCATGGGAACACGACCTTTCTGTTAGTGATTCTGAAGCCCGAGGCGCACGCAGAGCGCGTCCTCGTCGGCTTTGCGCGTTGCACGATTTTTTTCGCCCACGTCGTCTTCATAGAACGCGACTTCGAGGCAGAGCGCGGCGCGGCTCGCGCCGACGTAGAGCAGGCGGCGGATGAGCGGGTCATCGAGGCGCGACGTTTCAGCGTCGATGAGCAGCACAGCTTTCGCTTCGAGGCCTTTGAACTTGCGCGTCGATGTGAAAAGGATTTTGTCGGGCTCTGGTGTCAATGAAAGTGAATGACCGGCGAGCTTTGCATCGAGCGGCAAATGGCTGTGCTTGACGGAATGAATCGTGAGGATGGCGATGTCCTCGGGCGCAAGTCCTTCGCGGAGCATCTGCGCGACGAATTGGTCGGCGCGACGCACGAGGCGCTCGTCATCGCGATAGAAGAACGCGGTCGGAGGGAGGCCGTGGATCTGGTTTTCATAGCGATCGGCGGGGATGCCCATGAGGCGGCTGATGAAGTCGGCGATTTCGTGCGTGTTGCGGCAGTTGCGGTAGATGACGAGGCGGCACTCCGCTTTCGTGTCCATCCACGCTGGGCGCGTCTGCTGCATGATGTATTGTTCGCGGTCGTAAAAGACGTAGAAGCTGCCGTCGTAGAGCTCCGCGAGGTCAGCGAGGTGCGCGATGAGCGAATCGCTGAGATCCTGCCCTTCGTCGACGACGATGTCCGGCCACGGCCACGCGCTGTCGTCGTATGTCGTTTCGAAAAATTCGTAGAACGCAGGGATGACGCGCTCGATGGGGATGCTGTCGCGTCAGCAAGAATTCGTTGAAGCAGAGATAGAGCACGGGATGGCCGGTTGATGCGAGACGGCGCGCGCGTTCGAGCGCGAGCACGGTCTTGCCCGTGCCAGCGAGGCCGTGGATGGCGGCCGTCGGTTGTTCTTGGAGGAACTCGAGGACGTTCGCCTGCTGACGCGTCAGGAGGATCGCGTCGGTGTCCGTCTCGCGGTGGATGCTCGTCAGCGACTCGACAAAATGCAGCGATGGCATGAGCGCACGCAGAATGGCCTGGTATTGGCTCGGTGTCCACGGGCGCATATAGGCGTTCAGATGCTGCCTCCAATACGCAAAGACATGTTGCAGCGCTGCGTCCGGCGCGTCGAGCGCCGTCTGATCGAGGATGATGTCGCGCACGACTTCCGGCGGCAAATTTTTCGTCGGCCCGATTTCGACCGACGTGAACCAGACGGCGCGGCAGACCGTTGTGAAGATGGTCGGCGTCCGTTCTTTCAGGATCGCCTGCAAGCGGTACTGCGTCGCGGCGGCTTGGTTGAACGGGTCGATGCGCTTGCGTGTGCCCGTGCGGCGGTTCGTCTGCCACCAGCAGCCGTCGTCGTAATCGATGCCGCCGTCCTTTACTTCGATCGAGAGAATGCCGTGCTCCTGGTGGAGCACGATGAAATCCCCCTCACCTTCGGAACGCGCCTGTCCATCTTCATTCAGCCAGCGGAACGAGTAAAAGACCGTGTATTTATCATCGAGCGTTTGCAGCGCTTGGTAGACCGCTTTCTCTCCCGCGCTGCCGTGGAATGACGGCTGCGCCTCGAGCTCGGCCGGATAGATTTTTGCCATCGCAGGATGCCTCCTTTTTCACATCGGAACCTCGTCGTTCAAGAACGCTTCCGGCCCGTCTTTCAGCGCCGCGTGGCAGCGATTCAGCCGTTTGAGCAGTTCGTGGTCATTGCGCCGCTCCGCGCGCTTTTCGACAATCGAGATTTGCAGGCGGACGTGGGCGATGACTTCGCCCGCGCGATCTATCAGCGCCTGCGCCTCTTCCAGGAGCTTGCCCCAGTTGCGGGGATTCGGTTTCGTCGCGAGGAACACGTTGTAGTAGTTTTTCAGCAGCGCCAATTCGGCCTCGCACGTTTTCAGCGTCGCTTGGACGGCCACGGGGTCGTCGGCGTAATCCACTTGCGCCGTGAGCCATTCGAGCAGGTGGACGGAACGCGGGACGATCTCGAGGACGGCTGCGAGCTGCGCCGCCTCCTTGCTGTCCGTGTCGTAGATGGCACTCATGTCGCCGTTGACCATGGCGATGTAGAGATTGATGGACATGTAGGGAATGCGGTAGCCGCCGCGCCCCGTGCCGCCGTCGGCGCTCATCGCACCCTCCTTGATCTTCCGGCGTACGGTGTAGATGCTACAGCCGAGAATCTCCGCCGCTTCTTCGACGGTGAATTCATCCTTGCTGTAGAGGAGCTCGCGTTGTGCATCCGAAAGTTCAATCATCGAGTGCATCTCCTATCGTCGTGTTTGTGCTTATTTTATCCTTTCATCGTGTGTCGGTCAATGAAAGAATGTAACCCCGTTTTATAAGACGAGCAAAATACGGTCGTATTTCTAGTAGAAAATGGGAAATCAAAGCATAAATGACAGACTTAAAATAGCAATAAAAATTTGTCTTGCTTTTCTTCTTGATGAGTGATAGGATGAGAACAAGAAGAAATGAGAAGAAGTCGTTAAAAAACTAAAGGCAGCATTTTTCCCGCATGGCGCTGTCTGATTTTATAGAAATCGATGCCATAAAACGTGAGAAAAAAGAACGCTTTGCAGGAAAACGGATGAATTTGTAGAAATTAACATATATATACAATTTTTAACAATTTGGCAGGAAGGTTGCCTGCTTGTTGACCTTTTCTGCGCTATTGCCTGCTATGCTTTGAATAGACTAAAACTTCCCCAATTTGCCGGACTATAATGAAGCCCGTAAAATCGGCATTTTGAAAAATCATCAGGGAAAAACTGCGCAGATGCTTTGAAATTCCGCAATTTTGCAGCACCTGCCGCAAAAGATTATTGCAAAA
>CACZFT010000021.1 GCA_902780535.1 uncultured Selenomonas sp. | reverse complement strand
TCGTGCACCTTTTTCTCAAACCGGTCGACGCCCGCCTCGAAATCGGCGACGACCTGCACGGCCATCGGGTCCTGCGACGCCTGCGCCTGCGCGTGCAGCTTCGGCAGCGTCTGCGTCTTCATCTCTTCGAGCTTTTCCTCGCCGGCCTGGATGTAGAGCTGCAGGTCTTTGAAATAGCCGAGGTTCTTGTCGTAAAGCGCGTCGAAGAGCGCGACGTCCTTCATCATCTGGAGGCGCGCCTCTTCGAGCCCGGCCTGGATCTTGTCGACCTGCGCCGAAAGCTTGTCGTAGCCCGCCTTCTTCTCCTTGGCCTTGTCCACGAGGCCGCTGACGAACGGGATTTTCTGCAGAAAGCCCTTCTGCTGGCTCGCGTCGTAGGCGCGCACGTCGGAAACGAGCGATGTCAGGAGCTCGCCGACGGGGCCGCTGTCCTTCGTGCGGACTTTCTGCAGGATGCTGTCGGAAAAGTCGGCAATCTCCTTCTGCGCCGGTGCGCCGAACGTCAGCGCCGTCTGCGAATCCTGCAGGTTAATGGCGTCCTTGATCTTGTCGACCTTCGCCCGCTCCTCGGGCGAAAGCGCCGTGACCGTCCGCTCGACCTCGGCCGCCGTCGGGACAGGGACGTTCGCATCCCCCTCCGGCGCCTCGGCCTTCTTCGCTTTGAGGAGGTCGTCCAAATTGATATCTGCCATAGGTTGCTCCTTTCTCACCCGACGGGCCGGTAGACTTTTTCATAGAACCGCGCGAGCGGCATCGTCGCGT
Source organism: uncultured Selenomonas sp. (assembly GCA_902780535.1). Lineage (GTDB taxonomy): Bacteria > Bacillota > Negativicutes > Selenomonadales > Selenomonadaceae > Selenomonas_C. The sequence continues at coordinate 19,932 of CACZFT010000021.1, read as the reverse complement.
AGCGGATGCCTTCGCAGAAGCGAACAGCACGTAGAGGATGCCGAGGCCGATGCGGCCCTGGTAGAAGCGGTGCGCGCCGAACGTGCCGAGCACGATGGCCAGCACGCTCATGAGGATGCGCTGGCGGCGCACGTCATCATAGAGCGGCGCAGGGATGATCGCAAGGTCGGAACCCGGACGGCGGATCATGTCGCCGCGTCCGATGCCGAAGCCTTGCCCGCGATGCGCGCGCCCGGCCTGCGGATGGCCCGCCCAGGGCGCGGCGCGGCCCTCCTTGCGCGCCTTTTCCTGCTCGGCCGCATTCTTTGCGCGGTCGGCCAGACGCTCCGTCCACGACCGCGGGCCCGTCGGGCCTTGGGGCCGCAGCGTCTCGTCCGGCTTCAGCATGCCCGCGCCATCGACGGCGAACGAGCCCGCCGCACCATCCGCGCCAGCGGCCCCGCTTTCCGCGCCGCCATCTGCCGTGCGTTCCAGCTCCGTGCGGTCTTCGATGCCGTCGGCCTTGTCCGACAGCAGCTTCTCGAACTCGGCCGTATACGCCTCGTCCATCGCCGCGAGCGTCGCGCGGATTTTCGCCTTCGTCGCCTCAACCTGCTCCGTCGAGAGCCCCGTGCGCTCGAACTCGAGATATTCCTTCGCAAGCGCCGCCGTGCGATCCTGATAATACGTCACGAACTTCCGCGCGAGCGGGATTTTCTCCGGGTGCGCGCCCATGTAGTCCATGATGCGCACCGAGATGGGCTGCAGCCCCGCGAGCTCGGCGCGGAGCTCCTCATCCGCAAGGCCGGCCGCCGACTGCTCGATGGCCACATAGTCCTGCTGCGCCTTCTCGTAGAGCGCGCCATATGTCTCCTGCTCCTCGGCCGGAATCTGCCGCAGAGCCTCGGACGTCAGCGGATGCACCTTCATGCGCGCGGCATCATCTACGTCCTTCGCCTTCGGCAGGAAAAAACCTGCGAAAATCGCAAACAGCCCTGGCAGGCCGACCCACATGCCGCTCCCCTTTTCGATATAAAAATCCATCAGCATGCCGATGCACATCAGCGCTACGCCGCCAATCTGCACAAACCGTCGCAGATTCCGCATGAGACCACATCCTTTTTCGAAAATAGGTTCGGTTCTATTTTATCATAATTACGTCGGCTCTGCACCTTTTCCCAAGCTCCCTCACCCCTTCGTTCATGCTCCCCGACCGGAACCCGCGGATGTCTATCGACACATACCGGAACCCGAGCTCGCGAAGCTTTGCCTCCGTTTCCTCGCGCAGCCCCTCCGTCGCGAAAAACCTCCCGATGTCCTCGGGCAGCAGCTCGATCCGCGCGAGCGTGCCATCCTCGTGCACGCGCACGCGCAGCTGGCGGAAGCCCTTTGCCATCAGGAACTCCTCAGCCCGGTTCACGCGCCCGAGCCCGTCCTCCGTCAGGCGCTCGCCATAGGCAAACCGCGACGCGAGGCACGCGAACGACGGCTTGTCCCACGCCCTAAGCCCGCGCTCCTTCGACAGCGCGCGGATGTCCGCCTTCGTCATGCCGGCCTCATGCAGCGGGCTCACGATGCCGAGCTCCCCGAGCGCCCGCCGCCCAGGCCGGTAATCGCCATCATCATCGAGGTTCGACCCGTCCACGACCGCCGCGAGCCCGCGCGCCTGCGCAAGCTCCGCCATCTTCGAAAACAGCGCATGCTTGCAGAGATAGCAGCGATCCTTCGGATTCTCTGCGACGCCCGGGATCGCAAGCGTATCAAACGGCACGACCACATGCTCGATGCCGCGCCCCCGGCAGAATGCCGCCGCCTCGTCCACATCCCTCTGCGGCACGAATGGAGATGAGGCCGTAAACGCCACAGCCTTCGCCCCAAGCACCTCGTGCGCCACGTCGAGAAGGAACGTCGAATCGACACCAGAAGAAAAAGCGACGGCGACAGAGGTGAGGCGGAAAAGATGAGCGTGCAAGCGTGCAACTGTTCCATTTTTTGTTTCAAAGTATGCTCCATGAGATTCTCCTAAAATAATCGCAACTCATGCATTCTTAGGCTCCCTCTCAGAGGGAGCTGTCAGCGAAGCTGACTGAAGGAGTGTCGAAGGTAGTTCTCTATGTATAGCTAGATTGCCTCCTGCGAAGACGTACCTTCGCAGATACACTCGAATTCATAGTCATTCCCTACCTCCGACACTCCCCCCGCCCTTCGGGCCCGTCCCCCCTCTGTGAGGGGGGCTGGCTCTAAAGCTGCTCCGCGTGCACCAGCCCAGCTTCAAGCGGTCAGGGGAGGCCTGCAAGAAACCCGTTAAGGAATCGTCCGTGGGTTTCGGCAGGCCTCCCCTGGTCGCGTCCGCGCACGAACCTGCCTCCGCAACCACGAATAGCGTCTCCGCGTGCGCCGAGCCTATCTTCGAGCGGGCACGGGGGATTCGCAAGGAATCCGTTAAGGAATCGTCCGTGGATTTCGGCGAATCCCCCGTGCCCGCGTCCGACCTCGAACCTATCTCCGCGAAGCCCACCATTCCTTCAGCACCTCCATCACGAACCTCTGGCACGCCGGCCCCGTCCCGAGATCCCACGGATCCTGGCTCTTCAGGATGCTGTTCGAGATGATGCGGATGGCGAGGAACGGCACGCCGAGCGACTGGCAGATCTGCGCGACCGCGTCCCCCTCCATCTCCTCGCAGAGCGACCCATAAAATTCATGCAGGAACTTCACGCGGTCGATCGCGCAGTTCCAGCTGTCGCACGTCCCGATCACGCCCTCGACGACCTTGCCGCGCGTGTACCGCGGCACCGCCCGCCGCGCCGCCGCGAGCAGACCCGCGTCCGCCGCATGCTGCACCTCCTGCGTGAATTCGCCCTTTTCCGCATCCCATGCAAAGACGCCGAGCTTCTTGAGATCGTCATACGGCGCCCCCGCGCCCGCCGGACGGTAATGCGACTGCCACGCCGACTCATTGACCGTCTGCGCGCCGAGCACGATATCGTAGACATTGAGCTCTTCATCGTGCGCCCCCGCCGTCCCCTGGCTGATGAGCGCCGCCGGATGATACCGCTCAATCGCGATGGCCGCAAGCGCCGCCGCATTTGCCATGCCCCACTGCGTCTCAGAGATTACGAGCGGATGGCCGCCGAGCCGCCCGCGCACCATGCGCCACGGCCCCCACGGCTCCTCCGCAGCCTCCGTCATCGCCCCGATGAGCTCCGCCGTCTCCACGGACATCGCGCCCTGCACGACGACCGGCCGTTCCTGTTCTTCTTTCACATCCACCGCCTCCTCGTTCTAGCATCTATATTCTACATCCGCCGAAAAAATCCTTGTCCGCGCCTTGCCCGCGCCCCCGCTTTCCCTTACAATGAAGAAAACTCCGATTTCATCCAGCAAAAGCGAGGCGGCATGAAGCTCACCATCTCCGGCATCCCCGTCGAAGTCACGCGCAAGCGCATCAAGAACATCTACCTGCGCGTCAAGCCCGACGGCCGCGCCCTGCTCTCCGCCCCCACGCACATGACGCGCGAAGAAATCGACGCCTTTTTGCGCGCCCGCACCAGCTGGCTCCAGAAAAACGTCGCCGCCGCCAAAAGCCATCCGCCGCTCGCCCCCGCCTCCGCCGCCACCGGCGAGACCCTCTACCTCTGGGGCCGGCCGCACGTCCTCATCGTCCGCGAAATCCCCGGCTGCCGCCCGCACGCCGCCAAAGACGGTGCACGCATCCTCCTCACCGTCCGCCCCGGCACCGACGCCCCCCACCGCGCCGCCCTCCTGCGAAAAATCCTGCGCGCAGAACTCGAAAAAGCCATCGCCCGCCGCCTCCCCGCCATCGAACGCCTCACCGGCCTCCACGCCGAAGAATGGCGGACAAAGGACATGAAGACGAGATGGGGGACGTGCAACATCCGCGACAAACGGATCTGGATCAACCTCCAGCTCGTCCATCACCCGGAGATCTGCCTCGACTACATCCTGCTGCATGAGCTTCTGCATCTCGTGGAAAAGTATCATAATGCACGGTTCTATGGGCTCATGACGAAGTTTATGCCTGAGTGGAGGAAGGTACGAGAGATGCTGAACCGGTAACCTAAAAAGGACTCTACTGAAATGTCAGGCTTCAGCACCCTACTACTCCCCCCGCCGCTCACGCGGCCCGTCCCCCCTCAATGAGGGGGGCTGCGGTATAAGAACAGCTCGCAATCTATGAATGCGTCTTCATCTCAGTAACGCCTTGGCTTCGCGGACGCAGGCCCATCTTCGAGCAGAAAAGGGAACCCCGCAAGAAATCCGTTAAGGAATCGTCCGTGGATTTCGGTGAATCCCCCGTGCCCGCGTCCGACCTCGACTCCTGCTCCGCGACCACGAAAAAAGGCTCCCGCGAATCCGTCCTTCGCGGGAGCCTTTCATCTTCATTCATACACGAAATTCAGCGTCGTCGCCGCCCGTTCCTTGAGCGTCGGCGCCTTCTGATCCTTATCCGACAAAATCGTCGGCTGGATCGGCCACTTTACGCCGATGTCCGGGTCGTCCCAGCGGATGTTGCCGTCGCACTCCGGCGCATAGTAGTTGTCGGCCTTGTACTGCACCTCGACATCATCCGTCAGCGTGATGAAGCCATGCGCGAAGCCGCGCGGGATGAAGAGCTGGCGCTTGTTCTCCGCTGAGAGCTCGACACCGACCCACTCGCCGTACTGCGGCGAGCCCTTGCGGATGTCGACGGCCACGTCGAAGATCGTGCCGCGCGTCGCGCGCAGCAGCTTCGCCTGGCACATCGGGTTCAGCTGGTAGTGCAGGCCGCGCAGCGTGCCTTTTTCCGCCGAATACGACTGATTGTCCTGTACGAAATCAACATGGATGCCGCCTTCTTCGAGCTTGCGCTTCGACCAGCTCTCCATGAACCACCCGCGCGCGTCGCCAAAGACCTGAGGCTCGACGACATAGACGCCCTTGAGTTTTGTTGCTGTGACTTTCATTCAAAATTCTCCTTTTCTCCTACCACAATCCATTGCAAAGCATCGAGGTCAAGGTCGGTGACGCCTGGCCCCAGGATCGGGAGCAGCTGTTCGCGCAACTCCTGCTGCTGCTTCGAGATACGAAACGCCCGACCGAGCACTGTCAACGTATGGTAGCCGCCCTGCTCCACGAGCTCGCGCGCCGTCCGCTGTGTAAAGAAACGCAAGTGTGTCCGATCACGGATGCCCTGAGCCTCATACGCCCAATTCCCCTCGCGCAACATCCCATAAAGATTGCTGATATGCATCACATTCGGCACACTGATGATCAGGCGTCCACCTGGCCGCGTGATGCGGCAGAGGTTTTGCACCGTCTTCCACGGATCACGCAGATGCTCGAGCAAATCGCCGCAAATCACTGCATCAAAGCGGCCGTCCCATTCCGGCATGTGGAAATCCTCTACATCGAGCGCATACACCTGGGCGAACTGCCGTGCCCCGTTGCCGAAGCCTCCGAAAGCTCGATGCCATAGAGCTCGACATCCGGCCGTTCCGACCTCAGCCGCAGCAGATTGCCGCCGCACGCGCAACCAATCTCAAGCACGGCCGGTGCCTGTTGTGTGCCATCCCCTGCCTCCGGCAGCTTCACATGCTCCAGCAATTCCGGTCGCGTATTGCATGAATACATGCAGTCAAACCCATACTTCGCGCGGAACGCCGCCGCATCCGCCTTCCCGAGCTCCGCCTCCGAGGCTGCCGCTTCATGCACATACGCCGATGGCACGAAGCGCACGCCCCAGCCCGCCGTACGCAGACGCAAGCAGAAATCCGGCAGCCCGTAATGCATCGTCGCAAAGACCGGATCGAAACCACCGGCCGCCTCCAGTGCCGCGCGCCGTACGAGAAAGCAGCCCGTATCAAGCACGAGCTGTTCCATGGACCGCGTTCCGGACGCCTCCAGCTCCGTTACAAAAGCAGCTGCCTCATCGAACGACTGATACCGTGGTACCTTCTCCGCACGCGAAAACCAAGCTCGCGCCGACGACGGCGCCACAACGCCAACAGAAGAATCCTCCATCACCGCAAGCATCTGCAGCACGCGAGGATCCGCTGTCTGCGGATTTCCAAGCCAGATAACGCTGAGTTGTGATGACGATTCTGTCATGATGTATACACTTCCCTTTTCAATTCCTGCGCAAGGTCCAGCGCCCGCCGCGCAGCATCATCCATATCGTAGTAGCGATACTCTGCAAGCCGCCCGATGAGATGCAGGTGCGGATACGCCTTCGCCGCCTCGGCATACTGCGCATAGGCCGCTTTCGCCTCGTCCGTGAAAATCGGATAATATGCCGTGTTCTCGCCGCGCACATACGCCTGCGGATACTCGCGCAGGATGGTCGTGGCCTCGCTCTCGCACGGATGGATCTGGCGGAACTCCGTAATCCGCGTGAAATCATAATTGTTCGGATAATTCACCGTCGCCGCCGGCTGATGATACGCGCCCGGCATTGTCTGGAAATCCATGCGGACGCTGCGGTACGGCAGCTCGCCATGCGCAAAGCCGAAGAGCTCGTCCACCATGCCCGTATAGATGACCTCGCCATCGAACGGCTGCCCGAACACCTCGAGCGTGCCGTCCGCGCCGAGCGTCAGCACCTCCGACGCCGACGTGTTCAGCAGCAGCTTGATGTTCTCGTGCGCGAGCATCCGCTCGAACATCTGCGCGTAGCCTTTGCTTGGCACGCCCTGGAAGCGGTCCTGGAAATAGCGCTGGTCGCGGCCGATGCAGACCGGCACGCGCGCCGTCACAGCGCCGTCGATTTCCTCCGGCTTCTTGTCCCACTGCTTTTCCGTATAGTGCAGGAAGATGTTCTCATAAATGAAATCCGCGAGCCGCCCGAGATCCTCGTCATCCATCTTCTTGAGCTCGAGAATCGGCACTTTCGTGTCATAGTCAAAATGTGCGAGCAGCTTCGCCTCCATCCGGTCCGCGAGCGACTGCGGGAAAACCTCGTGCAGCGTGTCGAGCGAGAACGGCAGCGGCACCGCCTTGCCATGGATGACCGCGCGGACATGATGCTGATAAGGATCCCACTGCGTGAAACGCGAGAGATATTTCCAGACAGCTTCGTCATCCGTATGGAAGAGATGCGGTCCGTACTGGTGCACGAGGATGCCATTTTCATCCCGCCGGTCATAGCAGTTGCCGCCGACCGTCCGCCGCCGCTCCACGACGAGCACCCGCCGCCCCGCATGCGCCAATCGCTCGGCCACGACAGCCCCGGACATGCCGGCACCGATGATGAAGGTATCAAAAAACACGAAAATCTTCTCCCGTTATTTATCCAGCAATCGCCCGTCGCTTCATCACATAGTTCCAGACCGTCACGATGGCCGTCGCGCCGAGCTTTGCGAGCATGTAGTAGATGCCGCAGATGTCGACGAAGATAAACATGCAGATCTGGTTCAGCACCAGTCCCGCGATGCTCGAGCCGAAAAACAGCACTTTCTGCCGTGCTGTCTGCTCCCCCGCCCCGCGAAAGACATAGATGACGCAGAGCCAGTAATTCACAAAAACTGAAGACGTGAATGAAATCCCCGACGACCAGAGATACGGGATGCCCGCATACTCTGTCAGAGCATAGAGCAACCCATAATCCACGAGGAAGCACCCGCCGCCCACGAGACAGAAGCGGAAGATTTCGTAAAACCTCGCCGCCGTCATTTCATCCGCAGCATCGTCTGTGCTGCCCCTGCAATCTGCTTTGGCGGGATTGCTGCGATGCAGTGCGCCTTCTCTCGCGAATGGCAGCCCGTGATTTCAGCGAACCCCCGCTCCAGCTGCTCGCAGCCTGGCAATGCATGCTCCGGCCGCAGCGCCGCCACATTTGCCTTCCACGGAAAGAACCGCGCGTACAGGCTCACGACGCTGACCGGCACATCCATCGGATGGGCGAACCACTCCACGATCGGTCGCTTCGCCGCCGCCGCCACATGCGTCATGCCCGTGTCGCCGCCCAGATACAGCCGGCACTCCGACACGATCGCCGCCGACTCCCGCAGCGGCAGCCGCCCCACGAGATTCACCACGCTGCCACGCGGCAGCGCCTTCTCGATGCGCCGCGCACCAGCCTCCTCGCCCTTGCCGCCCAGCAGCACGAATGGCAGCTTCACGTCCAGCAGAGCCTCCAGCACCTTCGCCAGCTTCTCCACCGGATACACCTTCCGCTGCTCGCGCGTGCCGACTGCCACGGCGATATAGCCCTTTGCCGCCGCATGCGGCAGCCGCCGCCGTGCCGCCTCCGCATCCGTCTGCGACAGCCAGAGCTCCAGGCGGTCGCTCTGCACATCGCGCCCGAGCGCCTTCAGGAAATACAGATTCTTCTCCACCTCGTGCACGACATAGGGCGGCGTCATCAGCGCCCGCGTCAGCATCGTCTCATTACCGCGGTCCATCATCTCGCGCCAGCGGTGCACGCGCGGGCTGTAGCCGATGCGCTCCCGCGCGCCGCAGAGATACGACAGGATTGCCGTCAGCAGCTCGTCCGCGTCCCAGCGCGGCATCAGGCAGCCATCATAGCGCCGCGCCCACAGTACCCGCTCGCACAGTGCGCGCATCCAGCGCAGATACTCCTCCATCGGCGCCCCCGGCACCGGCGCCCCGTCCGCTGCGTACACATGATCCACATACGGGCACAGCTCCACGAGCGGCAGCACCGACGGCTTCACCATCAGGTCGATCTCCGCCTGTGGGAAGTCCCGCCGCAGCTCCCGCAAAAAAGGGCTCATCAGCACATTGTCCCCGATGTCGTCCAGCCGCAGCACGAGCAGCCGCATCGGCCCCGCGTGCGGCGCACGGTAGCCCGCCGCCTGCAGCGCCGGCTCCATCGTCCCGAGGATCTCGCCAAACTGGATGGCGCCCGCCTCGTGCAGCCGCGCCTGCAGCGCATCATACGCCCGCGCCACCACAGCGCGCGCCTCCGGCTCCGTCATCTCAGACATACAGCACACCTCCGTCACGCCCAGACGCGCCAGCAGCACCTGGTACCTCCCGCAGCGCCTCTGCCACGCGCGCCGCGCGCTCCTGCTCCAGCTCCTCGCGGTACTCGATCAGCCCGCGATACGCCGACAGCCGCGCCCGGTAGTGCTGCGACAGCAGCCGCTCGTCGCGCACATAGCCATACGCCGCGCGCGCGACCGCCCGCCGGTACCGCGCATCCTCGATCAGGCGCTCCAGCTTCCGGCGGAACTCCTTCTTGTCCCGATAGATGCAGCCCGTACAGCCATCCGCGATCGTCCGCGCGTACACCGTCGGCGATGCCAGCACCGCCGCGCCATGCCCGGCGCTCTCGATGAACTTCAGATCGCTCTTGGCGCGGTTGAACACCGTGTCATGCAGCGGCAGGAGCGCGATATCTGCGCTGTGCAGCGCCTGCGTGTACACATCATACGGCACGAACTGGCTGTCATACGCCTCCCGCGACCCCACGACGCGCTTGTGCGGCACATGGAGCGCCGCGCACGACGCCGTATCCGCCAGCACGACGAACTCCACCTTGTCGCCGTACTTCTGCGCCACGCGCTCCAGCACCGGCACGAGCTCGCGCCACTCCGCGCCGCGGTTCAGCGCGCCAAAGAAGATCGTCACGCGCCCGTCCTTTGCTGCCGCCTCCGCTGCGTAGTCCCGCGCCGGCGGCAGCTCCGCGAGCTCGTTCTCCAGCACGATCACATGCGGATTGTACGGCCGCACGACCTCCGCCAGCGCCGGCGTCGACACCTGCACCGCATGCGCCGCGCGGAAATCCAGATACCGCGATGCCTCATACCGCGCCTGCCAGTGCAGCGGATGATCGTCCATCTCGTACACGATCAGGCCGAACATCCCCAGGAGCTGCGCCGTCTGCTGCTGCGCCATCTCCAGCGTGTCAAACCCCGTCCGCTGCCGCACGACGATGCTCGCGTCCAGCTGCCGTGCCAGCCCCGCATTCACGCGCCCCTGCGAGCTCGCCGAGAAGAACCATCCCGGCTCCGCCGCACAGAAAGCATCCGGCTCCGCCACGCGTACCCGCGCCGTCGCCAGCGCCTCGCCGATGAGCGTCTGCACCGACACCGTCATCTGCGGCTCCCGCGTCGCGCGTAGCACAAAGACGCCGCCGATCTGCGTCGCCGTCTTGCCCATCTCGTCCGGCAGCAGCTGCGCCGCAGCCCGCGCCGCCACATCATCCTCGACGAAGAACACCATCTGCCCGCCCGGCGCCAGTGCCTCGAGATGCACCTCCAGGCACGACCGCGTCACATCCGGATACGCCGTCCGCGTGTACACGATGCAGTCCGCCGCCGCGATGCCATAGTCCAGCAGGTCGACATCCTCCGCGCGTCCGCGCGCTACCGACGCCATAGAGGGCGCCACAGCTGCCGCCTCCGCCCGCGTCGCCGCGAAGCCATGCACACGCATCGCAGGGCTCCTGCGCCCGAGCGCCTCGGCCATCGCCACAGCCTCCCGCGTGCAGCCAAACACCACGACCTCCCGCGCCGCTGCCGGCACGAGCGCCGCCAGCTTCTGGTATTCCTCGCTCATTACTTCATCGCTCCATAGATCATATTGATCTGCTTCTTCACACAATCATGCATATCATAGCGGTCGAGGATCGTCTGCCGCGCCGCCTTGCCGAGCCGCTGCCGCCGCTCCGGGTCGTCGAGCAGCTCCGCCACCCGCATCGCCAGATGCTCCGGCGAGCGGAAATTCGCCAGCAGGCCGTTCTCGCCATCGCGCACGACCTCCTCCACGGGCTGCGTCCGCGACGCCACGAGCGCACAGCCGCAGCTCATCGCCTCCAGCATCGACCACGACAGGATGAACGGCCGCGTGTAGTACACATGCACCGTCGACGCCTGCAGCACCATGCGGTACGCCTCGCGGTCGAGATGCCCGACGAAATGCACGCGCTTCTTGTCATACTTCACCCGGTCATCCATGTACTGCTTCCACGTCTGCCCGTTGCCCGGCTCCGTGCCATAGCACGTCTGGTCCATGCCCACGATCACCACATGCAGCCCCGGACGCTGCTGCGTCAAGATTGCCGCCGCCGAGATCATCTGCGGATACCCGCGGTACGGCTCCAGCCCGCGCGACACATACGTCACGATCTCCTTCGCCTTGGAGAGGTCCAGCGCCTCATGCTGCTCTGCCTTCTTCAGCACCAGCTTGCGGCCCGCCTGCGGTCGGCAGAACTCCGTATCGATGCCCTCGTGGATGACCTGCATCCCCTCCTGCCAGTGCGCCGGGAACTGCGACCGCTGCCACATCGTCGGCGTGAAGCGCACATCGCACGCCTCCAGATTCACCAAATGGAAAGCATCGCGCGTCCGCAGGCGGATCTTGTCCTCGAGCGAGACCTTCTCCCCCGGGAACGAGCCCACATCCGCGCCGACCGCATTGTAGTACCACTCGAAATACCCGATGAGCGGCACATCCGGGTACACATCCTTGCAGTACATCGTCGAGCCCCAGCCTGTATGCGCCACGATCACATCTGGCGCGAAATGATGCTCGTCGCGCAGCTTCACGAGCGCGTGCGCGACCGACACGCCGTCGATCACCGCCTCCTCGACAGGCTTCAGGTACGGCTGCGCCGCGCCGCCCTGGCCGTCCTTCGCCATCTCGCCCTCGCGCTTGTAGATCGCGAGATTCACCCCGCCGAGGCGGTTGCCATTCGTCGCCATCGTCAGGTAAAAGACCTCGTTGCCCATCTGCGCCATGGCCTTCGAGATATGCCAGAACTGCGCCGGGAAATTCGGATGAATGAAAAGAACCTTCATGTATCTTACTCCTGTGCCATATACAGATGATAATAATATCCCTTGTGCGCCATCAGCTGCTCATGCGTGCCGGCCTCCACGATGCGCCCGTGGTCCATCGCCAGGATCGCGTCGCAGCCGCGCACCGTCGACAGGCGGTGCGCGATCGTGATCGTCGTGCGGCCCTTCACGATCTCGCCCATGTTCGCGAGGATCTTCTGCTCGCTCTCCGTATCGAGCGCGCTCGTCGCCTCGTCAAAGATCAGGATGCGCGGATCGAGCAGCAGCGCCCGCGCGATCGCCACGCGCTGCCGCTGCCCGCCCGAGAGCAGGCTGCCGCGCTCGCCGACGAACGTATCATAGCCCTGCGGCATGTCGCGCACGAAATCATCGACGCCCGCGAGCTTTGCCGCGCGCAGCACCGCCTCGTCGTCGATGTTCGGCATGGCGATCGCGATGTTCTCGCGGATCGACCCGGCGAAGAGGAAATTCTCCTGCAGCACGATGCCGATCTGCCGCCGCAGCCATGCCGTCTCGACCTGCGCGATATCGACGCCGTCGATCATCACGCGGCCGCTCTCCGGCACATAGAGGCGCTGCACCAGCTTCGTCAGCGTCGACTTGCCAGAGCCCGAGCGCCCGACGATGCCCACATGCGCGCCCGGCTCGATCTTCACCGACACATCCGTCAGCACATTCTTGCCATCCGCCTTGTAGCGGAAATTCACCTTGTCAAAAACCACCTCGCCCCGCAGCTGCGGCAGCGTCGTGCGGTTCGGATTAAAAGCTGGCTCGCTCTTCTCGTCCATGATGTCGCCGAGGCGCGCCATCGAGACGCGGATCTGCTGGAAATACTGCCACATGTTCACGAGGCGCAGCACTGGCGCGATGACCTGCCCCGCCAGCATCTGGAAAGCGATCAGCTCGCCGACCGTCAGATTGCGCTCCATGACCTGGTACGCACCAATCCAGAGAATCGCGAGGTTGAACGCCAGCTGGAGGAACGTGCCGATCGAGCCCGCCGCATTCGCGATGTTCAGCACCGACAGTGCCGACTTCAGATAGCGCGACAGCACCTCTTCATACCGCTCGACGAACGTCTGCTCGACGCCCATCGTCTTCACCGTGCGCACGCCCGTGATCGCCTCGATCGTGAACGACTGCTGCTCCGATGCCAGCAGGAACCGCTCATTGATGCGCTTCTTGTAGATCGGCGCCACGACCGCATTCAGGATGATGTACAGAGGGATCGTCGCCCAGACGATGTACGACAGCGTCGAGCTGTACAGGAACATCACCGTCAGATACACGACGGCGAACACCACGTCCAGCACGATCGTCAGCGACTGCCCCGTGAGGAAGCCGCGGATCGTCTCCAGCTCGCCCATGCGCGACACCACGTCGCCGACCTGCCACTTGTCAAAATACTTGACTGGCAGCTCCGTCACCTTGCGGAACAGATGCGCCGACAGCGTCACGTCGATCTTGTTCGTCGTATTGACGAAGAGATACGCGCGCAGCGCGCTCATCCACTGCGAGAACAGTGCCACGAGGATCATGCCGCTCAGCATCACGTCGAGCGTGCTGACACTTCGGTGCGTCAGCACCCGGTCGATGATCGTCTGCGTGAAAAGAGGCGTCAAGAGGCCGAAGCCCTGCAAGATCAGCGAGATCAGCAGCACCTTGACGAGGAAGCCCTTGTACTTCCCCACGACGGGGAGGAACCAGCCAAAGCCGAACTTCTCGACCTTGTCCTTCAGCTTCTCGATGGCGAAGCGCTTCGCAAAAAGCACGACCTCGCCTGAGAACTCCTCGGCGAATGCCTCGCGGTTCGCGAAGCCCTGCCGCCCGGCAGCTGGATCCCAGAGCAGCGGCGCGCCTTCCTCGTTCTGCCCGCGGTAGAGCACATACGCCCCATTCGCCAGCCGGCAGACGCACGGCCGCGGCATCTTCGCGAGATGCGCCACGGACACGCCCGAGAATTTCCGCGCCTTCAGCCCGAGGTCGCGCGCTGCGCGCAAGAGCCCCACCGTGTCCACGCCCTGCGTGTCCACGATATAGGCGCGCGCCAGCTGCCCGTAGTCCGCCGGGATCTTGAAATGCGCCGCGACGTTCACGAGGCACGCGAGCGCCGTATCGATTTTTGCCATAGAATCAGCGCTCCCTCAATGCTTCGTCTTTGTACTTGCGGAACGGATCGAGGAAGAAGTCGATGATCTTCTTCTTCTTGATCTTGATCTCCGCCGAGACATTCATGCCCGGCGTCAGGTCGATGCCGCTGTCATCATTCTCGAGGCCCAGCGTCAGGCGGTACTTCTGGTACGTCTCCTTGTCCTGCACATTGCTGCCCGCGTCCGGCGAGATCTCGTCCACTGTCGCGTTCACCATGCCGTACTTCTGGAAATTGAACGTCTCCACCTTCACCTCGGCCGACTGGCCCTGCTGGATGAAGCCGATGTCCTTGTTGTCCGCATACGCCTCGATCTCGAGCGTCGCATCGTCCGGCACGACCATCATCAGCGCCTGGCCCTCCGACACCACGCCGCCGAGCGTATGCACGGCCAGCTGGTTCACCCGGCCAGAAATCGGTGCCACGATGACCGACTGCTGGTTCGTGTCCGCCGCCTTCTTCAGCTCTTCCTCCGTCGCGTTATACTTCGCCTTCGCCTCGACGAGCTGGCTCATCGTGTCCTGGCGATACGTCGAGTCCGTCGTCGCGAGCAGGTCGCGCGCCTCGGCCAGCTTGCCCTGCTGTTCGAGGATCGACTTCTCCGTCGCCTCCGCATTGCGCTGGTACTCCACGCGCGTCGCGCGGGCTTCCAGCAGCTGGAAATAGCTGATCGCGTCCTCTTCCATGAGCTCCTGCAGGCGGGCCTCCTTCTCCTCGGCGACCTGCTGCAGCGCGCGGTACTTCGCGAGCTGCGCCTGCGAGCCCTCGACGCCGGCCGCGGCCTGCTGCACGGCTGCGAGGTTCTTCTCCTGGTCGGCCGCGAGCTTGGCGCGGCGGCTCTCATACAGCGTCACCTGCGCCTCGATGTCCTTGCGCTCCAAGAGGCCCTCTGGGTCTGCCGGCGGCGTGAAAGGCGCATCCTGCATCTCCGCCTGCAGGCGGTCGACTGTCATGCCATAGTACGCCGCCTGCTTCTTCAGCTGGTCGACATCGGCCTGCGTCTTCGTCGTGTCGAGCACGAGGAGCGTCTGCCCCTCCTCGACATAGTCGCCCTCCTTGACGTCGAGCTCCTTGATCGCGCCCTTGTTCTGCGACTGCACGATCTTCACATTGCCGACTGGGATGACCTTGCCATTCGCGACCGCCACCTCGTCGACCTCGCCGACGCAGACCCAGATGCCGCCGACGATGAGGAGCGCCACCAGCGTCCAGAGCACCGCGCGCCCCACAGGAGACGCCGGCTGCTCTGTCACCTCGAGGATCGACGGCAAGAACTCCGTCTCCTGCGCATCCTGGTCCTCCCCGAGGAAGCGCTTCCATAGTTGTGTTAGTTTCATATCATTACCTCTTTATTCAAACCCAAGCCTCTCCCTCAGAAGGAGGCAAAGAGCTCTCAAACTCCAGCCTCCCTCTCTGAGGGAGGGGGACCGCGAAGCGGTGGAAGGAGTAGTAGGATGCTGTAGCCAGACGAATCATCTCATCGCCTCTAAAGTCCTTCAGCTACAACGAATCTCTCGTTCGGCTTCTGCTCCCTACTACTCCCTCAGTCAGCTTCGCTGACAGCTCCCTCAGAGAGGGAGCCTTACGATTGCGGATTCTGTTGCTGATAAAGTTTGCTGTAGAGCCCGCCAGACGCGAGCAGCTCGTCTGGCGTCCCTTCCTCCGCGATCTCCCCGTGGTCCACGACGAAGATCCGGTCGCAATGCGCGACGGTCGACAGCCGGTGCGCGATGATCAGCATCGTGCGGTCGCCGCCGATGCCCTCGATATTCTTCATGACCTGCTTCTCCGACTCGTAGTCGAGCGCGCTCGTCGCCTCATCAAAGATGAGGATTCGGGGGTTCGTGAGCAGCGCCCTTGCGATCGCGATGCGCTGCCGCTGCCCGCCCGAGAGCCCCGCGCCGCGCTCGCCGACGCGCGTATCATACCCCTCGTCGAGCTCGAGGATGAATTCATGTGCGCCCGCGAGCTGCGCCGCCTGCATGACCTCGGCCATCGACGCCGCCGGCCGCCCGGCCGCGATATTGTCGCGGATCGACCCGTCAAAGAGATAGTTGTCCTGCATGACGACGCCCATCTGCTGGCGGATCCACGGGTACTGCGTCGTCTTCAGATCATTGCCGTCGATCGTCACCGTGCCGCTGTCCGGCAGGTAGATCTTCTCGATGATCGACGCGAGCGTCGACTTGCCCGAGCCCGAGCGGCCGACGATGCCGATCTTCTGCCCCGCCTCGATCTTTAGCGACACATGCGACAGCGCCGGCGGCAGGTCGAGCCGGTAGCGGAACGTCACATCCTGGAGCTCGATCGCCCCCCTCATCGCCGCCTGCGGCTGCACCGGCGCGAGCACCGGCTCCACATGCGAGTGCAGGATGTCGCCGAGCGCCGTCAGGCCAAACGCCGTCTCCTGGATCTGCGGCCACAGCGAAAAGATGCGCACCAAAGGCCCCACGGCCTGCGCCGACAGCATCTGGAACGCGATCAGCTGGCCGAGCGTGAACGTATTCTCCATGACCATGTAGCCGCCAAACCAGAAGATCAAGAGCGTCGAGATCGTCTGGATGATGCCGTTCGTCGAATTGATGACGAGCGCGAGCGACTGCAGGTGGAAATTCTTGCCCACGTAGCGCGCGAGCGTCGTCTCCCAGCGGCGGATGAACTGCGGCTCGATGGCGAGCGCCTTCACCGTCGCCATGCCCGTCACGGCCTCGACGAGGAACGACCGCTGCGCCGACAGCGCGCCAAACGCCTCGCGCAGCTTCTTCTGGTAAATCGGGATGACGAGGATCGTCTGGAAAAGGAACAGCGGGATGATGACGAGCGCGATGACCGTCAGCTTCACACTGTAGTAGAGCATGACCGCGACGAACACGACAGAGAACAACGCGTCGAGCATCGTCGTCAGCGTCGTGCCCGTCAGGAACTGGCGGATGCCGGCCATCATGTTGACGCGCAGCATCGTCTCGCCGACGCGCCGGTGCTCGTAATATGGCACAGGCAGGCTGATCAAGTGGCGGAACAGCCGCGTGCCGAGGATGGCGTCGAGCTTCGTCGTCGCGAAATTCAGGATATACGTGCGCAGGTACGTCAGCCCCGACTGCATGAAGAGCAGCACGAGCATCGAGACGCCGAGTACCGTCAGCGTCGACAGGCCGTCATTGCCGATGACCTTGTCCACGACGACCTGGGTGAACAGCGGCATCAGGATGCCCATGGCCTGGAGGAAGAACGACGCCACGAGCACCTCGCCGAACAGCCGGCGGTAGTGCCAGATGACTTCATAAAACCAGTCGAGGTTGTATTTCTCGCGCAGCGCCTTCCATGTCAGTTTCGGTGTCAGCACGAGCACCTCGCCCGTCCAGACCTCGCGGAACTGCGTGACGGGCATGGCGAGCGGCTGGTCGCGCTCCATATCGAGGAAGAACACGACCTCGTCGCTGTGCACGCCGAGCAGCGCATACTTCCCCGACTGGAAACGGATGACGGCCGGCGTCGGCATCTCCTTCAGTTCGTCAAACGTGATGGTATGCAATGTCGCATGGAACTTGCACCGCCGCGCGAAGCGGATGGCTGCATCCCAGGTAAAGGACGTGTCGCGCAGCGTCCGCGCGAGCTCGCGCGCCGCCGCCTCCGGCACCTGCCCGCCGCGCTGGCTGATGCCCGCGACCAGCGCCCCAGCACCTCCCGCGCCCGTCCAAT
This sequence comes from uncultured Selenomonas sp., assembly GCA_902780535.1. GTDB lineage: Bacteria > Bacillota > Negativicutes > Selenomonadales > Selenomonadaceae > Selenomonas_C. Next base: position 2,340 of record CACZFT010000021.1, on the reverse strand, counting down.
CAATCTGTTCTGGCAAAATGTATCTCTCCTTTTTTCACTGTACTCCTCATTATCGCAAAAAGCGCTAGAAAAAGCAAGTATCGCAAATAGAACAAAACGGAAGCTCCCGCGTCTGGGAGCTTCCGTTTTGTTCGTTATGAAGTTATCGGAGTTATCAGCTTATGCCTTTGCCTTTGCCGTCAGCTTGGAACCCGTGGAATCGTACGTGTAATCCGTGCCAGAGAGCGAAAGCGTGCTGCCGATTGTCGTGAAGTTCTTGACCGTGAGCTTCGAGCCATCCGTAAGCGAGAGCGAGAGCGTACCCTCGGAATCGACAACGTTCTCCGTCGTCGTGAGGTCGCTTGCCGTCACGTTGTAGAGGACAACCTTGTCAGCCTCGTTCGCAACATAGACCGTCGTGTTCGCACCGAGGTCTTTGCCGAAGTAGAACGTCGTCTGGCCATCAGCGTTGCCATAGAGGGCATCCGTGCCAGCACCGCCGAAGAGGGCGTTCGTGCCCTGGCCAGCGCGAATCGTGTCGTTCTTGGACGTGCCAGCGATGTTGACATCGTTCGTACGGCTCGTAGCGTCGATGATGAGATCCGTGTTGCGGCCATTGACCTTGGCGTTCGTATAGCCGTCCTTCTTGACTTCCTGATAGAGCCAGAGCTTGTCACCATCGAAGTCGTTCGTAACTTCGAGCGTAGCGCTACGCGTTGCGTAGTAGATAGCCGTATCTTTCGAAGCCGTCATGTACGTGCCGACCTGAGCCTTCACAGAATCGCCCCATGCCGTTGCATACATGTTGAGCGTCGTGTCCGTCGTGTCAGCCGTCTTATTCGTCGTCTTATCCGTGCTGAGCGAGAGCTCCGTACCATCCTGGAAACCGAGCGTGATGTAGCCCTGCTGGACATTCTCCGTCAGGCTTGTGAGCTTGTTGTCGCCATAAGCATAGACGAGATCGCCCGTCTTGCCGCTGTAGTTGACAACCGTATCCTTGCCGTTTGCAGCGCCTGTGAAGATTGTTGCAACGCCATGGTCTTTCTTGTCGCCCGTTGCATGGAGCGTGAACAGGTCGTTCGCAGCCGTAGCGCCGCTGACCGTAGAAACGCCGCCCCAGATGGAGGACTTGCCGGATCCAGCCTTGATTTCAGAATTCATCGTGCCGGACGAAACGAGGACATTGTCCGTCGTGGACGTCGATGCATCGATGTAGCTGATGTTGCCATACGTGCGCTTGTCGCCAATCTTGGCATTGTTGATGCCAGAGAGGTTGATGACCGTGATCGGGTTCGTGTCCGTCGTCTTGGACTCGAGCTTCACGCCGCTACCGTCGACATCGGAACCATAAACGACATCTGCATCCGCATCAATCGTCTGGAGATGCTCAAAGGCACCTGTCTGCTTGTTGCGCGTGTTGGCGATGAACTCGTAGTTCTTGACGCCATCGTCGCCCGTCGCAATCTTGACTTTCGCGAGATACTGCGACTCGCCAGCCGCCTTCAGATTGACGCCGGAGTTTTTCGTGGAGGACGTGTAGAGCGTGACATCATACGTCGTAGCGCCGCCAGGTACTGCAGCTGCAACGCTATCGATTGCCGTCTTCGCGAGGCCAGAAGCATTGTCGAGTTTCACAACATCAGCCTTCGTGGAGTCGAAGCCAGCCGCGAAGCCCGTAACCGAATCATTGTTCGTATTCTGGTTCTTGACAATCGTGACGCCAGCACCGCTGACCGTGATAACGTCATCGCCCTTGCCAGCATTGACCGTATCATTCGTGTTCGCAATGATGGAGTCCTTACCAGCACCCGTCAGCACCGTGCTAGCGCCCTTCGTGCCCGTGAGGACTTTGTAGTCATCTTTGGAGCTGCTGAGGTCGATCGTGACATCGCCATCGAACTTCGACCAAGCATAGTTCGTCGTCCTCGCCTTGCTGTCCGCGCCTTTGTCTTTGATTGTTGCCGTGTAGTAAGCCTGGTTGGAGGAAAGCTCGCCCTTGGCAATGACGATGTTTTTCGCGCCATACGTGACATTTTCACTACCAACCGTAGCTTTGATGCTGTCAGCAGAAAGCGTAGCCTTGGACGTATCGACAGTGTAGTTCGTGCCCTCAGCCGTGAGGTTGTCGAGATTCGTGAGGCCGACGACGTTGACCGTGCCCTTGCCAGCCTTGTCGACAGTGAGCTTGCCCTTGTAGGATTCGTCGAGCGTGACAGTAGCCGTAGTGTCCTTGGCGGCGCTGACCGTCAGGACGTCCGTCTTCGTCGCGCCCGTGACCGTGCCTTTGCTGTCGATCTTGATGTCCGTGCCAGCCGTAGCCGTGTACGTGACGCCGCCGAATTTGACATTGTCACCCTGCGC
>CACZFT010000020.1 GCA_902780535.1 uncultured Selenomonas sp. | reverse complement strand
CGCGACCTCGCGGACAACTCGCCGACGCTGACGCACAACACGCTCGGCCGCCACGTCTCGTGCATGGTCTCGACGCGCATCGCGTCGAACCTCTCGCCGTGGTTCAATAATGTCAAGGTCGGCGACGTCCACCGCATCGCCGTCTCGCATGGCGAAGGCCGCTTCGTTGCCGACAGCGAGGTGCTCGCGAAGCTCCGCATGCGCGGCCAAATCGCGACGCAGTACGTCGATGCGGACGGCAAGCCGTCCATGGCGATTCCATGGAATCCGAACGGCTCCGTCGACGCCATCGAAGGCATCACGAGCCCCGACGGCCGCGTCCTCGGCAAGATGGGCCATTCCGAGCGCATCGGCGAAGATGTTGCAAAGAACGTCCCGGGCGATAAGGATCAGCAGCTGTTCGAAGCGGGCGTGGCATACTACAAATAAGCATCAAAGAAGCTTTGGAAAGGCAGGCCGTCGGCCTGCCTTTTCGTGACGGTGTGACTTTGTTACCGAAAATCATTGACAATCATGCTATGATAAGGGGAGCAATTGACAGATAAGGGGTTGATGATCATAGACTTCAAGATGCTCGGCAAAGAGGACAAGCCCGTCCTCGACAAATTCTTTCATGCCAGATATTATGAGAACAGCCATCTGAACTTCACGAATTTCTACATGGCGTACGCCTTACCACATCCAGTGGAAAGTGGAGGACGATGTGCTCTACATGATCAACGAGTACGACGGCGTGCTCGCGTCGCTGCAGCCATTCTGCAAGCCGGAAAAATGGCCGGAGGCGACGAAGAAGATTCTCGCGTTCTTTGAGGAGCAGAGACGCCCTGTCTACCTCATGGGACTCGAAAAAGATTATGCGGCATACCTTCAGGGGGAAGGGCAGTCGCTCGCATCATTCGATGTCAAGGACGACCGCGACAATGCGGACTATGTTTATCTTGCCGAAAAGCTCATCTCGCTTTCCGGCCGCAAGCTGCATTCGAAGAAGAATCATCTCAATGCGTTCCACAAGCTCTATCCGCAGGCCGAGTACCTGCCAATTACGAGCGACCTGATTCCGGCCTGCCGCAAGGAGCTTGAGAGCTGGTATGCCATGCGCTCCGAGGATTTGCAGAACGATCCGTTCATCGGCTACGAGCGTGCGGCAATTCATGAGGTCTTCGACAACTACGAGGCTTTCCAGCTTAAGGGCGGCGTCATCCGCATTGATGGTCGCGTCGTGGCGTTCACGTTCGGCGAGGCGCTCAACACGGACACGGCCGTCATCCATGTCGAAAAGGCCGACCCGAACGTGCGCGGCGCGTATCCTGCCATCAACCAGGGCTTCGTCGAGCATGCGTGGAGCAATATGACGTATATCAACCGCGAGGAAGACATGGGCCTGCCGGGCCTGCGCAAGGCAAAGGAATCGTACAAGCCCGAGAAGATGATCGAGAAGTTTAACGCGACGGTGAAAGGAGCATGACATGCGCATCCTGATTTCGAACGACGACGGCATCGAATCCGAGGGCCTGCGGGCGCTCGCGGCCGAGTGCGCGAAAGAGCACGAAGTCTACATCGCCGCGCCGTGGCATGAGCAGAGCGGCATGGCGCATGCGCTGAATGTGCGGCGTCCCATCGAGGTCGAGGAAATGCCCGGCGTCGCGCTCGAACTCGGCGCCGTCGCGGCATGGCGCATCGCGGGCACGCCGACGGACAGCGTCAAGCTGTTCCTCGAAGCGCTCATGGACCCGAACCGCCCGATCGACCTCGTGCTCTCGGGCATCAACCGCGGCGCGAACCTCGCGACGGACGTGCTGTACTCGGGCACGGTCGGCGCGGCGATGGAGGGATACCTCCACGACATGAGCGCGGCGGCCGTCTCGCTCGACATCGATGCGGAATATCCGTACGAGCTCGCGGCCGAGCTCGTACGGCCGTTCCTCGAAGAGGAAATGGAGCGCCGCCGCGTGGAAAAAGACGCGCCGTTCTTCCTCAACGTGAATTTTCCCGCGCGTCTCGCCTCGACGGAGTTCGCCGTCAGCCGCCTCGGACGCCGCGATTACGAGAATGCGTTCCAGCAGGAGGTCAAGGAGGACGGCCGGATTTTCTATACGGTCGCCGGGAAAATCCTCGACTCCGACAACGGGCCGCATACCGACCTCTACACGGTCGATCAGGGCGGCATCTCCGTCACGCCGCTGCATGCGGACTTGACGGATTACGCTGCGATAGAAGAAAGCAGAGGAAAATAAAGAAGGAGCCGCCCGCGCTTGAAATGGGCGGCTTTTTCATATAGAATAAGAACGTATGATTGATTTCAAGGAGGTATCTTTTGATGGAATCCATGATTCGTGATATTAAGCTTGCTCCTTCGGGCCATGACAAGATTGAGTGGGTCAAGAACTTCATGCCGGTCATGAATGCGGTGGACAAGGAGTTCTCGAAGACGAAGCCGTTCAAGGGCATCCGCATGGCAATCACGTTGCATCTTGAGGCGAAGACAGCGTATATGGCGGAGGTCTTTGCGCATGCAGGCGCGGAGGTTGCCATCACGGGCAGCAATCCGCTTTCGACGCAGGACGATGTCGCAGCGGCGCTCGTCGAAGACGGCATCAAGGTCTTTGCCTGGCATGACTGCACGAACGAGGAGTATTTCGATTTCATCAACAAGGCGCTCGACACGCATCCGCAGCTGCTCATCGACGATGGCGGCGACCTCGTCAACACGCTGCATACGACGCGCCGCGGGCAGCTCCCAGAGGTCTTCGGCGGCTCGGAAGAGACGACGACGGGCGTCCATCGCCTGCACGGCCTTGCGAAAGCCGGCAAGCTCGCGTTCCCGATGATTGCGGCGAACGACGCTTACTGCAAATACCTCTTTGACAACCGCTATGGCACGGGCCAGTCGACGTGGGAAGGCATCATGCGCGCGACGAACCTCGTCATCGCGGGCAAGAATGTCGTCATCGCTGGCTATGGCTGGTGCGGCAAGGGCGGCGCCATGCGTGCGCGCGGCCTCGGCGCGAACGTCATCATCACGGAAGTTGATCCGATCAAGGCCATCGAAGCTGTGTTCGACGGCTTCCGCGTCATGCCGATGGACGAAGCCGCGAAGATCGGCGACATCTTCCTGACGCTGACGGGCGACAAGGACATCATCCGCAAGTGGCATTTCGAGAGCATGAAGGATGGCGCGATGATGGCGAATGCCGGCCATTTCGACTGCGAAATCAACATCCCCGAGCTCGAATCCGTCTCGAAATCGCGCCGCACGGTCAAGCCGAACATCGAAGAGTTCGTCACGAACGACGGCCGCAAGCTCTATCTGCTCGCGGAAGGCCGCCTCGTCAACCTCGCGGCAGGCGATGGCCATCCGGCAGAAATCATGGATCTGTCGTTCGGCGTGCAGTTTTTCTCGCAGCTCCACCTGCTGCAGCATCATGAGGAACTCAAGAACGACGTCTACCTCATGCCGGAAGAAATCAACACGCGCCTCGCGAACATCAAGCTCGAAGCGCTCGGCGTGAAGATTGACACGCTGACGGAAGAGCAGCGCAAGTACCTGAATCTCGAATAATTTCCATCATTTTGGAGGCTTTTTGCAGATGAACCTTCTGATCAAGAATGCAACGGTCGTGCTGCCGGACGGGCAGACGAAAAATGCAAATATCGCCGTCGAGGGCTCGAAAATCCTCGCGATCGGCGAGGCGCCGGCCGACTTCATCGCCGAGCAGACCATCGACGCGAAAGACATGCTGGCGATTCCAGGCTTTGTCAACGCGCATACGCATGCGTCCATGACGCTTCTGCGGAGCTATGCCGACGACATGGAACTCATGACGTGGCTCAATGACCACATCTGGCCTGTCGAGGCAAAGATGATCTCGAACGACATCTACTGGGGCGCTGCCCTCGCGGCCGTCGAGATGCTAGAGAGCGGCACGACGACGTTTGCCGACATGTACGGGCCGTTCATGGAGCGCGTCGCCGATGTCGTGACGGAGTCCGGCATGCGCGGCGTGCTGTCGCGCGGCATCATCGGCGTCGCGCCGGATGGCGAAAAGAAGATCGAAGAAAATATCTCGCTCTACGAGGACTACCATGGCGCGGCGAATGGCCGCATCAAGGTCATGTTCGGCCCGCATGCGCCGTATACGTGCCCGCCCGATTTCCTCAAGAAGGTCGCGGCGGCAGCGCAGCGCCTCGGTGCGGAAGTCCATATCCACATGAATGAGACGAAGGCTGAGATCGAGCAGATCACGAAGCAGTATGGCAAGCGCCCGTTCGAGTACGTTGAGGACACGGGCCTCTTCGAGAGCCCGACGCTGGCCGCGCACTGCGTGCATCTCTCGGATGACGAAATCGCCATCATCAAGAAACATCATATCCGCGTCGTACACAATCCGGGCAGCAATATGAAGCTCGCGAGCGGCATCGCGCCGGTGCCGCGCCTCTTGAAAGAGGGCGTGACGGTCGCGCTCGGCACGGATGGCACGTCGTCGAACAACAACCTCGACATGCTGCAGGAAGTCCAGCTCGCGGCGCTGCTGCACAAGGTCAACGAATACGATCCGTTGGCCGTTCCGGCATTCGAAGCGCTCAAGATGGGCACGGAGTACGGTGCGAAAGCCGTCGGTCTCGACGGCATCGGCCGCCTCGAAGCTGGCGCGAAAGCCGACATCGTGCTCGTCAGCATGAAGGGCGCGGCGTGGGTGCCGCGCTTCAACGAGGTCTCGCTGCTCGTCTATTCGGGCAGTGCCGCCGACGTCGATACCGTCATCTGCGACGGCAAGGTGCTCATGCAGCATCGCGAGCTCAAGACGCTCGACGAGGAAAAAATCAAGTACGAAGCGCAGAAATGCGCTGAGCGTCTGACGAAATAAGATGGAGACTGCTGTACTCAGCGCAGTACAGCAGTCTTTTTTCAGAGGTGATACTTTGGCAAGAAAGACAGTTGCCAAAAAAACAACGCGGAAGCGGAGCAGCAAATCGTCGGCGCCCGCGAATCCTGACCGCCGCTACGAACTGCTCGGCCTGGCCATTTTCGCGGCCGGTATCATTTCGGCCTGCGGCCTTGCGGGGCTCAATGTCGGGTTCGTCGGCATCTATTTCGCGCGGTTCCTGCATTACATGTTCGGCGTCGGCGCGTTCGTCGTCGTACTGCTGATCCTGCTCGTCGGCTGGCAGTACATGACGAAGCATCACGGCATCCATTATTCGCTGCGGTTCTTCGGCATCACGGCATTCTATGCGCTCGCGCTCGCGGCGTACCATCACTTCATGGTCGCGGCGGGCGCGGAAATCCTGCCGCAGAATCTGCCGACGGGCGGCGGCCTGCTCGGCGGCGGCATCGTGTTCTTCGTGCGGAAATTCTTCGGCGTGACGGGCGGCATCATCGTGATTGGCGCGGGGCTCATCGGCTCTGTGCTGCTTGCGACGTCGTGGTCGCTCGGCAAGGGACTGCTCAAGACCGAGGATGCGGCGAAGAAGGGCGCACAGGTCGCAGGCAAGGCCGTGGCGGTGGGCGCGCAGGTCGCCGGTCATGCGGCAGGACAGGCCGTCGTCGCGGGATATGACAAGGCCGTCGAAGTCGGCGAACGCGCGAGCGAAGGCGTTGCCCGCAAGATTCGCGAGCATCAGAACGCACATTCGTTCTATAATCAGGAAGATGATGACAGCTTTTCCGAGCTGCCGGTTGCCGAGCAGGCACCCGCAGGAACGGCGGCAACACCAGAACCGATGGAATCCTCGGTACCCGTGCAGGGATTGGCGGACGACAAGGTTTCCTGGGAGACCGAGCCGGAACCCGAATCTGAGCCCGAGCCGCCGCAGTTTTCCATTGACTATGGCGCGCGCAGTGCGGAGGATTCGCCGAAGAATGACGAAGACGAGGACGACCAGGCGCGCAAAGGTATCGAAGCTCTGGCGGCGGCCGGTGTCGCCGATGCTGCCGAAGCGGCGGCTGCCATCGGTGCCGGGGCGGGCACAGCAAGTGACGTCAGCGCCACAGGTGCCGCAAGTGCCGCTGGCGTGGCCGTCAAGGCAGGCGCAGATGGCGTCAACCATCTCGCGAAAGCGCCGGAGTACAGCACTTTGACGCAGCCGGGCAGCATGGGCGCGCATTTTGCAAACGAAGATGCGCCCGAGCACCCGCCCGCGCAGCCTGAGACGCCGCCACCGCCGCCGTATGTCCTGCCAAAGGTGACGGACATCCTCGAGAAGAAGGTCAAGAAGCAGAATACGGCGCTCGAGATGGAGATTCAGGAGAATGCGCAGACACTTTCGCAGACGCTCCATGATTTCCATGTCGATGCGAAAATCATCAACGCGTGCCACGGCCCGGCCGTCACGCGCTACGAGCTCGAGCCTGCGCCGGGCGTCAAGGTCAGCAAGATCACGAATCTCGCCGATGACCTCGCGCTCTCGCTTGCGGCCTTTTCTGTGCGCATCGAGCCGATTCCGGGCAAAGCCGCCATCGGCATCGAGGTGCCGAACAAGGAGCTCGAAGGCGTGCGCCTGCGCGAAGTCCTCGAGAATCCGAAGTTCGAGCAGGCAAAGTCGAAACTGACGTGCGGCCTCGGCATGGACATCGGCGGCCAGCCGATTTTCGCCGATCTCGCGAAGATGCCGCATCTCCTCGTCGCGGGCGCGACGGGCAGCGGCAAGTCTGTCTGTATCAACACGCTGATTACGAGCATCCTGTTCAAGGCAAAGCCCGACGAAGTCAAGTTCATCCTCATCGACCCGAAGATGGTCGAGCTCTCGAACTACAACGGCATTCCGCACCTCATGGTGCCGGTCGTGACGGAGGCGAAGAAAGCGGCTTCCGTGCTGAACTGGGCCGTGCAGGAGATGGAGAAGCGCTACGCGAAGTTCGCCGAGCACAACGTGCGCAACATGGGCACGTACAACGAACATTTCCCCGATGCGAAGATGCCAGCCATCGTCATCATCATCGACGAGCTGGCCGACCTCATGATGGTCGCGCCGCACGACGTCGAGGACGCCATCTGCCGCCTCGCGCAGAAAGCCCGCGCGGCGGGCATCCACATGGTGCTCGCGACGCAGCGTCCGTCCGTCGATGTCATCACGGGCATCATCAAGGCGAACATCCCGTCGCGCATCTCGTTTGCGGTTTCCAGCCAGATCGACTCGCGCACGATCCTCGATGCGAGCGGCGCAGAAAAGCTGCTCGGCAAGGGCGACATGCTGTTCTATCCCGTCGGCGCGGCGAAGCCCCGCCGCGTGCAGGGCGCATTCATCAGCGATGAAGAAGTCGAGCGCCTGCTTGATTTTATCCGCGCGCAGGGACAGGCCGCCGAGCCCGACGAGGAAATCGTCGCCTTCACGGAAAAAGCCATGGAGGAAGAAGAGGACAGCGGCAAGAAAGGCAAGCGCAGCAAGCCGAAGATCGACGAGCTGCTCGACGAAGCCGTGGACAGCGTGCTCGCGACGGGCATCGCCTCGTCAAGCGGCATCCAGCGCCGCTTCTCGATTGGCTATGCGCGTGCCGCACGTCTCATTGATACGATGTGCGAGCTCGGCATCGTCGGCCCCGCGCACGGCAGCAAGCCGCGCGAGATCCTCATGAACGCTGAGCAGGCACGTTCGGCCGTCGAGGCCGCACGTGCGGAAGCATGATTTAACAGATTCTGAAATATTTCTCGTGAAAACTTTATATAGCGCTTGCAAGTTGTGTGAAATTGCGATACAATGACCCTAAAGCAAGATTCAAATCTGTGAGTTTGAATGAAAGAAGGGCATGAGCATGGCGGAAGTGCAGCAAGATATGCAGTTTCATCAGCTCGTGCAGCAGGCGCTCCGCGCCATCGATCAGCAGGAAGCGCAGATGCATGGCAGCGCCCCGGCACGCATGACGGGAGAAGTCTCTCCTGTCAAAGCGCTCGTCGATGCTGTGCTCTCTGAGGCGGCGGACGAAGGCGCAAGCGACATCCATGTGGAACCGCAGGCTTCCAGCGTGCGCATCCGCGTCCGCATCGACGGACTGCTCCAAAGACGGCATGAACTCCCCAAACGGGTTTATGCCGTCTTTTTGTCGTGCATCAAAGTGCTCGCGAAGATGGACGTCAGCAAGGCGCGTGAGCCGCAGGACGGCCGGTTCACGTTCGCCCGCAAGGGGGATGCGGGCGACATCGATGTGCGCGCGGCGACGATGCCGTCGATTCATGGCGAGGCGATTGTCCTGCGGCTTCTGCCGCGCGATGGCCATGTCTGGCAGCTCGGAGCGCTCGGCTTTTCGGAGAAAGACGAGGCGCGCATCCGTGCCCTGCTCGCGCATCCTTCTGGGATCACGGCGTGGGTTGGCCCGATGGGCGCCGGAAAGACGACGACGCTTTATGCCGGTCTTTCCGAGCTCAATCGCGAAGAGACGAGCATCGTCACACTCGATGATCCCGTGGAGTACCTCCTGCCAGATGTCCTGCAGATTCCCGTGCGCGAGGAAGCGGGCATGACATTTGCAGAAACATTCCGTCATGTCCTGCGTCTCGATGCCGAAATCTTCGCGGTCGGCGAGATGCGCGACGAGGCGACGGCAGAAGTGGCACTCCGCGCGGCGCTGACAGGTCATCGCGTCCTGACGACGCTGCACGCCGACGATGCATGCCTCGCGGTGCTGCGCCTGCTTGAGATGCATCTGCCGCCGTATCTTCTGGCCGCGACGCTGCGCGGTGTCATCGCGCAGCGGCTCGTGCGCCGCATCTGCCCGGACTGCCGCGAAGCGTATGCAGCCGATGCAGGGAAGGCGGAAGTGCTCGGCGTTCCCGTCGGGACGACGCTCTATCGCGGGCGCGGCTGCCCCGCCTGCCATGGGACGGGCTATCGCGGCCGCATGGTGCTCGCGGAGGTGCTCGTGCTGACGGAGAGGATGCGCGCGGAAATCGTGCGCGGCGTGGAAATCGAAGAACTCCGGAAGCTCGCGAAAGAAGCGGGGCTCCGGACGATGCGCGAAGACGGCCGCGCGAAAGTGCTCGCGGGCGAGACGACATGGGAGGAAGTGAGGCGGATGCTCGGTGGAACATGAAGCGATGACGGTCGAGGCGCTGCTCGGCCTCCTGGTCGGGCGCGAGGGCTCCGACCTGCATCTGACGCCCGATGCGCCTGCGTTCCTGCGAAAAGATGGCGAACTTGTGCCGGTCGGCTGGCTGCCGGCCATGTCGCTCGGCGCATGGCTCGGCGGGCAGGCAGGACTTCTGCGCCGCCTTCAGCAGGCGAAGGAAGATGTGGATTTCTCTCTTTCGTTTGCGGGGCGGCGGCTGCGCGGCCATGCGTATATGGCGGGCGGCCGGGAGGCGCTGGCGTTCCGCCTGCTGCCCGAGCGGATTCCGACACTCGAAGAAATCGGGGCGCCCGAAGGGCTGGCAAAGCTGCCAAAAGCACGTCATGGATTGATTTTGCTCTGTGGCAGAACAGGCTCTGGAAAATCCACGACGCTGGCCGCGCTGCTTCTCGCGATGGCGAGACGGCGCCATCTGCACTGCATTTCGCTCGAAGACCCCGTGGAATTTCTCTATCATGAGGACGGCAGCATCTTTCATCAGCGCGAGCTCGGGCGGGATTTTACGGCGTTTGATGCGGCCGTGCGCAGCGCGCTGCGCGAAGACCCCGATGTCCTGCTGATTTCTGAACTGCGCGATCGCGAGACGATCCGTGCGGCAATCGCGGCGGCCGAAGCGGGGACGCTCGTGCTCTCGACGATTCATGCGCGGACGGCGGCAGAAGCGCCGCAGCGGCTCGCGGATTTCTTTCCCGCAGAGGAACAGGGCTCCGTGCGGGCGTCGCTTGCCGCTTCGCTGACGGCCATCGCTTCAGAGCGCCTTGTCCGCGTGCGAGAGGGACGCCGGGCTGTCTACGAACTTCTGCTTCGGACGCCGGCCATCTGCCACATGATCCGCACGGCAGACGACCAGCAGATCGCATCGGCCATGCTCTCGGGCGCGCGCCTCGGCATGACAACGTTTGCTCAGGAAGGGCAGCGGCTGCTGCAGGCAGGTGTGCTGACGCAGGCGGGCGTCCAGGAACTCATAGGGGAGTGACGTATGGCAGTCTTTTCGTATCGGGCGCGGCAGATGGACGGGACGCTGGCCGTCGGCGAGCTCGTCGCCGAGAGCGAGGCGCAGGCCGTGCGCGAGATGCGTGCCCGCGGGCTGTTCGTGTCGCGCCTGCAGAAGAAGCGGGAGCGGCGATGGCGATGTCCTGAGATCTTCCAGCGCCCGTTTTCGCGCACGCAGGCCGGCCCGTTCTTCCGGCAGCTCGCCGTGCTGCTCTCGGCTGGCATGTCGCTTCACGAGAGCCTCGGCGCGCTCGCGGGGGAGGAAGAGGGACGCAGGCAGGCGTTCGTGCGCGGCCTTCAGCAGAGGATTGCCGAAGGCCAGCCGTTCTCGAAAGCCTTGCAGCGTCATGAAGATGTTTTCTCGCCCGTGGCCGTCGGCATGGTGGCCGTCGGCGAGCAGGCGGGCCGCCTGCCCGAGATGGTCGCGGAACTGGCCGGATGGATGGAGGAGCAGCATCGGGCACGGGAAAAACTCAAGACCGTGCTGGCGTATCCGATGATTCTCTTTGTGGAAACCGTGGCGATTGCGGCGTTCCTGATCGGCTTCGTGCTGCCGGCGTTCTCGGACCTCTTCCTGAGCATGCAGACGGAGCTTCCGTGGCCGACACAGCTCCTGCTCGACATCGGAGCGCTGGCACGCGAGGATGCGGCAGGGCTTGTGGCGGCAGCGGTCTTTCTTTTTGCAGGCGTCCGCCTGCTGGCGCAGCGGCCGCAGGTGCGCGAGCGCATCGACCGCTGGCGGCTTTTCGGGCCGCTTTTCGGCAGGCTCCGGCGCGAGGTCGTCTGGGGAAAGACGTACCGGGCGCTCTCGGTGCTGGTCTCGTGCGGCATCCCGCTGGACGAGGCGGTGAAGGCCGCGTCGTCCGTCGCGGACAACCGCGCCATCGAGCGTGTGCTCGACCGCGCGGCGCGCGGCATCCAGAGCGGCTTTGCGCTCTCGGAACTGCTGTCGGGCGAGCCGTCGCTTCCGCATGTCCTGCTCGAATTCTTGCGGACGGGCGAGCTGGCCGGCTGCCTGCCGATGATGCTCGGCCGCGGCGCGGACTATGCGGCGCAGGCGGCGGAGAACCATGCGGCGCGCTTGCAGGCGATGGCGGAACCGGCAGCCTATGTCGTGATTTTCGCGCTCGTCGGCGGCTGCGTCGCAGCCGTCGCATTGCCGTGGATGGATATGATGACGATGTTTGTATGAAAGGGGCGGAATATCATGGATGAAAGAGGTTTTTCCCTGATCGAGATTCTTTTGGCGGTCACCATTATCGGTCTTGTCGCGGCGGCTGCCGTGCCGAAAGCGGCGCATGTGCTCGCGGTCAGCCGCACGCAGCGCGTCGTCTCTGACCTGCAGACGCTCGATGCGGCTGTCATCATGTACGAGACGGAGCATGGAAAGCAGCCGGAAGGGACGGATATTTCCAGCCTTTCGGACTATGTCCGGAATGTGGACAAGGTCAAGCCGCCGACGGGCAGCACGGTCATCGTCGGGGCGAGCGAGGAAGAAGTCAAGGCGGCGGCCTATACGCTGACGAAGAAAGAAAAGGAAGGCGTGCGCGCGACGCTCGATGCGCATACGGCAGAAGATTTCATGGCGGGAGGCACGAAATGATGCGCGAGGCGTTCTCGCTTGCGGGATTCCTCGTGTTCGGCCTGCTGCTTTTGCGCCTCTCCATCGAGGATGTCCGCACGGGATTCCTTCATGACCGGTGGGTGATGCCTTTGGCGGCGGCGGGGCTCGTCATGACGTTCCTCGGTTCGAGGACGCTGGCTTCGGCGCTTGCCGGTGCCCTGCTGGGCGGCGGCCTGCTGTTCGCTGTGCGCTTGCTGAGCCGGGGCGGCATCGGCGGAGGGGACGTGAAGCTCGCGGCGGCGCTCGGCCTCTGGACGGGGCACGCCGGCATCCTGCCCGCGCTCTTTGTCGCGTTCCTGCTCGGGAGCCTCTGGGGCATCGTTCTTCTCCTGCGTGGATACGGCAGAAGGGCGAAGCTCCCGTTCGGCCCCTGCCTTGCCATCGGCGGCGTGGTCGGCGTCTGCTTCGGAGACGAGATCTGCGCGTTCTACGAGGCGTTCTTTTGAAGCGGTATGTGCGGTGCGTGCGGCGCGGGAACGGCAGCCGGGGCTTCGCGATGATGTACGTGCTCCTGCTCGTCCTGGCCGCAGGCATCGCGGCGGCCGTCCTCGTGCCGCGATGCGCGAGCTGGTATCATGCGGCGCTCGTACGGTATGAGGCGGACTGCCTCGTGAGCGACCTGCGCCTGCTGCAGCAGCTGTCCCGCACGGCCGCTGTCTATCCCATCGAGGTACCGTCCGACCTGAGCCTTGCGCGGGCGGCGCCGCGCCTGGTCTTTGAGAACGACAAGGATGCCTACTATATCCTCCGGATGGGGAAATCATCCTCGGGCATTTCGCAGCGGCAGCGCTTCCTCTATCACAAGCATTCGCCGGACATCATCATCTCGGCGGATCGGAAAGAGATTGCTTTTGATCGGAACGGCGGCACGAACAGCAGCTATACGACCATCGAGGTCAGCTATGATGGAGAATATGCGAGGCGGAAGCTCGTCATCATCGACAGTGTCGGGCGGATCCGCGTGGAGGATGTTCATGGAAGATGAAGAAGGTGTGTTCTTCCTTTCTGCGGCCATCCTCGGCATCGTGCTCGTCGCGATGACGGCGCTCTTCGCTCTGCCGCAGCATGCTGTGGAACTCCGGCGGATGGACAGCTGCCGCATGACGGCCATTTTTCTCGCCGAGGAAGAAATCTCGGAGATGGAGCTGCGCGCTGCAGATGGCAGGCTGCCGGCGGGAACGTATGGATGGCTCGGGCCGGAGGAAGACCTCGCGGAGCGGCAGACGACGTATGAAATCACCGGGACGGCGCAGGAAGACGGAAAGCGCGGCTCCCTGCTCGTCGTGCATCTGGCATGGCAGGAAGGCGGGAAGCCGCAAGAGCTCCGTCTGGAAAGGTGGGTGGCACGTCATGACACGCAGTGATGCGCAGAGAGGCTATATGGCAGGCGTCTCGCTCTCGCTCATGGCGCTGACGCTCGTGGCCGTGGGCTTCACATTCCTTTCCTTCATGAAGATCGTGCTCTTGGAACGGGCGGATTTCGAATTGCAGCAGGAAATTGATTTTTCGATGCGCTCCATGGAGTCGGATGCGCTGGAATCGGCAACGTATGACATCCAGCCGAATGGCAGGGATCAGCAGCTGGCGTTCCAGAAGAAGCGCCCTGACCCGAGTAGCACGGAGGCGGAGCGCAGGCGCTCGGACGAGAGCGGCATGACGTATGCGACGCGGCAGGAAGGTGTCCTCGTGAAATTCTGCCGGCTCGGGGGGACGCAGGGGCGTGGCGGGCTCCAGCCGCTGACGGGACAGAGCATGTTTGGCGATGTGACCATCCAGCTGTTCCGCGCGGAGGCACTGCCCTCGGGCGGCGTCCATGTCGTCCTCGAAGGGCGGTCGCGGCGGACGGGGCATACGTACCGCCAGACAGCCGTCTATCCTTTGGAGCGAAAGCCATGAGGCGGCTCGGCGAGAATGGCATGGCGTCCGTCTTCGGCCTCGTGATGCTCGGCGTGATGGTGCTCGCGGCGATGGGCGTCTTTGCGGTCGAGCGAAACGAGGCATACGCGACGCGGCGCTATGAAGACGAGGTGCGTCTGCGCCTCGCGGCGCGGAGCGAGGTGGAACGCGCGGCCCTGCGGTTTGAACAGGGCGGCGACAAGACGGATGTCACGGAGGCGTCGCTTGGTGGCAAGAAAGAGGAAGAGCCTCCCGTGACGCGGCCGGATGGCATCACGTACCAGACGCGGGCATATTTTGAAAAAGGAGAGCTCATGGTATCGGCGACGGCCTGGCTTGCAGCGGACGAGCCGCGGCTCCCGTCGATAAAAAGCTATGTGCGTGCGCGGGCGCATCTCGCGCGGTCGCAGGAAGGGGCGTATTATGTCTGGCTGGGCTGGGTTCCGTGAGAAATGGCGCCGCCATGTGACGCGCGTCGTCGGCGTGGCGCTGCGCGACGCGATGCTTCATGTCGTGGGACTTGAATGGCGCGAAGGGGCTTTCGAAGCCTCTTTTTTCTGCCATGTGATGCTGCAGGCGCCCGAGACGGAGCTCCTGCAGGACATTGCGGAAAAGACATCCTGCCTGCTCGCGCAGAAAGGCTGGGAAGGAGAGCGCGTCGTCTTTGCCCTGCCGGAAGACATGGCGAAGGTCTTTGAAGCAGCATTTCCGCCGAACGTCGCGGCGGAAGAGCTTCAGGAGATGGCACACTATGAAGTGGAACTGCGCGGCCTGTTCCCCGATGGAGCATTCCGCGCTGCCTGTGTGCCATCGGGCGATGGCAGGCAGACGGTGGCGGCCGTCGCGGAATCGCAGCTGGCGGCCGTGCGCGCATCGTTCCAGTCTGCCGATGTCGAGCTCTGGGGCGTTGCGGTGCCGCCCGAAGGCTTCAGCCTGCTCTGCGAGGGCGATGCGCTTTCATGGGACGGGGATAAGCTCGGGATTGCGCCGCAGCTGCTCGGCGAGGACGGCACGTTCCATGGCTGGGACGAAGGCGCGTCGGCGGCAATCTATGGCGCGGCTCTCATGGTGCAGGCCGTTCGCCAGACAGGGCTCGTGTTTCCGTTCGGCGCTGTCCAGCTTTCGGGATGGGCATGCGGCCGGATCGCTCTGGCCGCGTGTGCCGTGGTGTTCGTCGTGCTCGCAGCTCTGACGTCATGGGATGCTTATGCGTATTTCACGGCGCAGAAAGACGTTCGTCAGGCGCGTTCGGATCTCGCGATGCTCTATGGCGACACGCAGCACATGGAGGAAGAACGCGAGGAAAAAGCATGGGTCGAGCAGCAGGACACGGCTTTGCGGACGCTGACGGAGGAAGCAGGGCCTGCGCCTGCCGTGCTCGCCCATCTCGGGCGGCTGCCTGTTGATGGCATCTGTCTCGACAAGCTCGATTTTTCGGCAGGCAAGCCGCTCGTGCTCGAAGGCGAGGCCGTGACGTTTGATGCGCTGTCGGAATATTTGCAGGGGCTCAGCCGGGATGACAATTTCTTCCCAAACGGGCCGCAGCTTCGCGATTCCTCGCGCTCCGACAAAAGCGGGGATGGAGAAACGATACATTTCTCGCTCGAGCTCGAGGTCATGGGAAAGGAGGCGCCGTGATTGAAACAGGTGGTTTCCCGCGTTCTGCGGAGCGTGCAGGCGATGTCCGAGCGCGACAAGCTCGCTCTGGCACTGCTCGTCCTGCTCTGGCTCGTGGCGGGCTGGTGGTTCTTCTTTCATGCGCCGATGCGCGAGGCGGTCGAGGCGATGCAGGCGGAGAACGCGCAGGCGCATGCGCAGCTCGTCGATGTCGAGAACTACCGCCAGCAGGGACAGAGCATCGAGGCGGCGGAAAAGGCGCAGAAGGAGCGCCATCAGTTCCTCATGAAGGCATTGCCCTCAGAGCTCGGACAGGGCGCCTTCATCGGAGGACTCGAGCGGCTGGCCATTGCGAAGCATCTGCTGCTCGCAGGCGTCCAGCCGGGCACGGTCATCGCACGGCCGGACGGCCTATCGGAGCTTCCCGTGACGGTGAAGGTCGCGGGCGATTACTTCTCGCTGCTCGATTTTCTCAGCGCCGTGTCTTCGGGGCAGGCGGACGGCCGCTTCGTCATCGTGCGCGGCATGACGGTCGAGGCTGGGAGGGACGGCGGCCCGCTCTCGGCGACGCTTTCGCTTTCCATCTTCGCGCAGGGGAAAGGCTGATGCTTGCTTTCTCTGCGCGTTTGCTTTACACTAATGGTATCTGTTATCTTGTAAAGAAATCAAATAATCAACCATGATGAGGTGGCATCTATGAGCAGTTTGCGTTTTCTGACGGCCGGCGAATCTCACGGCCCGCGCCTGACGGCGATTCTCGAGGGCCTGCCGGCCGGGCTCGCGCTCGACCTCTCCCGCATCGACCGCGACCTCGCGCGACGGCAGCAGGGCTACGGGCGCGGCGGTCGCATGAAGATCGAGAAAGACCATGTCGAGGTGCTGTCGGGCGTGCGCTTTGGCGAGACGCTCGGCGGCCCGATCACGCTTTCGGTCGAAAACCGCGATTTCAAGAACTGGACGGATCGCATGGCGCCGTTCGGGAAGCCAGCGGGCGAGCCCGTCACGGCGGCGCGGCCCGGCCATGCCGACCTCACGGGGTACAAGAAATATGCGCGCAAGGACATCCGCGACATCCTCGAGCGTTCGAGTGCCCGCGAGACGACGATGCGCGTGGCGGTCGGCGGCGTTTGCAAGGAATTCTTGCGCGCGCTCGGCGTCAGCGTCGTCTCGCAAGTCACGAAGATCGGCGGCGTCGCGATTGACCCGGCGAAAGTCGATGTCACGAAGATTCTCGGTACGGATGCGCCGCTCGACCCCGACGGGCTCAACTGCTATGACGCGGAGGCCGAAGAACGCATGAAGGCGCGCATCCGCGAGGCGATGGCGGCGGGCGACACGCTCGGCGGTACGTTCGAGGTCATCGCGCGCGGCCTGCCGCTCGGCCTCGGCTCGCACATCCAATGGGACCGCCGTCTCGACGCGCGTCTCGCGGGCGCGATGATGTCGATCCAGGCCATCAAGGGCGTCGAGATCGGCGCGGGCTTTGAATACGCGGAACAGCCCGGCAGCGCGATGCACGACGAGATGTACATCGAGGGCACGCATGTCTATCGCAAGACGAACAACGCGGGCGGTCTCGAAGGCGGCATGACGAATGGCGAGCCCGTCATCGTGCGCGCCGTCATGAAGCCGATTCCGACGCTCATGCAGCCGCTCCATTCCGTCGATGTCGCGAAGAAAGAGCCCGTGCTCGCCTGCAAGGAGCGCAGCGATGCCTGCGCCGTCTCGGCGGCGTCCGTCGTCGGTGAGGCGATGGTGGCATTTGTGCTCGCGCAGTCCATCGTCGAGAAATTCGGCGGCGACGCGATGACGGATGTCAAAGCGGCCATCGCAGCGTATGATGAGCGCGTGGAAAAGGACTGGTGAACCATGAAGAACATCGTCCTGATCGGCTTCATGGGCACGGGCAAGACAAGCACGGGCAAGACGCTCGCGGCACGGCTCGGCTTTTCATTCCTCGACCTTGACGAAGCCATCGAACAGACGGCGGGCATGACGATTCCTGCCATTTTCGAGCAGTTTGGCGAAGAGGGCTTCCGCGCACGCGAGCGCGAGGCGGTCAAGCGGGCGGCCGAACGGCGCAATACCGTCATTTCGACGGGCGGCGGCACGGTGAAGAGCGCGGAGAACATGAAGGAACTGCGTGCGCATGGCGTCATCGTCTGCCTGACGGCCGATGTCGATACGATTCTCGCGCGGACGTCGATGCGCGGCCAGCGGCCCGTGCTCGACGGGCAGGACACGGGCGACCGCCGCGCGGCCATCGAGCAGCTGCTCGCCGAGCGCGCGGGCCTCTATGCGGGCGCCGACTACACGGTCGATACGAGCGAATGGTCGCCGCTCCAAGTCGTCGATGACATCGTGAAATACCTGCGGGGGAGAGGGGCACTGCATGAATAACGTAGATAATGAAGGAAAGCGGATGGTCCGCGTCGAGCTCGGCAAAGACAGCTATGACATCGTCATCGGGCGCGGGCTCGGCACGGCGCTCTCGGACTTCGTGCGCTCGAAAAAGTATTCGAAGAAAGCGCTCGTCGTGACGGACAGCAACGTCGGGCCGCTCTATGCGGACGCGGTCTGCGGGCGGCTCCGTGAGGCGGGGCTCGCCCCCATCCTCTACACGTTCCCGGCCGGCGAAAGCTCGAAGACGATGGGCGTTGCCGAAGACATCTACACGCGCATCATCGAGCATGGCCTCGACCGCAAGTCGCCGGTCTTCGCGCTCGGCGGCGGTGTCGTCGGCGACCTCGCTGGCTTCGTCGCGAGCACGTACATGCGCGGCGTGCCATTCGTGCAGCTGCCGACGAGCCTGCTCGCGCAAGTCGATTTGATGCCGTCTTCATCGACCTCGACCTCATGAAGACGCTGCCGAAGCGCGAAATCGCGACAGGGCTCGGCGAAATCGTCAAATACGGCATCATCTATGATGAAGCATTCTTCGCATTCCTCGAAGAGCACCCCGATGACGTGCTCGCGCTCGCGCCCGAGGCGGCCGTCCACATGATCGCGCGCTCGTGCGAGATCAAGGCGGCCGTCGTCAGCGAGGACGAGAAGGAAGCGGGTCTGCGGCGCATCTTGAATTTCGGCCACACGATGGCGCATGCCATCGAGCAGGAGACGGGCTATGTGCGCTACAACCACGGCGAAGCCGTCGCCATCGGCATGTGCGGCGCCATGGACATCAGCCGCCGCCTTCGTCTCGTGGACGAAGCGGCCGTTACACGCGCCGTGAATCTCATCAATCGTCTCGGCCTGCCGACAAAGGCCGAGGGCTGCACGGTCGATGTGATGTACGCAGGCATCTTCCACGACAAGAAGACCGTCAATGGCAAAGTCAACTGGGTGCTCGCCGACCGCATCGGCCATACCATCGTGAAAAACGACGTGCCGGAAGACGTCGTGCGCGCCGCTATGGCAGGTGTTCTGGCGTAAATTTTTCCTTGCGTCTGCTTTTCTTTTATGATATACTTTCGAAGTACTGGGCGGTCCTCTGGACGGAAATGAGATGATAGCTTCCGCCACGAACGCCAGCAGCAAGGAGGAAACGAAATGA
>CACZFT010000019.1 GCA_902780535.1 uncultured Selenomonas sp. | reverse complement strand
CTACGGCGAAGCCATCGCCGCCGACACCGGCGGCGCCATCTACGGCAACCGCATCGACCTCTGCATGAACAGCTACGGAGAGGCGATGAACTTCGGGCGGAGATACGTGACGGTGTACGTGCTGGATTGATGAAATGAGATGCCTCCCTCTCAGAGGGAGGTGCCCGAAGGGCGGAAGGAGTCTCACAAGCACGTTGTATGTAATGCACGATTGCTTTTTATGCGGGCTGCGCAGCCTCTTCGACGCCCGCGTAAGATGCAATCGTGTATCTCATACGCCCATCTTGTGAGACTCCCTCAGTCAGCTTCGCTGACAGCTCCCTCTGAGAGGGAGCTTTTTTGTACTCAGTTTTTTTTGAACTTCAACGTCGTATGATCCGCCTTCGCTTTCTGGATCAGCGCCTTGAGCCGCTCGATGTTCTTCTTGTGGCGGTCGATGGCGAAGCCGATGCGGGTGTGCTCTTCCTCCGTGAACTCATCGCTTTCGTAGGCGCGCTCGATGCGGTGCAGGCGGGCCGTCACGTCATCGAGCTCGTCCGTCAGCAGTTTTTCCTCCTGCAGTGCGCAGCCGTAGACGGCGCGGAGCTGGTCTTTGACATAGTCGGCGTAGCCCGGCTCGCCCGAGGCGGCTTCGAGGCGCTTCGCCATCATATAGACGATGTCATATGGGCTCTCGCCGCTGTGGATCATATTGAGGATTTCCATCTTCATCTGCTGCTCCCGGCCGTGGGGCTGCGTGACGATGGGATCGAGGTCTTTTTCTTCTGTTTCTGGCATAATTGCTCCTTTTGAAAAAACTTCAGCCTCTCTCGCAGAGAGCTATGTCATTAAGAAGCAGGCCCCCTCAAGAGGGGGCTGTCAGCGAACAGCGAAGCTGACTGGGGGATAAGCAGACTCTTAGCGCTTTAGCGCTTAGAGGTCGCTTATGCCGACCGTAGGTCGGTAGTAGTTGGGTGCTGGAGACAGACAAGTATGCGGAACATTGCTAAGAACTTTAGCGGCAATTGCGTTCTTGCCAGGCTTCAGCATCCTACTACTCCTTCCACCGCTTCGCGGTCCCCCTCCCTCTAGAGGGAGGCTGGAGTTTGAATGGCTTCATGCTTGAGAATTTCATTCTTTATTGTATTACAGCCCAAGAGAATTGTCACGCACAAAAAGTCTTTGCCACGTGGACAGGTTTGTGGTATACTGTTGGAAGTTTGAAACTTTCCGTTATGTTTTTCTATGAAAGAGGCATCGATTCCATGAACCAGCTCAAGAAATCCGAGCTGCTCGCGCTCGGGCTCATGATGTTCTCCATCTTCTTCGGGGCCGGCAACCTCATCTTCCCGCCGGCACTCGGACAGGCGGCGGGAGATCATCTCGGCATCGCCATGGCGGGCTTCCTCGCGACGGGCGTCGGACTGCCGCTCCTCGGCGTCGTCGCCATCGCGCTCGCGGGCGGCCGCTATATCGAGCTCATCCACTCCCGCATGTACCCCTGGTTTGCGACAGCACTGCTCGTCATCCTCTACCTCGTGATCGGGCCGTTCTTCGCCATGCCGCGCACGGGCGCCGTCTCGTTCGAGATCGGCATCCGCCCGTTCCTCGATGCCGACTCCATCACGCTCGGGCAGGCCGTCTACACGGCGTTGTTCTTTGGCGCGGCCTACTACCTCGCGCTGAACCCGAGCAAGCTCATGGACCGCATCGGCAAAATGCTGACGCCGCTGCTGCTCGTCTTCCTCGTCGTGCTGATTGCGCGCACGCTCATTTCGCCGCTCGGCCCCGTGCTCGACGCGGCCGGTGCCTACGTCGCCACGCCTTTCTCCCAGGGCTTCCAGGACGGCTATCAGACGATGGATCTCCTCGCGACCATCGCCATCGGCACCATCGTCGTCAACGCGGCTCGCATGCGCGGCGTCAAAGGCACGCGCGCACTCGGCGAAGTCACCCTTTTCTCTGGCCTCATCTCCGTCGTGCTCATGAGCACGATCTACCTCTCCCTCTCCTACCTCGGCGCGACGAGCGCCGCCGTCCTCGGCCACTCGGAAAACGGCGGCCAGCTGCTCGCAGCGGCCGTCGGCATCCTGTTCGGCCCGTGGGGCAACGTCCTGCTCGCCATCATCATCGCGCTTGCCTGCCTCACGACGTGTTGCGGCATCACGAGCGGCGCGGCATGGTTCTTCAACAAGCTCTTCAAGAACAAGATTTCGTACGAGCGCCTGCTGCTCTTCTTCCTGTTGTTCTCCTTTGCCGTCTCGAACGTCGGCCTCACGCAGATCATCGCGCTGGCCGTGCCGTTCCTGCTGCTGATCTATCCGCTCGTCATCGTCTTCGTCGTGCTGTCGCTCTTTGACAGCATCATCGGCAGCCGCCCCGGCATCTACCGCGGGGCCCTGCTCGCGACGCTCGTCTTCAGCGCCATCGACGCCCTCTCGGCCGCCGGCCTCGGCCTCCCGGCCATCACGGGCGTGCTCTCCGAATACGTCCCGTTCTACGGCATCCAGATGGGCTGGCTCGTGCCGGCAGTCCTCGGCGCCGTCGTCGGAGGAGTGCTGGGCGAGACGGTGAAAGAGCCGGTCGTGGAAGCAACGGAAAAAATCTAAGCTCTCAAGCCCTATGCCTAATGTCATTAAGTTAAGGGCCAGGCCCCCTCTAGAGGGGGCTGGAGTTTCGGAAAATGCCCTGCGAAAGAAAAAATTTCCTTCGCAGGGCATTTTTCATTTAAGTTTTTTCGAAAACCGTCGATATATAGGACGAAAAGGAATCAGTGACCGACTCTCTCCCAAGGAAAGGATTTTTATTATGGCAATGATCATCAAGAATAACATGGCCGCGCAGGAGGCGCTCGGGGAGCTCAAGAAGAACAACGACAAGCTCGGCAAAGACCTCAAGAAGGTCGCGAGCGGCATGAAAATCAACGGCGCGGGCGACGACGCGTCCGGCTACTCCATCAGCGAGCGCATGCGCGTCCAGCTGCGCGGGCTCAATCAGGACAACGCGAACGCGCAGAATGCATCGAGCCTGCTGAAGACGGCCGACGGCGCCATCAGCTCGACGGTCGACCTCCTGAAGACGATGAAGGAGAAGGCCATCAACGCGGCGAATGATACCAATACGGACAAGGATCGCGCGACCATCCAGAAAGAGATCGACCAGTCCATCGACCAGCTCGAAGACAACGCGAATGTCACGTTCAACAACAAGATTCTCTTCGACGGCTCGGCCGACGTTGCGACGGATGTCAAGCAGACGATCGTCAAAGGTCTCAACAGCGAATGGATCGACTCGAGTCTTCAGCTCATCAAGGACACGTACGGCATCTCGTTTCAGGATGATACGGCGGCCGTGAAAGAGATGAGCTTGGAGTTCGAAAAGGGCAATGCCGCTCATTCGAGCTGGCTGGCGTGGGTCTCGCATAGCTACAATTCGGATGGCGTCACGACAGGGCTCAAGCTGACGGTCAACATGGATTACTATGAAAATTTGAATCAGACGGATCCGAACGGCAGTACGACAACGAACGGCGCAGGTTTTCTCGACCGCACGCTTGCGCATGAATTCACGCATGCTGTCATGGCAACGAACATCAAGGATTTTGACAGCATCCCACTCAACCTCATCGAAGGTGCGGCGGAGTATACTCACGGCATTGATGATGAGCGGTACAACACGCTCTCAGGTATGTCGGCAAATGACGTGGACGATGTTTCCGGAAATCCGATTTCGTATGCTGCAGGTTATGCGTTCCTTCACTATCTGAATGCAAAAAGCGGTCATGATGGGAACGCGATGAAACGCATGATTTCGACGTTCGTCTCGCAGGGCGGCAAGGCCGTCGACGCAGCCATCGCTGCGGCGTCAAAAGGCGGGTTCTCGACGCTCGCAGATGCGAAAGCGGCATACAAGGCGGACTTTGCGAAAGCTGGAAGTGCCAAAGCATTTCTCAAAGATTATTGTGATATCGAGCCGTTTGTTCCTGCGGCAGATGCAAGGGACGATACTGGCTCGGCTACGGGCTCGAAGTCGTGGAACGGCGAAGAAGCGAACCCCAAGGATGTCGTCCTCGAAGGCCTTTCCACGCGCTATTGGTGGTACCCCGGTGCTCAAAAAACGACCATCGAGGGCCTCACGATGGACTGGGGCGACTATAAAAAGCCCGACCTCACGAACGCGGGCTTCCGCTTCCAGGTCGGCACGAAGGCGAATCAGAACATCTTCGCGGCCTTCTCCGACATCCACGCCAACGCCCTCGGCCTGCGCAGCGATACGGGCGACCTCTTCAGCGTCCAGACGCGCGCCGACGCAAAGCGCGCGCTGACCATCTTTGATCGCGCTCTCCGCAAGTCGCTCGATCAGGCCACGACCATCGGCGCCCTCGTGAGCCGTCTCAACTACACGAGCAGCAACCTCACGACGGCCGCCGAGAACGTCCAGGCCTCCGAATCCACCATCCGCGACGCCGACATGGCGAAAGAGATGACGGAATACACGAAGTCCAACGTCCTCGCCCAGTCCGCCCAGTCCATGCTCGCCCAGGCCAACCAGAACGCCAGCGGCGTGCTGAGCCTGCTGCAGTGAGGAAATTCTTGAAAGGACGATTTGCATGGACAATCTTGCATACAGCGATCCGCCTGTCACGGAGGTGATTGAAGGTAAGACATATCTCATGTCTCCGCGCCCCATGGTGGGGCATACGCGCGTGGCGTCCCGCATCTATTGCATTTTTGATAACTATTTGCAGGGAAAGCCATGCATCGCCTTCAATGACGGCATCGACGTCTATCTCGATGACAAGAACCACTATGTTCCCGACGCGATGATTGTCTGCGACCGCTCCATCATCCATCGCGACGCGATCTATGGTGCGCCCGACCTCGTCGTCGAAGTGCTTTCTCCCTCGACGATGAAGCATGACCGCGGCCCGAAGATGGAGCATTACGCGGCGGCGGGGGTCAAGGAGTATTGGCTCGTTGCGCCGTTCGAAAAGACCATCGAGGTTTACCTGAATCGAGACGGCCGTTTCCAGCTCGACAACATCTACGTCGAACTCCCCGATTGGGAGCTCGCGCGCATGACGGAAGAAGAACGTGCCGATGTCCCGACCGTCGTGAAGGTCTCGCTCTATGAAGATTTGTTCGTTGACATCAAAGATGTTTTTGAAGACATCGACCTGTTCCGCTGACCGTTGGTCGTGCAGGAACAAAAACTAAAAAAATTTAATTTAAGTTTTACAGATTTTCGTCGATATAGTATAATGAAAGGAGCTTCCCTCTGGGGGAGCGGCAAGGGATTGCATTTTTTGGGAAGGAGAGACTGCTGCTATGGCAATGGTCGTGAAAAATAATCTTTCAGCGAAGAATACGCTGAACCAGCTCGATAAGAACGAGAAAGCGAAGAACAAGAACCTCAAGAATCTGTCCTCGGGCCTCAAAATCAACAGCGCCGGGGATGATGCGTCTGGTCTCTCTATCTCGGAGCGCATGGAAGTGCAGATCCGGTCACTCGATCAGGACAACCAGAACTCGCAGAACGGTGTCAGCATGCTCAAGACGGCAGAAGGCGCGGTCTCTTCGACCGTCGACATCCTCCGCACGCTGAAGGAAAAGGCCATCAACGCGGCGAATGATACCAATACGGACGCCGATCGCGCGACGATGCAGAAAGAGTTCGATCAGGCCATCGACCAGATTGACGAAAACGCGCATCAGTCATATAACGGGCAGACGCTCATCGACGGTTCGAAAGAGCATTATGTGCCGAGTCCAGGAACGTATACGTCCATGACGAACGAAACACTTTCTTCGGATACAGACGATTTTACGTATCTGACGGATCTCAAGGATAGTGAAGGCAACAGTTTGTTGATTGATTCGACGGATACAATGACGGTCTCGTATGTCATGAATGGCAAGACGTATACTGGTTCTACGAAAGTGGGAGATATCATGCTTAATGGTATCTTTGATAATACAGTTGGCGACGCTGACATTGTTTTGCGCACGCCGGTAGATAATACGGTTGGCACAAATGAGTTTGGCGAGACAGTTATGAATCCGTCGGGTAGAGTGGCACTAACGTTTATGTCACAACGGCCAGGGGTTGATAATCAGATTGCTGGCTTGACAATCACTTTCCAAGATAAATATGGAACAGCAAAGCGCTATGCGAACGCGCTTTTCAATAACTTCCGTGAAACGGTTCGCGCAAAAGATCCGTCGAATGACAATGCTATTGATTTGCAGGTCGGCACGAAGTCGAATCAGACCGTCCGCACGGGTCTGACGGATATGCGCTCGCGGGCGCTCGGCCTCCGTTCCTCGGATGGCACGACGATTTCCATCACGTCGCAGGCCAAGGCGAATGCCGCTCTTAGTGTGCTCGACAATGCTTTGGAAAAGGCATTGAACCAGCAGACCGATCTCGGCTCTGTCCAGAGCCGTCTCGGCTATACCTCGGCGAACATCGTCACGGCGAGCGAGAATACGACGAACGCGATGTCCGTCATCCGCGATGCCGACATGGCGCAGGAAATGACAAACTACACGAAGAATAACGTGCTTTCGCAGGCGGCACAATCGATGCTGGCGCAGGCCAACCAGAGTAGCAGTTCCGTCCTCAGCCTGTTGCAGTAAGAGTGTGAGCAGGAGCTGCCGCGGATGCGGCAGCTCCCTTTTGTATGGGAATCTGTGAAATTGAGAGAATGGATGGAATCTGAGAAAGGAAGAGGATGATGATGAACAAACGGCAAAAAGAACAGGCGCGGCTGGCCTGCCAGATCAGCATCGGACTTATGGCCGGGGTGTTCAGCTTCATCCCGTCGGTTTCGGCTGCTCCGGTACAGGATATGTCTGCTACGGCACCCAAACAGGGACATTTCAGCGTTGATCAAAAGACAACGGCAAACGTGACGGCTATCACGAGCACGGATACGGACAATATCATTCCTTGGAAGGATTTCTCTGTTGCTCAGGGAGAGAAAGTTACATTCGATGGCGGTGCAGGCAAAAATGTCAACAACTATATGAATGTTGTTACAGGTCAGGGCACGTCGCAGATTGCGGGAGCAATCGAAGGCGGCAAGGATGTCTACATTGTCAATCCGCATGGAGTCATGTTCGCGAAGGGTGCGGAAGTCAATGTTGGGAATCTCTATGTCTCGACACAGGATACGACGTCTGCTATCAATGCGTTCAAAGGCGGCAGTACAGGCGCCGCCGTCATCTCTGCAGGCACGGCGAATGCCGATGTCGTGAACCTTGGCACGCTGCGGGCGGCCGAAGTGCAGGTTTCTGGCAAGAACATCCGCTTCCTCGATTCTGGCAAGGTCTATCAAACAGACGGAAAAAACGTCAATACAAATGTCACGCTCGATGGTACGGGCTACATTCATGTCGGCAATGCGACGGGGGCGAATGCAGGCTATACGGCGGGCGGCACGACGAAAAGCATTGATTATTATACGCTTGTCAATGATGCACAGGGCCTTAAGGACATGTCGAACAATCTCGCAGGCAACTATATGCTGTCTGACGATATTTCTTCCGTGGGTTCGTTTACGCCGATTGGCAATAGCACAACGCCGTTCACGGGCAAGTTCGATGGCATGTTCTATGAAGTGCAGGGGCTTAACATTAGCTCGAGTGCGGCAGATATTGGCCTTTTTGGCGCTGTCAAGGGAACGTCTGCATCGAAGGCGCGCGTCGAGAACCTTGGCATCACTGGGGCTACGATAACACCATCAAGGGGAAATAATTATGTCGGTGGTATTGTAGGTGAAGCAACAGATGCTGTTCTTAAAAATTTGTATAACGAATCAGGTACAGTCAATGTTCTGAAGTCTGGTGGCGGTCTTGTAGGCTATCTAGGTTCTGGCGCTACATTAAGCAGCTCATATAACACTTCGACTGTGAATGCTGGCTCTGCTGTTGGCGCAGGCTTGGTGGGCAGTGTTGTTTCTGGAGCAACAATCGAGGATTCCTATAACACAGGAATTATTGACGGATTATCGAAGAAAAAATTTGGTATTGCTTACAACGGAAGCACTACAGGAAGCCCTGCGACTATTCAGCGTGTTTATAACACCTACGATGGTGTAAAACTTACGGATAATGACAAAGGCGTCAATGACAGCTACAATTTCTATACAAAGACAGCGCCGGGGTCTTCCAGTGATACTCCGATTGCGGATGCCACCCATATCTCGACGTTTTCATCGTGGTCTGATATCTCGGCTGATGGTACGAAGGATACAACGTGGCGTATCTATGAAGGGCAGAGCACACCTCTGCTGACGGCCTTCTTTAAGGGCAATGTCACGGCAGATTACAATCTCAATTACTTTGCAGATTCCTCGGCTACGACAGCGACGACGGATGGCCTGAAGCTTGCGGGCTTCAGTAGCACGACGCCGCAGAGCAACAATACTGCGGATATCACTGCGACGTATAATGCGCAGTACCTGAAGATTGCAGACAGTACTGGCACAGGAGTCGGTACGGCTTCGGACATCACGTTCAGTGGCAATGTCACGAGCACGGACAGCAACCTCGACATCAATACGAATGGCATCCGTAACGTTGCGGTGGATAGCAGCGGCAAGGCGGTTGTACAGTCCCTTATTGCCTCCAAACAGCATGGCTACAACATCATCGGCGGCGGCGTGTTGCTGAACAAGCGCAAAGTCTCGGCCTCTGGCATGGCGGAGATTACAAAGGAATACGATGGCACGACAGATGGCACGGCGGCTTTTGCAAGGGCTCTCACGGGCGGCAGTGCGAATGTGAATATTGCGGGCATCCTCCCAGGCGATAACAGCGTCCAGCTCAGCGGCCTTACGGCAACATATGATGACAGCGCAAATGGGCAAGATGGGCAGAATGTCGGTACCGGAAAGACTATCACGGTCACGACGAGTGGAACGGTTGCCCTCATCGATACGACGACTGGTCTGGCGTCGAACAATTACGAGCTTGATGCTTCCAGCCTCAAGAGTATGAGGGTCACTGGCAAAATCACGTCGCGCTCCATCTATGTGGACTTGAACAAAGATGGGAGTTTTGACAAGCCGTATGACGGCACGGCGACCGTTACGGATTCGAATGCCAGCGTAGCAAATAATGTCAATTTCGATACGACAGGCCGTGTTGTCACCAAAAATCGCTTTGGCAATCAGGACGACGTCTCCCTCGATACATCTGCAACAGGATCGACCATCGAGTATTACAACAACGGCAGCACCGTCAAAGATGCAAATGCCACGACAGGCGCAAGTCAGTATGACATCCGCTATGCGCTCAAGCTCACGGGCAACGATGCGCAAAATTACCAGCTCGTTGTCGCGGATACGAACAGCACGACGGGCTATGATGTGATTTATGACGGCTCTACGAAGACGGCTGGCGGGGGGTATCTTTTGGCCCATGGCCTTATCAACCAGCGCGTCATCGATCCGTCGTCATTCCAGGTCATCGATACGACGACGAATAAGGTGATGACGGCCGAAAAGGAATATGACGGCACGTCTTCGTATTCCCTGCCGACGGATAGCAAGGGCAACTACACGGCAAAGATTTCCCCGACGGGCACGTCCACGATTGCGGATTCCGGCGTCGTTTCCGGCGAGGACATCGAGTTCACGCCGACGGGCGCGGGCAATTTCCTGGCATCGGACAAGACGACGAAGACGTCGCAGGTCAAGGATGCGAAGTATGTGGCCGTCGGCCTCAATGCGAAGGCGGGCAATACGAGCACGAACCTCAGCAACTATATCTGGGGCACGGGCGGCAAGACGATTTCGACGACGGGCACGTATGATGTCACGATCGATGGCAAGATCAATCCGCGCACAATCACGGTCCTCGTGAACCAGACGAAGAATATCGACAAGACGTATGATGGCAATAATACCGTCAATGATACGAATGCGCAGACGTTCGGCGGCGTGGTGACGTATGCCTCGGGCAGCAAGCAGGTCATCACGGACAGCCTCAATGGCAAGACGCCGACGTGGACGATCACGCCGACGTATGAGAGCAAGAACGTCCAGCGCGATTCGAATCGGAATCCCGTCGCGCAGGCCATCAATTATGATGTCCTGCTTTCGGGCGACAATGCGGAAAACTACAAGCTCGTGTCTGCAACAACTGGTTCGAGCACGGGCACGGCCGTGGGGACGACGGGGCTGGAACTGAATTTTGCGGGCTCGGCGGCGGCGCCCAGCACGCAGAAGGGCATCATCATCCCGAAGACGCTGACGTCGAGTTTCACGAAAATCACGAAGAAGTATGATGGCACGAAAAATCTGCCGAGCGGCACGACGGCCAGCGGCACGCTGAGCTCGGGCGCCATCATTTCGGGCGATCAGGTCACGCTGAACATTGGCAAGGCCGAGTATCAGAGTGAGAACGTCAATGGCGACGGCACGACGGCGAAGATCAACGGCGTGATGCAGAAGAACTGGATCAACTATACGAATCTTTCGCTCTCTGGCAACGATGCGGACAACTATGACATCGCTTCGAGTGCGCAGGGCGAGGGCGAGATCACGAAGCTCACGCTGAAGGCGGGCGATTTCGACTATACCTATAGCACGCCGATTACGCCGAATACCAATATAATTACAACAAAAGAATACGATGGCACGGACACGGTCACGAATGCCGATACGTATCTGACGGGCATCAAGGTCAAATCGAAGGTCAGCGCGAAGCGGGATGTCTTCCGCGATACGACGAACCCCAACAATATCATCAACCACACGAAGGACATCTCTGCGACGTATGATACGCCGAACAGCAAGGGCGGCGCGGCGCAGAAGCTCACGTACAAGGCGACGATCCTCGACGACGGCTCGGGCAACTTCGATTTCTCGGCGCTCCCGAACGACATCGCGGACACGGATACGTCGGCGACGGGCACGATCACGGCACGCAAGGTCAAGGCGGCGCCGGTTAGCACGTTGACGAAGACGTATGACGGCACGAACATGGTCTCGGCGTCGAACGGCAAGGCGCTTGTCAAGTATACGTATGCTGGCTCGCAATCGGGCACGCAGCAGGGGCTCATCAATATCAAGGGTGTCCAAGATACGGACAAATCTACAGCCGTCTATACGGATTCGCGGACGACGCAGTCGGCGAATTATGATGCGGATGCAGACCCGAATGGCACGTACAAGAGCGTGGCTTATACCATCGGCATCAATACGGACGATCCGTCGAACTATGAGGTTGTCGACAGCAATAGCAACACGCTTTATACCTATACGGGCAGTGCTGTCTCGACGCCGAACACGCTTTCGGGCAAGGGCGAAATCAACAAGCGCAAGCTCACGATCAAATTTGGCAACACGGTGAAGTCGTGGGATGGCACGGACGTCGCAACGGGCAACAAGACGGCCGTCAATGCGACGCTCGATGATGCGACAGGCAATAGCGACGGCAAGAGCGGCATTGTCACGACGGATGGCACGAATACCGTCTTCCAGAGCAATCTCTCGAAGATTACGGGCCAGTATGTGGATTCGTCCGGCAAGTCGCATTCGGATGCGGGCAAGGGCTTCACGGTCAATTACAGCAACATCGACGATGCGTTCAAGTCCACGAGCGGCACGACGACGACGGATTACGGCCGGAACTATGATTTCTCGGTGACGGGGACGGGCACGGGCGACATCGACCCGCTGTCCATCACGGGCTCGAATCTCAAGCTCGATTTCTCCGGCATCACGAAGGAATATGATGGCGGGAACAGTGTCGTCGGCAATGGCAGCGCGACGTCGTATGGCGCCGCTGACTACATCACGACGAACTGGGTCGATGTCGATGGCGATGGCAAGCTGACGAGTGCTGACGTCATCCTCGGCGGCGGTTCGCAGAATGGGCCGTCGTCGGGACTCCAGAGCCTCATTTCGTCGGCGACGTACGACGATGCACAGGGCAATGCCGGTAATGGTCAGGGCGTCACGTATGTCCTGAATCTCGGCAATATCAACAACTACTCGTTCGGTTCGGGCTTCTCGAATGTCTCGACGGGCTCGAATGCGACGGCGTCGTTCGCCAACGGCAAGCTCACGGCGAAAACGACAGGCGACATCACGCCGCGCAAGGTCGTAGCGAAGGTCGTCGACAATAACCTGACGAAGACGTATGATGCAGATGTGGCGGCGAAGCAGAACGGCACGACGCCGTTCATTTCGTACGAGCACTATACCGGTGCGAATACGACGGGCGGTGCGGGCTCCGGCCTTGTGCTTTCGGCGGATGCAGATGTTTCGACGGCACAGTACAATACGTTGGATGCCAGCACGACGTCTGGCGATAAGACGGTCACGTATACCCCGATCATCAACAATGCGTCGAATTATGAGATTGTTGATGGTGCGACGGGAAAGACGCTGACGACGACGCTTTCGGGCGCCGGCACGATTAACAAGCGTGCGCTCACGATCAAGTTCGGCAAGACGGTCAAGACGTGGGACGGCTCTGACGTTGCGACGGGCAATGTGACGCCCATCAATGCGACGCTCAGCGATTCGAACAATGGTGACGGCCTGTCAGGTATCTTCAACAAGGATGGCACCGCGACGGTCTTCAACAACAACCTTGCAAACAATACGGGCATCACGGGCCAGTATGTGGATGCGAACGGTTCGCGGTCGGATGCAGGCCAGAATCTCACGGTCAACTACAGCAACATCGACAAGGCGTTCATCGATTCTCTGACGAACACGGATTACGGGAAGAACTATACCTTCTCGACGACGGGCACGGGCACGGGCGACATCGATCAGCTCCAGCTGGCGGCGCAGTATTTCCATCTGGGATTCGACAGTATCTCGAAGGAATACGATGCGACGCAGAATGTCGCGCATCAGGATCGCACGAGCGGGCCGCAGCATGATGCAGAGGACTATATCAGCACGGCGGATTCTTGGATTGACGTCGACCAGGACGGGAATTATACGGCGGGCAAGGATGTCCTGCTCGGCAATGGCACGAAATCGGGCCTTGCCAGCATCATCCAGAGCGCGACGTATGACACGGATGGCAATGTCGGCAATGGCAAGGATGTCACGTACCAGCTGAAGCTCAAGGGCAGCAATGTCACGTTCTCGGGCAATCTGAGCAGCGCGACGCTTGGCCCGAATGTCACGTCGCTTTCTTCGACGACGGCGGCCAATGGCGATGTCGACATCACGGCAAAGACGACGGGCGACATCACGGTGCGCAAGCTCTATACGTCGCTCCAGAATCCGACGAGCGTCTCGAAGACGTATGACGGCGGCACGGACATCATCGGTTCGAACGGCCAGTCGCAGAACATCATGGGCGATGTGAAGGTCGACGGCCTGCTCACGAGCCTCGATGGCGTGGACCTCGACCGCACGGCGACGCAGGCGCAGTATACGGACAAAGATGCTGGCTCTGGCAAGAACATCATCTATAATCTCAGCCTGACGGGCAACAATGCCAGCCAGAATTATGAGATTGTCGATGCGAACAACACGACGAATGTCATCACGAGCTTGACGAGCAAGGGCACGGGCACGATCAAGAAGGCGCCGCTGACGATTGATTTCGGCTTCATGGACAAGACGTACGACACGAAGTCGGATGTGACGACGAGCTCCATGACGGGCGACCAGACGACGATCACGCCGAAGCTTTCCGGCTTTGTCAATAATAACGAAAGCGCGTCGTTTGATGCGACGGCCATCCAGGATATCAAGGGCAGCTATGTCACGTGGGATGCGACGAAAAAGCAGTGGGTCGCCGACCCGCATGTCAATCGGACGAGCTCGAACGCCGTCGGCTACAAGGCCGTCGAGTATTCGAACCTCGACAATGCATTCTCGGGACTCGCCGCGCGCAACAATGTGCTCGCGAATTACGAGCTCACGGGCGCGACGAACGGAAATGCATCTGTCACGACGGATGCGAATGGCATCGCGCAGACGGTCTATTTCTCCGAGGCGTTGCAGAAAGGCCAGATCAAGCCGCTGGCGCTCGTCATGGGCGACATCCAGGCGAAGACGACGACGGTGACGAAGGAGTATGATGGCACGAATGCCGTCACGACGCCGGGCCTCACGCTTTTCGAAAACAAGACGGGCCAGAAAATCACGATTCCGTATACGCTGGATGCGTCGAAGACGGGGTATTTCGACAGTCAGGGCAATCCTCAGATTGACCAGACGAACGGCAACAAGGTGGATGTGAAGTACGTGCTCAGTAACACGACTCCGTTCCCGGCCGTGGCGCTTGGCGATTTCGATATCAATAGCCAGACGCAGGCGGCCTATCAGGGCAAGGCGTTCCTTGGCGACGGCATCATCACGCCGAAGCAGATTTATGTCGAGCTCGACAATACGAAGGGCATCACGAAGGAGTACGACCATTCCCTGAAGGCAGACCCGAACAATGTGAAGTATTACGATTCGAAGGGCAATGTCATCGGCGTCGGCAATACGACGTCGGGCATCATCGAAAGCCGCGATGCTGGCAAGGTCAAGCTCTCGGTGAATTCGGCGCTGTTCGATGATGAGAATGCGTCCATCGAGCGGAAGACGTCTGCAAGCAAGGATGCACGTACCATTACGTACAAGGTCGATCTCGACGATACGACGAACAAGGGGAACTATGTGCTGAATGCAGGCCCGATTCCTGTGACGGGACATACACAGACAGCTACTTCGTCGAACCAGACGTCGAAGTCTGTGACCGACCCGACGACGGGCGTCACGACGACGACGGATACGACGGAGAATGTCTATACGGCAAATGGCGACATCTATCGCAAGGCCCTCAAGGTCAAGAGCGGCGGACAGACCATCTATACGAATGGCACGCCGAAAACCTATACGGGCTCGACGTCGGGCTGGTATGCGGGCGATACGGATTCGAACAGCTGGACGAGCGCTGGCGGCGACAGCCAGCTCAAGTGGGGACTCCTGCCGGGCACGAGCCTCGGCACGGCGGGGGCGTATGACATCTATGGCTGGTATCATAAGAGCGACTATACGGTCACGACGACCACGACGACCGACCTGACAACGGGTGCGCTGCTCACGACGACGGATACCATCAAGCGTCCGGACGGCAGCATCCTGACGCGCGTCACGGATGCGACGACGGGCAAGGTTACGCTGACCGGCGTTGATTCTAAGGGCACGGCGCTCTCGCAGAGTGCGCTGACGGGCTGGTTCTCTTCGCTCGACCCGGCGAATGCATCTGCTACGGACTGGGCCAGCGACGGCTTGTCGGAGTATCAGATTCTTAGCGGGGACTATGGCACGAATTACTACTTCGAGCAGGATCCTGCCAAGCTGACGGTCAATACGTATAACCCGCCGCCGTATAACCCGCCGTATAATCCGCCGGTGAATCCGCCGGTGAATCCGCCAGTGAATCCGGGCGGCGGTGGCGGCAGCAACTCCGGCGGCGGTGGCGGCAATGGCGGCGGCAGCAGCTCTGGTGGCGGCGGCGGTACGCCTTCGACGCCGAAGACGCCGTCCACTCCGAGCACGCCTTCAACGCCTTCGCGGCCTTCGACCCCGAGCACGCCTTCGACGCCTGCCGCGACGCCGACGACGCCTGCGACGCCGGTCACGCCGACGGTGCCGACGACGGCTCCGACGGTTTCGGAGAGTGTCGAGACGTCCATCAATTCGGCGAAGAAGTTCGTGCCGGATTCCAATTCGTACAACTATGCGTCGCATGATGAAATCCAGAGCGTGACGCGCTCGGGTCAGGCCGGCCTCGAATATACGTCGGGCGGCATCAATGTCCTCAGCGAGACGGATACGCCGGATGTGACGGTGACGACGCCGGACAATGCGTCCATCGGTTTGCAGAACAAGGGCTCGGTCGTCAACCTCTCGGGCGGCGACGCCATGGAGGTCAGCGCTTCACGCGTCGATCTGACGGGCGGCGATACGTTCACGATCACGGGCGACACCGAGGTCGTGCGCGATGATTCGGCGGCCATCGAGTCGACGGGTGCGCAGACGTATGAGGGCTCGGCCGCGGTCGAGTCGACGGGTGCGCAGACGTATGAGGGTTCGGCGGCAGTCGAGTCGACGGGCGCCCGCACGGATCTGCAGTCGACGACGGATGCTTCGTGGCTCTTTGGCGACGAGGCTTCGGCGTCGGAGCGCCAGTCCGGGACATCTTCTTCGTCCGCTTCTTCGGAAGACGAAGGCTCGTCGCTTTTCTCCCGTTCGTATGATGACGACGAGACGGCGGCGCAGTCGGCCATTTCCGTGAAGACGGCAGAGGAGACGGCGTCGGATGATGACGAAGACAAGGACAAGGATGAAACGGCGCAGTCCGATGAGAAGAATGGCAGCAAGGATGGCTCCATCGGCATCGAGTCGGAAGGCGAAGGCGTGAATGTCGCTTCGTGACTTTTGCAAGCGCAGGATGTGATGTCTGAGATTTCTGAGATTCTGGAAGGGAAGGAAGCTCTTTGAGATACAAAGCCTTGACGGCGACGGTGCTCCTCAGCATGGCGATGGGGGCGCAGGCGCAGGCCGCGCCCTCGCTGTGGGGCCCGGAGCAGGACATCGGCAAGCAGACGCCGAAGCCTTCGGCGTCCGTGGAGTTGTGGGAAAACGGCGAGGAGCCCGGCGCGCCGGCACCGGAGAGCCAGCCGAAGCCGCAGACGCCGGAGAAACCGCAGACGTCACAGAAACCGGCGGTTTCCGGGCCGTCGCTGTTCGAGCACCAGGTGACGGGGCAGGGGCCGGAGACGGGCTCTGCGCCAGCATCGGAGGCCGGGGAAGAGACGCCGGAAGCGCCAGAAGCCACGTTTACGGTGAAGAGCATCGACATCGATGCGTCGGAGCTGAAGGTGGACAAGACGGCGCTCGCGGACCTCATGAAGGACTGCATCGGCGACGGCGTGACGCTTTCGAAGCTCAATGCGGCCATCACGCAGGTCACGTCGTATTGCCGCACGCACGGCTATCCGGCGTCGGCGGCGTACCTGCCTGCGCAGGAGGCGAAGGACGGCGCCATCGAGATCCGGGTCATCCCGGGCCGTTATGGCGATGTGAAGCTCGAGAACCACAGCAAGCTGAAGGACAGCGTGGCGATGCGCTTTGTCGGCGGGCTCAAAAAGGGCGAGATCATCCGTTCGCGCGGCCTCGAGACGACGCTGTATTCCATTTCGGATGTCAGCGGCACGAAGGCGGTCGGCGTGCTCGCGCCGGGCAAGGATTTTGGCACGAGCGATGTGACGGTGCGCATCGAGGACGGCCCGCAGACGAATACGGTGCTCTATGCGGAGAACTACGGTTCGAAGTCGTCGGGACGCTACCGCTACGGCCTGCAGCAGAGCTTTTACGATGTCGGGGGCCTCGGGCAGCGCGCGAGCCTCGGCGGGCTGATTTCGAATGCGCGCATGCACAACTACTATGCGAACTACGAGGTGCCGGTCGGGCGCGGCGGCCATACGCTGGGCCTCGGCATCAGCCAGATGGACTACAATCTCGGCGGGCCGTTCCGTGCCTGGGGCGCGAACGGCAAGGCGAAGACGGTGAGCCTGTTCGGCACGCTGCCAATCTACCATCTGCACGACAAGCAGCTGAAGGTGCTCTATGGGTATGATTACCGCAAGCTCGAGGATGATCTCGACATCTTCGGCGGGCTCGCGGACAGCGACAAGCATTCGAATTCGATCCATGTCGGCGTTGCGGGCAACCAGCAGCTCGATCCGAAGACGTCGGTCGATTTCGATGCGACGCTGACGCACGGCAAGCTGTCGCTCGATTCGTGGTACGCGCAGCTGCGCGACGCGCTCGGCGGCGATACGGAGGGCTCGTTCACGAAGTTCACGTTCGACGGGACGCTCGTGCGCACGCTCGGCCATCGCACGGATGTCATGGAAAAGATTTCGGGCCAGCTCGCGAGCCGCAACCTCGATGGCTCGGAGCAGCTGTACCTCGGCGGCGCGAACGCGATCCGCGCGTATCCGCAGGGCGAGGGCTCGGGCGATGACGGCTTCACGAGTACGACGGAGTTCCGCTATTATACGGACATTCCGGGCCTGACGTTCAGTACGTATTTCGACATCGGCCATGCCAAGCTCTCGCATGACGGCCGCGCCGGCAGCGAGACGCTGAAAGGCTGGGGCCTCGCGGCAAGCTACCAGCGCCCCGGCGACTGGTTCGCCCGCCTCGACTACGCAAGGCGCATCGGCAGCAGCCCGTTCCTCAGCGAGGATGCAAAGGCAAAGGGACGGCTGTGGTTCCTGATGGGGTGGAGAGGTGTCCGAGCGGTTTAAGGAGCCGGTCTTGAAAACCGGTGATGCGGCAACGCACCGTGGGTTCGAATCCCACCCTCTCCGCCACTTTAGAATGTACGGGAACCGTCGCAGGACGGTTCCTTTTTTGTTGTCCCTGGAAGGAGCATCCATCTGTGAAAATCGCATTCTTTGACTCCGGCATGGGGGGACTGTCCGTCCTCCATCATGCGCGGCACGTATTGCCGCATGAGCAGTTTGTCTTTTACGCTGACGAGACGCATGTGCCGTATGGCACGAAGACGCGCGCGGAGGTCGAGAGCTTCGTCGCGGAGGCGTTCGAGTTTCTTTTGAAGCAGGATGTCAAGGCCATTGTCGTGGCCTGCAACACGGCGACGTCGGTGGCCGTGCCGACCATGCGCGCGCGCTATGACCTGCCGATCATCGGCATGGAGCCCGCCGCGAAGAAGGCGCTCGCACTCGACCCCGTCCACCGCGTGCTCGTGACGGCGACGCCCATCACGGTCGCGGGCGAGAAGATGGAGCACCTCATTGAGCGCGTCGATCACGAACACCTCGTCGACCGGCTGGCTCTCCCCGAGCTCGTGACGTTCGCTGAAAACATGGTCTTCGACGGCCCGGAGGTCGAGGCGTATCTGCGGAAGGAGCTCGCGCCGTACCAGCTCGAAGACTACTCCGCCCTCGTCCTCGGCTGCACGCACTTCAATTACTTCAAGCCTGCGTTCCGGAGAATCCTGCCGGAGAGCGTGAAGTTCGTCGACGGCAACGAAGGAACCGTCGCGCAGCTCATCCGGAAGCTCAAAGAGCGCGGCGAGCTTGCGGGAGAAGAACAGACGCAGACCGTCGAGTATTTCTACTCGGGGGAGCGCGTGACCGAGGAGAAGGAGCTGGAGCGGATCGAGAAGTGCAACGCGCAGCTCGATAAAGTGTACGAACTCTGATGCCCACTTCGTACAGCAGCCTCCCTCTAGAGGGAGGGGGACCGCGAAGCGGTGGAAGGAGTAGTTGGGTGCTGGAGCCGAACATTTTTGCAAATGTTGCTAAAGACTTTAGAAATGTTTGCATGGTTGTCAGGCTTCAGCATCCTACTACTCCCCCCGCCGCTCACGCGGCCCGTCCCCCCTCGATGAGGGGGGCTGCTGTAAAAGGTGGTCTTGACTTTGCCCCGCTTTTGTTTTAGGCTATTGACGTATGTTTTTGGAAGGGAGGCGCATGGAATATGCCGGTTACGGTCAGGCATCGTGTGAATTTTTATGATACGGATGCGATGGCGGTCGTGCATCATGCGAATTATATCCGGTGGTTCGAGATCGGACGCGTGGAGTATCTGCGGTCGATCGGGATCACGCTGGACATGCTGATGGATGACGGGTATGTCTTTCCCATCACGGATGTCAGCGCGAAGTATGTGTCGCCGGGGCGTTTTGATGAGGAACTGCTCATCGAGACGACGCCGACGGCGCTGACGAAGGTGAAGATGGCGTTTGACTACCGCGTGCTCGACGCGGAGACCGGGCGCGTGCTCGTGCTCGGCCATACGCAGAATGTCTACACGAGCCGCGAGACGGGCCGCATCGAGCGGCTGCCCGCGAAGTATATGACGATTCTCAAGGCAGCTATGGCAAAGGAAAAAGAGCTGAAAGCGGCAAATGCAGACGCCGAGTGATAATAATGGATGCTATTTGCCTGAAGGCAAATGGCTAAGGCATCCGTAAGCGCTGAAGCGCAAACGGCTGCCGTATGGAAGGAAGATTACCTGATGGATTTCTTGGATATCGTGGAACTCATCTTGATCGTCATTTTGGCGGTCCTGATTCTTTCCGACCTCCTGCTGGCCGCGCTCGGCAAGGAGAAGGTCGTCGTGGATACGAGCGCGCCGTTCAAAAAGGTCAGTATGGATGACGAAAGCCTCGTCATCGAAAAGGAGCTGACGTTCCGCAACGAGGGCAAGCAGTGCGCGACGATCATGGACGCCATCGTGCGCCCGCTGCTGCCGTATGAGCAGTATGACGGCATCGAGGCCCGCGGCAAGGCGGAGCGCGAGGGCGAGCCGCGCGAGGATGATTATTTCGAGGCCGTGCTGATCCAGAAAAAGGGCGACGCGAAGGGCGAGGATGTGCTGCACATCTTTGCAAAGCTCAAGTTCCTGCCGCGCAAGGGCATGACGCTCGAGGAGGCGCTGTCGCACATGGTGGACATCGCCGTGGATGTCATCTGGCAGGAGACGGGCCGCATGCCGTATCATTATGAGAAAGTGCAGCTGAAGCTTTCGGCCGAGGAAATTGCACAGCTCGCGGGCGTCACGCTCGCAAAGGATTGAAGGAGGCACGATCATGGCAGAAATGGAACTCATCCCGGTGCCGACGCGCATCCTGACGGAGAAAGATGACATCATCGACGCGATCGACCATTATACGAAGGGCAAGGTAGGCCCGGACGATCTCATCTGCAGCGCAGAGTCGGTCGTGGCGATCACGCAGGGCCGCTATGTGCGGCCGGAAGACCTGCACATCACGCGCGTGGCGCAGTTCTGCTGCCGGTTCATCCCGGACTACGGCAGCCTTGCGTCGCCGCATGGCATGCAGTCGCTGATGGATGTCGAGGGCAAGTGGCGCGTGGCGTTCGCGCTGTTTGCGGGCTTTTTTGCAAAGCTCGTCGGCAAGTCCGGCATGTTCTACAAATGGGGCGGCAAGGAGACGGCGATGATTGACGACGTCACGGGCACGATGCCGCCGTTCGACAAGTGCATCGTCTATGGCCCGGCCGATGCGGACAAGGTCTGCGCACAGATTGCAGAGCGCACGGGCGCGTTCGGCGCGATGATCGCCGATGTCAATGACCTCAAGCGCAGCCGCGTTGTCGGCATCACGAAGGCGGTCGATGGCGACATCGCGCGCATGCTGCTGATTGACAATCCGTTCGGCAACGCGAGCCAGAAGACGCCAATCTGCATCATCAAGAATTACCGGCAGTATCAGGAATCGAAGAAATGAGGCTGCATCATAGGGCGCCGGACGAGCTTCGTCCGTGCGAAATCCGCCGCCATTTCCAGCGCTATCCGGCGGGCTCGGTGCTCATCGAGATGGGAAATACCCGGGTCATCTGCGCGGCGACGGTCGAAGACCGCGTGCCATTCTTCCAGCGCGGGACGGGGCTCGGATGGATTGCGGCGGAGTATGCGCTCTTGCCGAGCGCGACGAATACGCGCACGCCGCGCGAGGCGGTGCGCGGCCACCAGAACGGCCGCACGCAGGAAATCCAGCGGCTGATCGGGCGCTCGCTGCGCTCGGTCGTCGATGTCGATTACGGGCGCGTTCGTCGCGCTCGTCGAGGCGTGCGCGAGCTTTTATGAAAAGGGGAACGTGTTCCCCGTGCAGGATTTCCTCTCGGCCATCAGTGTCGGCGTCAGCGCGGACGAGGAGCCGATTCTCGACCTCTGCTATGAAGAGGACTCCCACGCCATCGTCGACATGAACGTCGTCATGACGGGCGAGGGCAAGTTCGTCGAAGTGCAGGGCACAGGCGAAGGACGGCCGTTCTCGAAAGACGAGCTCGGGACGCTGCTGGAGTACGGCGAGAAAGGGTGCCGGGAGCTTATTTCGTACGAGAAAGATGTGCTCGGAGGAGAGCTCGTCTGGCTTGTAGGGCGCGTGGGGTAAACGTATGAAGAAAATCGTGATTGCGACGAAGAATGCGGGGAAGATCCGCGAGATGAAGGCGGCGTTCTCGCATCTGCCGGTGGAAGTCGTGTCGCTCGCTTCGTTCGGCGAATTGCCGGATGCGGTCGAGGACGGGGCGACGTTTGAGGCGAATGCGCGGATCAAGGCGCATTTTTTCCGTGAAGAGACGGGCTGTGCCTGCATCGCGGACGATTCGGGCATCGAGATTTCGGCGCTCGGCGGCGCGCCGGGCGTGCATTCCGCGCGGTTCGCAGGTGTGCATGGCGATGACGCCGCGAACAATGCGAAGATGGTCGCGGAACTCGAGAAGCGCGGCCTCGACGCCTCGGCGGCGGATTACCGCTGTGCGCTCGTGTTCGAAGATGTTGATGGCACGGTGCTCACGGCCGACGGCCGCGTCGATGGCACGGTGCGCCTCGTGCCGCGCGGCGAGGGCGGGTTTGGATACGACCCGTATTTCTACGTGCCGCGCGACGGCGGCGAGGAGAAGACGATGGCGGAGCTGACGCTGGAGGAGAAAGACGCCATCAGCCACCGTGGAAGAGCGCTGCGCGAACTCGTGAAGCAGCTGGAAAGGTATTTTGGAAAATGAAAGTCGTGATTTTGAGCGATACGCATGGCAGCACGCAGGCGGTCGAGCGTGTCTTTTCGGAGC
>CACZFT010000018.1 GCA_902780535.1 uncultured Selenomonas sp. | reverse complement strand
GGCACGAGCTTGCGCACCGGCGCATCGGTGTCCGCCTCGCGCAAGTATCCGCGCAGCCAGAGCGCCGCCGCCTCGCT
This sequence comes from uncultured Selenomonas sp., assembly GCA_902780535.1. Taxonomy (GTDB): domain Bacteria; phylum Bacillota; class Negativicutes; order Selenomonadales; family Selenomonadaceae; genus Selenomonas_C. The sequence continues at coordinate 29,041 of CACZFT010000018.1, read as the reverse complement.
ATGCGTCCCCGCCGGCCCGAGAAAGCCCATGCGATGAGGTTTTTCCATGGAATCGTCCTCCAGAAATACGGGTGGCAAAAAGCCCGTTCAGAGTTCTTTCGACAGCTTCATGAGCTCCGGGCAGAGGTCGCCGATCGAGCTCTTGAGGTCGTCCTGCGGCTGGAGGATGTCGAGCACGGGCTGCATCGTCTTGCGGAACGCTTCGTCATCCTGCATGAGCGCGAGAATCGCGCTCGTGTTGATGGCGTCATCGAGCGCCGTATGCTGCTTGCCTTCGAAATCGCGATCCATCGCGCCGAGCGCATGCTTCAGCGCGAGGCTGTTGTGCAGGCCGAGGCGGTCGTCGAACTCCTGCTGCAGATCGACCCAGCGGCTGTCGAGCCAGTGGACGTCGAAGTCCTTGAGCTTCATGCGGCATTCCGACTTCAGCTGCTTGATGTCCGACATGCTCCACGAATAAATCGTCGTCTCTTCCTCGCCGACCCAGTCCACGAACGCGCGAAAGCTCGGCTCGAACACCTCGCCCGTATCCACCATCGCCTGCGTGATGCTCGTGAGGCGCGTGATGTGCTTCTTGATCGGCCCGTACTCCGGCTTCACATAGCAGCGGAACGTGCTCTCCTGCACATAGTCCTCCCCGAGCTTCACCGCCCCGATCTCGATGACCTCGTCGCGCAGCCGCTTGCGGACTTCCCGAAACTCGCGGTCCACCGGATTCATCTCGAGATCGACCACCACATGCTTCATAAACCTCTCGCCCTTTCCGTTCAATCTTACACTGTAACATTTATTTTACGGCAAAACAGGAGACGTTGCAAGATGCCTATGATATACTGGTACTAAAAAGGCTCCCTCTCAGAGGGAGCTGTCGCCGCAGGCGACTGAAGGAGTGTCGAAGGTAGGGCCTGGCGCTCCGCACGAACAAAACTGCGAAGGAAAGGACTATCGACATGTACCGTTTATACCTCTTCGATTTCGACTACACCCTCGTCAACTCCGAGCAGGGCATCCTCGGCTGCTTCCACCGCACGATCGACGCCTGGCACCTGCCATCCGTCACGGACGACACGATCCGGAAAACCATCGGCCTGCCAATGGAACAGGCCGTCGAAATCATCACGGGCATCCACGACGCCGCAGACATCGACCGCTTCATCGACGACTATCGCAAAGACGCCGACATCCACATGACGCCCGGCACACACTTCTTCCCCGACACGCTGCCGACGCTCCGCGCCCTGCGCAAAGCAGGCGCCAGGATCGGCATCATCTCGACAAAGACGCGCAGCCGCATCGAAGAAAAATTCGTCGCCGATGGCTGCACGGACGTCATCGACCTCGTCATCGGCTGCGAAGACGTCCACGCGATGAAGCCCTCGCCCGAAGGCATCGAGCAGGCCATCGCCCGCCTCGGCATAGCGAAGGACGATGTCCTCTACACGGGCGACAGCCTCGTCGACGCCGGCGCCGCAAAAAATGCCGACGTCGCCTTCGCAGCTGTCACCACGGGAACGACGCCGGCAAGTGCTTTCGAAGATGTGCCGCACGTAAAGATTATGAAATCGCTGAGAGAACTTATCGCACCCGCGGAAGGCACGACCTGCTGATTGATGTGCCTTGCAGGGGACTCCCCCCGCCGCTCACGCGGCCCGTCCCCCCTCTAGAGGGGGGCTTGCTCGAAAGTTACAACATATTGTTCAGGAACGCCCTTGTGCGTTCCTCTTTTGGATGCGCGAAAAACTCCTGCGGCTCGCCCTGCTCGACGATGACGCCGTCGGCCATGAAGATGACATGGCTCGCGGCCTCGCGCGCAAAGTTCATCTCGTGCGTCACGACGACCATCGTCATGTGCTCGGCCGCGAGCTCGCGCATCGTGCGCAGGACTTCGCCCGTGAGCTCTGGGTCGAGCGCACTCGTCGGCTCGTCGAACAGCATGATGTCCGGCTTCATGCAGAGCGCCCGCGCAATCGCCACGCGCTGCTGCTGGCCGCCCGAAAGCTGCGCGGGATAGTAGTCGGCGCGGTCTTCGAGGCCGACCTTCTTGAGGAGCGCCATCGCCTCAGGCAGCACGGCCTCTTTCGCCCGCTTCTTCACATGGACAGGCGCTTCGAGCAGGTTCTCGAGCACCGTCATGTGCGGGAACAGGTTGAACTGCTGGAACACCATGCCCATGCAGCCGAGCAGCTTCCGGCTGTCCTCTTCCTTTGCATACTCGACCGTGCCGTCACCCTTTGTTGACGCCAATGTGCCGCCCTCGATTTCGACGAGGCCCGACGTGATGTCCTCGAGCCGGTTGATGCACCGAAGGAGCGTGCTCTTTCCCGAGCCCGACGGCCCGATGATCGCGAGCACTTCGCCGCGATGCACCTCGATGTCGATGCCCTTCAGCACCTCGACATCGCCATACGACTTGTGGATGTCCTCCATGCGGATCATGACATTATCTTGCGTATTTGCCATAGTGCGCCTCCAGCTTCTTGAATCCCCAGGTCAGCACGGCCGTCATCGCGAGGTAGAACACCGCCGCCACAACGAACGGCGTCATGTCGAACTCGCGCTGCACGATCGTCCGCGCGACGCGCAGCAAGTCGTTCATCGCAAGGATGTAGATGAGCGACGTGTCCTTCACGAGGTTGATCGTCTCGTTGCTGACCGGCGGCAGCACCATGCGGATGACCTGCGGCAGAATGATGCGCCGCATCGTCTGCGGGTACGTCATGCCGAGCGTCTTCGCCGCCTCATACTGGCCGCGCGGCACCGACTGGATGCCCGCACGGAAGATTTCAGCGAAATACGCCGCATAGTTCAGCGTGAATGCGAGGAGCGCCGCCGCCATGTCCGGCAGCATGATGCCGATCATCGGCAGCGCAAAATACACGAAGAGCAGCTGCAGCATCAGCGGCGTGCCGCGCATGAGCCAGATATAAAACTCCATGAAGCGCGAAAGCACGCGCAGCTTCGACAGCCGCCCGAGCGCCGCGAGAATGCCGAGCGGCAGCGCGAGCACGAGCGTCACGCAGAAAATCTCGAGCGTGACCTCCGACCCCTGCAGCATCAGCACGACCGTATCCATCAATTTGTCCATACGGGTCTCCCCTTTTAGTACGATAAAGCATTAACTCATTCATTGTACCCGAAAAGCGGAAACCTGTAAAGAAAAAAATCCGTGCGTCCGTCCATTCCTTATCCTCACATAAAATTTTCACCCCCCCTTAATTTTTTCGGCATTTCGACGATAATATAGGTAGAGACGTTTTCAAGGGGAGGGAGCCCGCATGCAGATCATGAACAGCGGCGCGACGATGGCCGCGCTCGGCGAACTCAGGAAGAACGACACGACACTTGGCAAGGAGCTCAGGAAAGTCGCGTCGGGGATGAAAGTCAACGGTGCAGGCGACGGCGCGTCGGAATATGCCATGTCCGAACGGATGCGCGTGCGTCTGCGGTCGCTCGACCAGGACATCGAGAACGCGCAGACCGACCGCTCGCTCGTCAACGTCGCCTCGGGCGCGATTCAGGACATCGTCGACAACCTGCGCAGTATGAAAGCCATGGCCATCGACGCCGCCAACGACCACAACACCGACGCCGACCGCGCGACGATGGAAAAAGAATTCGACCAGCGCAAAGAACAGATCGACGACATCGCGGCAACGACGAATTACAACGGGAAAATTCTGCTCGACGGACGGTATGGTGTTCGGTACGCAACGACAGCATCCACATCCGAAGCAGCAGCAACGCCGATGCCTGACATCAACCCAAACGACATCATGACGAATCAGCAGAATCGCATTGATGACATCCTTCAATCCGACCTCGCTGTCACGGGCAGCAGTCCCTACACAATGCCGACAAATGCGGCAACCTACACCACAGACGCCGATGGAAATGTCACAGTCACATCATCTGGCATTTTCACACTGCCCGTAAATAATGAAACGGCTTCGGTGCAAAGCATCACGATTGACAGTACCAATGTGCACTTTTTTCCTCTTATGCAGAAGCCATCGGTTCCGGATCATGCTATCCGCTCAATCCGGCTTTTGCACCAGATAGATGGGGAATCTATGTGCCTGTAAGCGGTGAAACATACGAAGCCAGCATCGGCAGCATTTCCACCTCCGGCGGCACATATCTGAATCCTTTCTACGATGCCTCTGCTAACAGGACGCGCTATCACGATTACGTCGGCAGCACGTTCTCCGAGGATGGCTACAACAATGTAACCAACGCCAATAATCTTGGCGCATCCTCCAGCGAGCTCTACCATCCTCTCATCATCCACACGGGCACAAAGGCAAACCAGAACCTGCGGCTCACAATCAATGACATGCACACGAAAGCCATGGGCCTCGACAGCACGAAACTCGTCCCACGCGACGCCGCAATCGCCGCGCTCAGCCGTCTCGACAAGGCTGTCGATTACGCGCTGAACGAAAGCACCCACATGGGCGCCTACTCTTCCCGCCTCGACCTCACCGTCAGCAACCTCACGACGAGCAACGAAAACACGCAGGCAAGCGAATCCACCATCCGCGATGCCGACATGGCAAAAGAAATGACTGCCTACACGAAAGCGAACGTCCTCGCCCAGTCCGCCCAAGCCATGCTCGCCCAGGCAAACCAGAGTGCATCAAGCGTGCTTTCCTTGCTTCAGTAAAGGTTGACGATTTTCTCCCAATCGCGTATAATATTTACAGAAATAAAAAAGAGCGAACCGCAACAGCAGGTTCACCAGCCGATAACACATGACTAGTTGTTAGCTAGAAAGGCCATCGTCAGTGGAACGGGGATGGTCTTTTTTGCTGCTCGGAGTTTTTCCGCCGCGGAGCTCCAGCCGAATCTCAAGAAGATTCTTCAGAACCACTCCGATTCCGAGGCCGATATTTTCTGGTGGTGCGGCGCGGTCGAAATACTTTGCCAAGGAATGACAAAGTACAAAGAGCCCGAAAGCTCCGACCGATACAGAAGCCACGACCAAAATCTCAAAACAGCGTTCTGTCACAGGCATTCACCTCGCTTCCTCTGAAACCACCGCCTTGAGGCCGCGCCTCTTGGCGGCTCTTGAAACGGCGCAGAGCGAGTGCATGCGCTATGGCAGGCAAAGACCATGCTGTGAAGTTCGCTTGGGGAAACGGATTCCCCGCATGACATCAGTATACCGTAGGGCTGCGTACACGTCAATCACGCCAGATACCATCAACCGCCATCGTCGCCCACGTATTCTTGGCATCACCTTCGGTCGACATGGCAAAGGAAATGACCGCCTACACCAAGGCCAACGTCCTCGCCCAATCCGCCCAAGCCATGCTCGCGCAGGCCAACCAGAGTGCGTCGAGCGTACTGTCGCTGCTCCAGTAAAAGTTGACGATTCATCCGCAATCGCGTATAATATCTATAGAAATAAAAAAGAGCGAGCCGCAACAGCAGGTTCGCCAGCCGATGACACATAAGTTTTACGCATCAGCGCAAAAGGCCATCGTCTTTGAACGGGAGATGGTCTTTTTTGCTGTCCGGAATTTGTTCGCCATGGAAGTCTATCCGAATCTTCACGAGATTCTTCAAAGCCACTCCGATTCCGAAGGCGATGTTTTTCGGTGCTGCGGCGCGGTCGAAGTACCTTGCCATGGAACGACAAAGGAAGAAGAGCCCGAAAGCTCCGATCAACACGGAGGCCGTGACCAAAATCTCAAAACAGCGTTCTGTCACAGGCATTCACCTCGCTTTCTCTGAAACCACCGCCTTGAGGCCGCGCCTCTTGGCGGCTCTTGAAACGGCGCAGAGCGAGTGCATGCGCTATGGCAGGCAAAGACCATGCTGTAGGGTTCGCTTGGGGAAACAGTTTCCCCGCATAATATCAGTATACTGTAGGGCTACGTGCACGTCAATCTGGTGAACCCCAAATACTTTGATTTCATAGAAAAAGGCCAGCCGAAGCTGACCCTTCCTGCTCGGTTTGCGACTCCGAGACTTTTTGTGCTTTTGCTGCGTCAGTGCCGATCAAGCCACTTGCAAATGTAATAGCTGGTTACACTTGCTACGACCGACACAAAGAACGTGAGAAGATACGGCGTCATGCTGAACACCTCCTCCTACCGCGCACAGAGGATGTTCCGCAGCAACGTCATTATAGCAAATTCTTGCATTTCCTGCAAAATATGGTAAAATATGAGTAAGCTAAGACGTGAGAAGATGTCATGCTGAACAAAGCCCCCGGGATTGCAACCCAGGGGCTTTTCCATATCTAAGGAAGCGATGATTAAAGACGATATGCCAAGATGGGCTAGCGGATTTAATCAGTGCTTCCCTAAATAGAAAAGAACCACCCTCGCAATGAGAGCGGTTCTTTTTCATGCAATCATTCGTATTCCGTCTTCGTCGCCTGGAGACGCGCGATGGCGCGGTGCAGGGCGAGTTCGGCGCGCTCGAAGTCGATGTCTTCGCTTGCGGGCGGGCCCTGGTGGAATTTCTCGATGCGTTCCTTTGCGCGGGCGTAGGCCTGCTTGGCGCGATTGACGTCGATGTCGATCGGCTGCTCGGCAGCGCTCGCGAGGACGGAGATCTTCTCGGGCGTGACTTCCATGAAGCCGCCAGCGACGGCGATGAGCTGCTCGTCGCCCTCCGGCATCTTCACGCGCATCGCATGCGGCACGAGACCCGTGACGAGCGGTGCGTGATGCGGCAGGATGCCGAGCTCGCCGCCCGTCGAGCGGACGATGAGCATGGCGATATCGGCTTCATAGACGACTTTGTCCGGGGAGACGATCTGGAGCTGGATGGTGGACATCGATTATCCCTCCTCAGCCTGGATCTTCTTCGCTTTCTCGACAGCCTCGTCGATGGTGCCGACCATGTAGAAGGCATTCTCGGGGAGATCGTCGTATTTGCCTTCGAGGATTTCCTTGAAGCCGCGGATGGTCTCCTTGAGCGGGACGTACTTGCCGGGCGAGCCCGTGAAGACTTCGGCGACGAAGAACGGCTGCGAGAGGAAGCGCTGGATCTTGCGGGCACGCGAGACCGTGAGCTTGTCCTCGTCGGAGAGTTCTTCCATGCCGAGGATGGCGATGATGTCCTGCAGGTCTTTGTACTTCTGGAGGACGGCCTGCACGCCGCGCGCGACGCGGTAGTGCTCCTCGCCGATGATGTGCGGGTCGAGGATGCGGCTCGTGGAGTCCAGAGGATCGACGGCCGGATAGATGCCGAGCTCGGCGATCTGGCGGGAAAGGACGGTCGTCGCATCCAGATGCGTGAACGTGCCAGCCGGTGCCGGGTCGGTGAGGTCGTCGGCCGGGACATAGACGGCCTGGACGGACGTGATGGAGCCTTCCTTCGTGGACGTGATGCGCTCCTGCAGGGCGCCGATGTCCGTGGAGAGCGTCGGCTGATAGCCGACGGCCGACGGCATGCGGCCGAGCAGGGCCGAAACCTCGGAACCTGCCTGGATGAAGCGGAAGATGTTGTCGACGAAGAGCAGGACGTCCTGATGCTGGACATCACGGAAATACTCTGCCATCGTCAGGCCCGTCAGAGCGACGCGCATACGTGCTCCAGGCGGCTCGTTCATCTGGCCGTAGACGAGGGCCGTCTTGTCGATGACGCCGGACTCTTTCATTTCGCCCCAGAGGTCGTTGCCCTCACGGGTGCGCTCGCCGACGCCTGCGAAGACGGAGTAGCCGCCATGCTCGGTCGCGATGTTGTGGATGAGCTCCATGATGAGGACCGTCTTGCCGACGCCTGCGCCGCCGAAGAGGCCCGTCTTGCCGCCTCTAGAATACGGCGCGATGAGGTCGACGACCTTGATGCCCGTCTCGAGGATGGACGTCGAGGTCTCCTGATCCTCGAATTTCGGAGCCGGACGATGAATCGGCCAGAACTCCTTGTTGCCGACCGGCGTCGGATCGTGGTCGACCGTCTGGCCGAGCACGTTGAAGACGCGGCCGAGGCACTCGTTGCCGACCGGAACCTTGATTGGAGAGCCGGTGTCCTCGGCAACCATGCCGCGCTGGAGGCCGTCCGTGGAGGACATGGCGATGCAGCGCGTGACGCTGTCGCCGAGGTGCTGCATGACTTCGACGACGAGATCGATCTTGATACCATCGCCGACCGTGCCTTTGATCGTGACGGCGTTCAGGATTGCCGGCAGCTCGCCTGCCGGAAATTCAATATCTACGACAGGTCCGATGACCTGTACGACTTTACCTTTTGCCAATGGGAAACCTCCTAACTGCTTCAGCCCCTGGCGATAAACTGCTTCAGCCCCTGGCGTTACTTCAGGCCTTCGGCGCCCGCGACGATTTCGTTGAGCTCCGTCGTGATGCCAGCCTGGCGTACCTTGTTGTAGTGCAGGTTCAGCTGGTCGATGAGCTCCGTGGCGTTGTCCGTCGCGTTGCTCATCGCGTTCATGCGGGAACTCAGCTCGCTCGCTGCGGACTGCAGGAGCGATGCGTAAATCGTCGTGTAGAGATACTGCGGGAGCAGGAAGCCGAGGACGGTCGCCGCATCCGGTTCATAGATGTACTCGGCATGCGGGCCCTTCGCTTCCTCGCTGTCCATCGTGAGCGGCAGGACTTTCTCCGTCTGCGGCTCGCAGCTGATGGCCGAGATGAATTTCGTGTAAATCATCACGACTTCGCGATACGCGCCGGATTTGAAGAGGTCGATGAGCTCGAGCGCAATCGTGCGCGCATGCTCGAACTGCGGTCGCTCGCTGATGCCCGTATGGGATTTCACGATGTGGTAGCCGCGATTCTTGAAATAGGCTTCGCCCTTGCGGCCGACGACGAAGAGGTCGGTATCGGCCTTGTTCTCGGCGATGGCGTGTGCCGCCTTGCAGGCATTCGAGGAATACGCGCCCGCGAGGCCTTTGTCCGAGGTGATGACGAAGACGAGGCGCTTGCCGCCCGGATGCGTCTCGAGGAGCGGATGTTGGAAATCGGCCCCGGCATTCGCCGCGACTTCCTGCACGACCTCGATGACCTTCTTCGCGTAAGGCGCGTTGGCATTCGCCGCTTCCTTGGCATGGCGCAGGCGGCTCGTCGCGACCATGTTCATGGCGCTCGTGATCTGCTTCGTGCTCGTCACGCTTTTGATGCGATGGCGGATATCCTGTAAACTAGCCAAAAAGAATCACCTCGCTCATGCCATCTTGTACGGAATGGTTTCCTTGAACTCCTTGATGGCCGCCGTGATCTCTTTTTCGAGCGCGTCGTCGAGCTTCTTCTGCTCGGCAATCTTCTTCGCCACTTCCGGGTGTGCCGTGCGCATGAACTTCAGGAAGCTCTCCTGGAACTCGACGACTTTTTCCGTCGGGATGTCGGCGAGGAAGCCGTGGACGGCCGTGTAGAGCACGAGCACCTGCTCCTCGACGAGCAGCGGGCTGTACTGCGGCTGCTTCAGCGTCTCGACCATGCGTTCGCCGCGGTCGAGCTGAGCCTTCGTGGCCTTGTCGAGGTCGGAGGCGAACTGCGAGAACGCCGCGAGCTCGCGGTACTGTGCGAGGTCGAGGCGCATTGTGCCTGCGACCTGCTTCATGGCCTTGATCTGCGCTGAGCCGCCGACACGGGAGACCGAGAGGCCGACGTTGATGGCCGGGCGGACACCGGAGTTGAAGAGGCCCGTCTCGAGCATGATCTGGCCATCCGTGATGGAGATGACGTTCGTCGGGATGTACGCGGAAAGGTCACCGGCCTGCGTCTCGATGATTGGCAGAGCCGTGATGGAGCCGCCGCCGAGCTCGTCATTGAGCTTCGCGGCGCGCTCGAGCAGACGGGAGTGCAGATAGAAGACATCGCCCGGGTATGCCTCGCGTCCAGGCGGACGGCGGAGCAGCAGTGACATCGCGCGGTAAGCGGCTGCATGCTTCGTGAGGTCGTCGTAGATGCAGAGGCAGTGCTTGCCCTGATACATGAAGTGCTCTGCCATCGCGACACCGGCGTACGGTGCGAGGTACTGCAGCGGTGCGCTCTCGGCAGCCGTCGCAGCGACGACGATGGAGTACTCCATCGCGCCGTGCTCTTCGAGCGTCTTGACGACGCGCGCGACCGTCGAAGCCTTCTGGCCGATGGCGACGTAGACGCAGATGCAGTCCTGGCCCTTCTGGTTCAGGATGGTATCGACCGCGATGGCCGTCTTGCCGATGCCGCGGTCGCCGATGATGAGCTCGCGCTGGCCGCGGCCGATCGGCACGAGGGCGTCGATGGCCTTGATGCCCGTCTGCAGCGGCTGCTTGACCGGCTGGCGGTCAGCGATGCCCGGCGCGTGGAACTCGACCGGGCGCGTCTCCGTCGTCTTGATGGCGCCCTTGCCGTCGATGGGGCGGCCGAGTGCGTCAACGACGCGGCCGATCATGTTCTCGCCGACCGGCACCTGCATGATGCGGCCCGTGCGCTTGACCTCGTCACCTTCTTCGATTTTCGTGTCGCCGCCGAGGATAACAGCGCCGACGTTGTCCTGCTCAAGGTTCAGGACCAGACCATAAATATCATGACCGAAATCGAGCAGCTCGCCGGCCATGGCCTTGTCGAGGCCATGGATATGGGCGATGCCGTCACCGACTTCGATGACGGTTCCGACATCATCGACGTTCAGATCGACATTGTAGTTCTTGATCTGATCCTTGATGATGGCGGTGATTTCTTCCGGATTCATTTTCATACCTAGCAGTCACCCCTCATTTCGTTGCCATCAGCTCGCCCGCCAGTGCGGAGAGTTTGCCGGTGACGCTTCCGTCGATGCGCTTGTCCCCGATGCGGACGATGACACCGCCGATGATCTTCGGATCTTCGTGCAGGCGGACCTTCACGGTCTTGCCCGTCACGACTTCGAGCTTGTCTTCGAGCTTGTCCTTCTGCTCCTTCGACAGCGTGCGTGCCGTCGTCACGTCCGCGACGACGATGTGGCGCGCCTCGTTCGAGAGCTCCTCATACTGGCTCACGATGGCCGGGAAGAGGCTCATGCGGCGCTTGTCGACGAGCAGCAGCAGGAAATGGTAGACGTCCTCGGAGAGCTCCCCTTCGAAGAGCTTCTTGATGAGCGCCTTCTTGTCGCTGCGCTGGAGCTCCGGGTTCGAGAAATAGCCCCAGATGCCCGGGACGCTTTCAAGGTCCTTGTAAACGCCTGCGAGCTCCTCACCGTACGGGACGAGCTTTCCCTCGTCCTGCGCCAGCTCGAAGATGGCGCGGGAATATTTGCGTGCAAGTTGCAGGTTCAGCATGACAGATCACCAATCTTATCTTTGTCAAGCGTGTCGATGAATTTGCCAACTTCCTCTGCGTCCGCGTCCGCCGTCATCTTGTCGCTGACGATCTTGCCGGCGGCCTGGATGGAGAGCGCGACGACCTGCGCCCGGATCTGATCCTGGGCGCGCTCCTGGTCGCGCTGGATCTCGGCGCGGGCAGACTCCTTCATCTGCTCGACCTCGCGCTTCGTCTCCTGGAGCTTGTCCTCGCGGAGCTGGCTGGCGACCTTCTCCGCCTTGTCCGTGATGGCCTGTGCCTGCTCACGGGCTTCGGCGAGCTGCGCCTGATACTTCGCCTTGAGCTCTTCCGCGGCTGCCACATCGGCGTCCGCCTTCTCGAGGCTTTCCGCGATCTTGTCCTCGCGGGCCTGGATCATGCGCACGACCGGCTTGTAGCACAGCGCGCGCAGGATGGCGACGAGGATCAGGAAGTTCAGGATCTGCGCGAAAAACGTCATGTTCAGATCAATCAATTCCTTATGCCTCCCTTCTGGGCATCAAATAACACGAAATTATTTGATGAGCGGGTTCGCATAGAGCATGATGAAGGCGATGACGATCGCGATGATGGCCATAGCCTCGATGAGGCCGACAGAAATCAGCGTGTTCGTGAAGAGCGTGTTCTTCGCTTCCGGCTGACGCGTGATGCCTTCGATGAAGCGGCTCGTGACGAGGCCGTCACCGAGACCAGCGCCGACAGCTGCGAGACCTGCCGTGATACCTGCACCGATGAGGGCTGCGGCTACCATGATTGCGTTTTCCATTGAAAAAATCCTCCTTAAAGATTGCAAAAACCTTTTTTCTGAAATAACTACGGAATTTACAGCGAGTTGCCTTACTCCCCGCTATCCTCTTTCACGGCGTTGGCAAGGTACGCCATCGAAAGCATGGTGAAGATGACGGCCTGAACACCGCCGATGAAGATGCTGAACGCGAGCCAGCAGACGGCTGGAATCGGCATCCAGATCGGCATCAGCATCAAGAGGACGACGATCAGGATCTCGCCCGCGAGGATGTTGCCGAAAAGACGGCAGGCCAGCGTGATCGGCTTGGCGATTTCCTCGATGATGTTGATGACGACAAAGACTGGCGTCGGCTGGAAGAAATGGGCCAGATAGTGGAAGCCCTTCTTGTAGACGCCCAGGAAATGCACCATCACGATGACGGTGAGCGCAAGCGCCAATGTGGTGTTCAAGTCATTCGTCGGCGACGACAACGTGGGGACGAGGCCGATCCAGTTGCCCACCAGCAGGAACATGAAGAGCGACACGATGAAAGGCGCGAGGAATCTCCCGCTCTTTCCCATCATCGCATCGATCTGGCCATGCAGCCAGCCGATGATCAGCTCGACCACCATCTGCCATCCGCGCGGCACGAGCGAAAGGCTCCGCGTCGCGAGAAAAGCAATCAGGATGACGATGGCCATCGTGAGCCAGGTCATCTCGAGTGTCTCCCAGTTGAAGGTAAAGCCGGCGAGCTGCACTGTTTCGCGAACACCGATTTCATGCATATTACCTCAACCTCCCTCCCCCAGAGAAAACTCTCCGGGTATCATTTCTTCGCATGCTGCAGGATGAGCTGTCCGAGCGCCACGAAGTACGTCGCGACAAAGCCTGCCGCAGCGGCGAGCATGACCTCCGAAGAGGCCAGCGCTGCCGCGAGCAGGACGAGCGCGAGCACCGCGAGGCGCAGGAACATGCCCCAGAGCATCTGCCTGTGGGCGGTCTTCGCGTCCGTGGAAAGATTCCAGAGGCGGAAGGCCATGTTCCAGACAAACACGAGCGCTGCGACGAGCCCGAGCAGGAACGCGAACGCGAGGTGCCCTTCTCCCCTTGCCAGGAGCAGGGCGACCGCGACGATCACGAGCACGGCGAGGCTCTTTCGCAGCCGCTTGCGGTATGCGGACAAAATGTCTTTCATAAAACTGTTCCCAAACATTACATTTCGACAAGGCTCTTGAAAAACCTTTTTCCGGGACTTGATTTTTTCTCAAAAAACCTTATTTTTTCTAAATAATAGAATAGGTGGTATCTATCATTCATCCATCATCCAGGATATTCAGACGAGGCCGCCTTTCTTGAGCTGGCGGTAGAGCGAGTACATCGCGGCCGGGAAGCCGAACACGATGCCGATGAGCCGCCCCGTGTGGCCGAGGCCGAACGCCTCGTCGGCCTCATAGCCGAGAAAGACGCAGATGCCGACGAAGACGACGAAATAGACGCCGACGCCACCGAGCATCGAGAACGCCTTCATCGCCTGCCGGACACCCTCATGCTTGTCCTGCTGCCACGGGTCTTTGCGGCCCTGCGGCGCTGGTTTCGATGGCTTGCCGCCCGATACCTCGGCGCTCATTTCGCCTCGAAGCGGTCGGGACGGCTGTCCGCGAGGCCGTAATGATAGAGAATGGCCTGGATGATGCGGCGCGACGCCTCACCATCGCCGTACGGATTACACGACTCGGCCATGCGACGGTACTCGGCATCGTCCGTCAGCAGACGCTTCGCCTCGCTGTAGACGCGCTCGCGATCCGTGCCGATGAGCTTCACCGTACCGGCCTCGACAGCCTCCGGGCGCTCCGTCGTGTCACGCAGCACGAGTACAGGCTTGCCGAGCGCCGGCGCTTCTTCCTGCACGCCGCCCGAGTCCGTCAGAATCAGGCAGGCGCGGTGCATGAGGTTCGCGAACGGCTCATAGTCGAGCGGCTCAATCAGGTGGACTTTCTCAAGACCGCCGAGCTCTTCATTGACGACCTCGCGGACTTTCGGGTTCTTGTGCACGGGGAAGACGATTTCAACATCGTCGAACTCCTCCGTCAGCTGCTTCAGCGCCTTGTAGACATGGCGCATCGGCTCGCCGAGGTTCTCGCGGCGATGCGTCGTCACGAGAATGACACGCTTGTGCGCGAAGTCGATGTGCTGCAGCAGCTCGTCCTCGAATGCGAAATCATCCTGCACCGTGTGATGCAACGCATCGATGACCGTATTGCCCGTGACGAAGATGGACTCTTTCGGCACGTTTTCCGAAAGCAGGTTCGCTTCGCTCGTCGCCGTCGGCGCGAAGTTCAGGTCTGCGATGCAGCCCGTGAGCTTGCGGTTCATTTCCTCCGGGAACGGTGAATACTTGTTGTGCGTCCTGAGGCCCGCCTCGACATGGCCGACCGTCGTCTGATGGTAGTACGCCGCGAGCGCGCCCGCGAACGTCGTCGTCGTGTCGCCATGCACAAGCACGATGTCCGGCTGTTCCTTCGTCAGCACGCCATCAAGGCCGTTCATCGCCTTCGTCGTGATGTCGAAGAGCGTCTGCCCTTTCGCCATGAGGTTCAGGTCATAGTCCGGCGTGATGTGGAACAGCCCGAGCACCTGGTCGAGCATCTCGCGATGCTGCGCCGTCACGGCCACGACGGGCGTGATTTCGTCTGGATGCTTCTGGAGCTCCAGCACGATGGGCGCCATCTTGATGGCCTCCGGACGCGTCCCGAAGACCGTCATGACTTTGATTTTCTTCTTTTCCATAAGGATCTCCTTTTTGCAAAAGATATATGAAAAAAGAGCAGGGTTCGCCTGCTCTAGTCATTCAATTCTCATGTGCCTGTTCTTTCAAATGGAAGATGCCGATTTTTTTCGCGCCGAAGAGCACCACGAACACGACCACGCAGACGATGAGGATCGCGAACTGGCTGCTGACCTCCGTGAGCGCGACGGCCGAGAGACCGAGAAGCGCGCTGATGACATACATCAGGAGCACGGCCTGCCGCTGCGTGAAACCGAGGTCGAGCAGGCGGTGGTGAAGATGCCCCTTGTCCGGCTTGAAAATCGGCACACCGCCGCGATACCGGCGGATGATGGCAAATGTCGTATCGAGAATCGGGAGGCCGAGCGCGAGAATCGGCACAATGAGTGCAATCGTCGCCGCCGACTTCACCGCACCGATGACGCTGATGCCCGCGAGCATGTAGCCAAAGAACATGCTGCCCGAATCGCCCATGAAAATGCGCGCCGGGTTGAAGTTGTAATAGAGGAAGCCGATGGCCGCGCCCGCAATCGCCGCGCAGAAGACCGCGACGACCATGATGTCCTGCTGAAGCGCGACGAGAAAAATCGTCGTCGACGCGATGCACGACACGCCGGCCGCGAGGCCGTCGAGGCCATCGATGAGGTTCACCGTATTCGTCAGGCCGACAATCCAGAAGACCGTCGCCGGAATGGCAAGCCATTCGAGGAACAGATAATCGCCGAACGGATCGGTGATGAAGTCGATACGCACATCGAACCCGATGACGAGCACGCAGGCCGCGACAATCTGGCCGAGGAGCTTCACCTTCGCGGGCAGGTTCGTGTAGTCATCGATGAGGCCGAGAATCACGATCAGCGTGCCGCCGACGCCGAGCCCCGTGAGCTCGAACGCCACATCCGGCTCGACCGGCACGGAATTCACGATCGTGATCATCGCCGCCATGAATGCCAGATAGATGCCGAGCCCGCCGATGCGCGGAATCGGCCGCTTGTGGACCTTGCGCGGATCCGGCGCATCCATCGCGCCCGTCTTCTTCGCGAAAAAAATAACGCCTGGTGTCACTAAAAGCGCCACGCCGGCAGCAATGACGAACGCCAAAACGTAATCTGGCATAAAATGGTCGCACCCCTTTGGTTCTACGAATTTCAAGTGTCTTCCGTGTTCAGAAACAGTTTCATTCTACAACAAGGCAATAGCGGTGTCAATCAAAGAAAGGATGCGATTCAAAGAAAGAACCGCATCCCTTTTCATTTTCTGTTGGTTTCAGTCATGAATCTCATCCGACCGACAACAGACGACGCTACCAGTCAGATGAAAGCAAACCAGCTTCTGCCACGAAGCATACAACAAAACTCAAGCAAGCTGTTCTACCGAGTCGTACGCATAACTGTGCTTGTAAACCGTCTCTGGAGCAATGTCGATTTCGCCATTGTTCCACGTGATAACACCGTGAAAAATGGTCGGATGCGAGAAGATTTTCTCATCTGCAAGCGGCCGAAAGGCACTGCCCTTGAGCATCGTTGTATCAAAAAGGCGTTGCTCTCCTGTTGAAAATGTCACAAGCATCATGCCGCCACGCAAAGGTTTGGCAGACGTTACTTTGATGCCGTCTTTCAGCGAACCTGCATAACAAATGTCATCAACGATATACATACAGATGCACCGCCCTTATGCCATCGGAGGAATTTTTTCAAAATGTTCTCCACGAACAGCAAGATTCCATGCTTTATATGCTTCTTCTTCATGGAAAGCCAGCCAGCCGATGACCATTCTCAGCTGTTTGCGCGGGAGTGCCCCTGCAAGCAGTTCTCCATCAATTGCTACGACAGCTTCATAATCGCCGTAATAAACATGGACATGCGGCTTGTGATGCTGGCTGACATCGTAAAACAGGAGATAAATCACCATTCCAGCAAAACGGCTGAGTTCTGGCATATCGCACGGCCTCACTTTTCTTCATCAATCAGGAACCAACATCAGATTGCGGTCGAATAAACACTTCAATCGTGAATCTCATCCGGCCGGCATTCGACGACGCTGCCGTCGGTCTCGTAGTAAACGACTTTCGCGAGCTTTGCGTTGCGGAGCATGCGGCGGCAGAGGAGGCAGGGCTTGCCGCTTGCGAGCGTGCCGTCGGCGTTGATGCCGACGATGTAGATCGTCGCGCCGTCCATCGCGGCCGGGTCAGCGTTGATGATGGCGTTCTGCTCGGCATGGACGGCGACGCAAAGCTCGTAGTTCTTGCCTTTCGGGACATGCAGGCGCTCGCGCTCGCAGATGCCGGTGTCGATGCAGTTGGCCTCGCCGCGCGGTGCGCCGTTGTAGCCCGTGCTGATGATAATGTGGTCTTTGACGATGATGGCGCCGTAGCGGCGGCGCAGGCAGGTCGCGCGGCGGCCGACGGCACGCGCGATGTCGAGGAAGTATGTCGTCCAGTCGGGACGGTTCTGGGGATTGCTCATGATGAACCCTCCAAATATCTTGTAACCAGAATGACGGCGACGAAATCGTCGACGGGAACAGGCGGAACTTGCATCGTCGTGGGGATGAGGCGGCGGAGACCCTTCGGCGGATGGGCTTTCCAGTATTCCTTCTTCGCCTGCTCCGTCGTGCGGTATTCGTCGATGACAGTGATGGCGAGGCGGGGAACTGCCTTTTGAATGCGTGCTCTCGCATCTTTGCCTCGAGGTTCGCGGTCTCGATGACACGCTGCATGAGGACGCAGATGCTGCCATCCGCATCGCGTTCGAGTGCGGCAAAGCCGCATTTGTCACGGCCGGGGTCGAGGCCGAGCACGACATACGATGCCCGTGCGTCTGGATACGCCTGCCCGCTTTCCTCTGCCGCGCTCATGGCTGCTCCCCCTCGTTCATGCGCTCGACTTTGACGTCGAGGCGCAGCGGGCCGAGGGCGTTCGTGGCTTCTCTTGCGTATGCAGAGAGGACGACGCCGCCGTCAATCGGGGCGATTTTCTGCACGACGCTGTAGAACTGCGCCGCCTCGATGACGCCGACCGTGCCGCGGATCGGATCAGGGAGCAGGCCCCGCGCCGTCGCGGACTGGTTGACGTCGGAGAGAAAGTTCATGAGCGTCTGCTCGGCCGCGCCCTTGTTCGCGCTCTGGACCTGATAAGCGCGCGCGAGGATGAATTCGTGCGGCTGATAGATGATGCTGTTCTTGTAGAGCTCGAGCGCGCCGCGGATTTCTTCGCCGCGAATCTGGTTGCCAGCCGCGACGATGCGCACGACCATGTCCTGCGGGCTCGTTGCGATAGCCTTGACGGCGCCCTCGAATTCCGGACGGTAGATCCAGATGTCCTGATCGGTCTTGTTCTCGCCGACGCGCACGGAGACGTTGCGGCTCGCGACCTGTGCGAGCGTCGTGAGGTCGGCGCGGACGTCGGCCTCGGAGCGGTTGCCGCGGATGACGCCGCTCGCGATGACTTCGCCGGCGCGGAAGATGATGTCGCCTTCGCGAATCGTGATGAGGCCGTTCGCGAGCTGCTGCGTCTGCTGCTCGAGCGTCTGCTTTTCGCCCGTGAGCTTCGTATTCGTTTCCGTCAGCTTGCCGTTCTCGCCCAAGAGCGACTGGTTCTGCCCTGCGAGGTTCTGATTTTCGTCGAGCAGGTTGTTGTTCGTCGTGGCGAGCTCGTCGTTGCGCGCCATGAGCGCGGCCTTTGCCTGCTCCAAGAGCATGTTGCCCTCTTTGAGGCGCGCCTGTTCTTCTTCGAGCGATTTCTGCTGCGTCTGGAGCTTCTCGACTTCCTGCTGCGAGGCGTCGAGCGCGCGGTCGGCCTCTTCTTTCTGCTGTGTCGCGCTGTCGAGGTCGGCCTGCGTCGCGAGCAGGTTCGCCTTCGTCTCCTGCATCGTGCGGTTGAGCTTTTCCATGCCGAAAAGAGCCGTGCGCACATCTTTCGAGACGGCCGTCATGACGCCGAGCGTCGTCGTCGTGATGAGGATGCCCGTGACGATCGTGACGATGATGGAGGTATGGCGCGGACGCAGGCCGAAAAGCGACAGGCGCTTCTTGCCGACTTTCGAGCCGAGGCGGTCGCCGATGAAGGCGATGGCGCCCCCGGTTACAATGAGGACTAAGATGAGTAGCACGCCATACATAGGCTAACCTCCTTCAGCTTTATAGAAAGCGAAACAAACTTCAGCCTCCCTCTCAGAGGGAGGGGGACCGCGAAGCGGTGGTGGGAGTAGTAGGGTGCGATAGCCGGACAAAAATGCAGTCGTCGCTAAAGTCTTTAGCAACGTGCTGCAGATTTGTTTGTCTCCAGCACCCAACTACTCCCCCAGTCAGCTTCGCTGACAGCCCCCTCTAGAGGGGGCCTAGCCCTTAACTTAATGACATTGCCTCAGAGGGAGAGGGCTGCACTAAAAGATTATCTTGATGCTTTTCGAATGAGTACCAGCCCTGCGATCAGGCCGACGATGTTCGGGATCCAGACGGCGAGCATCGGGGCGATGGCGCCGCTGCGGCCGATGGCGTTGGCCATCGTCATGAGCGCGTAGTAGAGGAAGATGATGATGACGCTCATCGCGAAGCCTGCCGACGAGCTGTTGCGCGTCGGCTGCAGGCCGAGCGGCACGCCGACGAGCGCGAAAATCAGGCTCGCCATCGGCACGGTGATGCGCTGGTAGAGCTCGGTCTCGAGCTTGTTCGTATCGACGTACTGCGTCTTCATGATGTCAATCTGGGCTTTGAGTTCCTTCATCGTGAGCTCTTCGGGGTCTTTCTGCTCGCGGACAATCTGCTTCGGGCTCGCCTTGATGGGCAGCACCTGCTTGTCAAAGCGCAGAGAGTGCTCGCTCTGCCCTTCCGTGATGTCGTAAAGCATGCCGTTGTGCATGACCCACTGGCTGTCGCCGTATTCAGCAAAGTCAGCATTCTCGACATGGACGACCTTGCCGTCGTCGTTGAACTCCTGGAGCGTCAGTCCCTGCAACGTCTCCGTGTCGGCATCATAGCGCCGCGCGTAGAGCAGGCGCTGAATCTTGCCGTTCTGGATATCCTTGAGGATGACATGATCCTGCGACTTCATGCCGCTGTTGCCCTGGATTTCGTAGTAGACGACGTTGCGGTAGGCCGTATTCGCCCACGGAACGACGTACTCATTGAAGAGAATCGCGCAGATGCTGACGATGAAGCCGAGGAGGATGGCCGGTGCCGCGATGCGGAAGAAGCCGATGCCGCACGACTTCATGGCCGTGATTTCCGACGAGCTCGAAAGGCGGCCGAACGTCAGGAGCGTCGCGAGGAGCATCGACATCGGGAACGTCCACATGATGACACTCGGCAGGCCGTAGACGAAGACCTTGATGACGGACGACAGCGAGGCGCCGTAGTCCGTGATGTACTTCGCGATCTTGAAGAGCGTCCCGGAGCCGATGAAGACGGCAGAGAAGGCGCAGATGCCGAAGAGGAAGGTCAAGAGAACTTCCCGGAAGATGTATTTGTCGAGAATGCGGATGTGCATCTGTGTAACTCCTATTATAGCGTAAAATTGTCGCCAAGGTAGAACTTTCTTGCGACAGGGCTGTTCGCGATGGTCTCGCTGTCGCCCTCGAGCAGGATTTTCCCTTCGCTGAGGATGTAGGCGCGGTCGACGATGTGGAGCGTCTCGCGCACGTTGTGGTCGGTGATCAGGATGCCCATGCCGCGTTGCCGGAGATACTGGACGATTTCCTGGATGTCGGCGACGGCGAGCGGATCGACGCCCGCGAACGGCTCGTCGAGCAGGATGAACTGCGGCTCGAGCGCGAGGCAGCGCGCAATCTCGACGCGGCGGCGCTCACCGCCCGAAAGCTCCGTGCCGCGCCGCTTCTCGACGTGCTGGATGTGAAACTCTTCGAGCAGGGATTCATACTTGTCTTTCTGCTCGGCTTTCGAGAGGTCCGTTGTCTCTAGGATGGCCATGATGTTTTCCTTGACCGTGAGCTTGCGGAAGATGGAGGCCTCCTGCGTGAGGTAGCTGATGCCGAGCGAGGCGCGCTTGTGCATCGGCAGCTTGCTGATGTTGACGTCGGAAAGGAAGACTTCGCCCGACGTCGGATGCTCGAGGCCGACGATCATGTAGAACGTCGTCGTCTTGCCCGCGCCGTTCGGCCCGAGCAGGCCGACAATCTCTCCTTTCTCGACGCGCAGCGACACGCGGTCGACGACCGTGCGCCGCTTGAACGTCTTCACGAGATTCTTCGCTTCAATATTCACGCTGCATCCTCCATCCGGCTTCGTGCCGATCTTGCTTTAGGTCTTGCTTTTACTGTGCAGGCTGTGCCTGCGGCTGGCCGTCCTTTGCGAGGTAGACGGTCAGCTTGTTCGCGCGCATCGTGTTGTTTTCCTGCACGGCCCAAGCATTGCCCGTCGCCGTGACGACGCCCTGGCCCTGCTTTCCCTGATAATCCATGACATCGCCGCCGACCTCGGCATTCTTCGCAGGACTCACGAGATGCGCCGAGCCCGTGCCGATGTAGTGGTCGTCCTTCATCCAGCCCTCCATGCGGGCCGCCGTGAACGTGCCGTCAGCATTCGAGACGACGCCGCCCTCGGCCATGAGCAGATAGTCGTTCTGCTGCGGATAGTAGTCGACCTGGTTGCCGGAAAAGCTCTTGTCCTGCTGCGTGCCGTGGACATTCCCCGTCGCGCGCATGTGCTCCTGCCCGTCGGAAACGATTTCGTTGCAGGTGAGGCGCATGTCATCTTTCATGGCGATGACATTTCCCGTGACCGTGCCTGCCTGCGTCTTGCTGTTGTAGACGGCTTTCTGTCCCGCGATGCGCTCCGTGCCGCGCTTCATGAGCACATTGTCCGTCGCCGTGATGACGCCCGTGCCCATGTCGTACTCGACCGTGTCGGCGTCGAGCGAAGCCGGTTCGCCGTCCGCGAGCGCAACGGCATTCATGCTGATGGTCAGGCAAGCCACAATGGCCGCTGCCAAAAACTGCTTTGATTTCCTCACTTTGTACCCGCTCCCTTTACGATATGTGCATGGCCCGTGGCCTTGAAATGATGGAACGCATTCGTCGACTCGATCTTGTCGGCCCGCGCCTCCATGTCCTCGTGCTTGATATAGGCGTTGCCGTTGGCCGTGAGCTTCGCTTCGCCTTCTGTCCAGAGCAGCTTGTCGCACGTCAGCGCGGCGCCGTCTGACGTCTGCACCTGGACGTTGCCATCGACGGCGATGTCCTTCGTTTCGCCCGTATACGAGCCATGGTCGGCCGTCAGCGCGACCTCGCGGCCCTCGTCATCGTAGAATTTGCCCGAGACCTTCGTGAGCTCGACGTTGCCCGTATCCGTATCGATGTCCATGTGCTCCGATGAAAGCTCCCAGATCTCGCGGCCGTCCTTTTCCTCTTTGAGCGTATTGTCGTCGTACGACATCGTGCTCGATTCCTGCTCGACGGGCTGCGGCGCTGGCGGCTCCGGCGCCGTGCGGATGGCCCAAGCGACGACGCAGATAAAGAGCAGGACGCCGAGGGCAATCCAGAATTTCTGCTGTTTGCTCATTTCGCGGGCTGCTCCTCCTTCTTCTTCGCCTCATTCTCGGCCGCTTTGCGGCGCAGGCGCTTGTCGCCGACCGTATGGTGCTTCGTCCGCTTCGTCGCCATGTCGGGCGTCGTGTTCCAGCGCTTCTGGAACCAGAGCCACTGCGTCGGGTTCTCGCGAATGATCTTGTCCACGATTTTCGTCATCTTGACCGTGAACGCCTCGAGATCCTTGTCGGGGGCGCCGTGGTCTTCATAGTGCATGATCTCGCCGATGACGACCTTGTGCTTGCCATTCGGCTGGCGCAGGATGAAAGCGGGCAGCACGGGCGCGTCGAACTTGCGTGCAAAAACGGCCGGGCCCATCGGCGTCGAGGCCGTGCGGCCGAGGAATTCCGTGAAGCAGCCGCCCGGGCCTGCGTCCTGGTCGGCGAGGAAGCCGAGAATCTTGCCCGACTTCAGCGCGCGCGCCGCCGCCAAAAGTTCGCTCGTGCCACGCGAGAAAATCTCGACGTGGATGGTTGCGCGCAGGTCGTCGAGCACCTGCGTGTACTGGATGTTCGGCTGCGGCTTCGCGATGGCCGTGACGGGCAGGCCGTTCAGCGTGAACGAGGCCGAAAGCCATTCCCACGTGCCGATATGGCCCGTCAGCACAACGACGCCCTTGCCCTCGGCAAGCGCCGCCTTCATGCGCTCGAGGTGGTCGATCTCGATGTACTGCGTAAAATTCTGCTCGTTGAGATGCGGCATATAGAGGATTTCGAGCACGTTGCGCGCGAGGTTGACGAACGAGGCGCGGACGGTCTTGCGCGTCTCAGTCTCAGACATCTTGAGCGAAGTCATCATCTGCGAGACGGCGCGCTCGCGCTCTTTCTTGATGAGCAGGTAGTAGAGGTTGCCGAGCACCCAGCCCGCGCCCATCAGGAGCCGGTACGGGGTGTGGCAGACGACCCAGCTCAGCGCCATCAGCGATTTGTAAATCATAGATGTGTCTCCTTCTTACTGCGCCAGCCCGCTCATATCGCCTTTCACATCGTAAAACGACGCAATCGTTTCTTTCCAGCGCCCCTGCGCCTTCAGGATGAACTCGATGACGTCCCGCACGGCGCCGTGGCCGCCAGGATGGCGCGCGACGTAGGCCGCCGCCTCGCGGGTCTCCTCGCTCGCGTCGGCGACAGCGGCGGGAAAGCCGCACTGGAGCATGACGGGCAGATCGATGAGGTCATCGCCGACATAGGCGACTTCTTCATCCGTCAGGCTGTACTGCTCTTTGAGCTCGCGATAGGCCGCGCGCTTATCCATGCAACCCT
Source organism: uncultured Selenomonas sp. (assembly GCA_902780535.1). Taxonomy (GTDB): domain Bacteria; phylum Bacillota; class Negativicutes; order Selenomonadales; family Selenomonadaceae; genus Selenomonas_C. Next base: position 5,489 of record CACZFT010000018.1, on the reverse strand, counting down.
GATAGACGCTGTCGATATGGAGCTCTTTCGCGCGATGTGCGGTCTGCTGCGACGTGCGCCCTGTGATGATGGCCGTTTTGAGCCCAGCCTTCCGCGCAAGCGTGACGCCGAGGCCATCGCGTGCATGGAACGATTTGAAAAGCTCGCCTTCCGGCCCGATGTAGATGCCGCCATCCGTCAGCACGCCATCGACATCGAAAATGATGAGCTTGACGCGCTCCGCGCGTTCGCGCGGCGTGCTGCCTTTCGCGCTTTCTGCAAATGAAATCATAACAACCTCAAGATTTCCTGAATTTCTCTCGAAAAAGTTTGCACAACTTACACAACGCCCTGCCGCAGGAGGTCTGTCAGATGCACCATGCCGATCGGCTTGTTTTCCTTGTCGATGACAGGCAGGACGGTGACCGGATTCGGCTTGTGCTGCTCCATGACATGGAGCGCCTGCGCGGCCATCTTCTCAGGCGAGATCGTCAGCGGTGACGTGAACATGATGCTCTCGACCGGCTCGTCGAGGAAGTCGTTGTCCTTCGCGAGCGCACGGCGGATGATGCCGTCCGTGATGAGCCCGAGAAACTTGCCATCGTCATCGATGACAGATGCGGCGCCGAGGCCTTTGTCCGTCATGACGAACAGCGCGTCCTTCGCGGTTTTGCCCTTGTGAATGAGCGGATTATCGCCATCCGTGTGCATGACGTTCTTGACCGTCAGCAGCAGGCGGCGTCCGAGCGCGCCGCCCGGGTGGAACAGCGCGAAGTCCTGGCTCGTGAAGTTGCGGCAGCTCATGAGCGCCATAGCGATGGCGTCGCCCATCGCGAGCGTCGCCGTCGTGCTGGCCGTCGGCGCGAGGCCGAGCGGGCACGCTTCGCGCTCGACGGAGATGTCGATGAAATAGTCGGCGAACTGGCCGAGCTGCGACGTGCGGCGGCCGCTCATGGCGATGATTGTCGCACCGATGCGGCGGATAATCGGCAGGATGTTGACGATTTCGGACGACTCGCCGCTGTTGCTGATGGCGATGACGACGTCCTGCTCCGTCACCATGCCGAGGTCGCCGTGGAACGCCTCGGCCGGATGCAGGAAGAACGACGGCGTGCCCGTCGAGGCGAGCGTCGCCGCAATCTTGCGGCCGACATGGCCGCTCTTGCCCATGCCCGTGACAATGACGCGCGCCTTGCAGGCGAGGATGCAGTTCACGGCCGCGACGAATTCTTCGTCGATGCGCTCCGTGAGCCGCTTGACGGCCGCCGCCTCGATTTCGAGCGTCTCGACGGCTTTTTCTTTGATGACCGTATCGTCCATGTCAGCAATTCTCCTCTGCCTGCACGATTTTGTGGATGGCGAGCGCCTGCTTCAGCAGGCCTTCAAGCTTGTCGAGGTAGACCATGTTCGGGCCATCGGACAGCGCTTCTTCCGGGTTGTCATGGACTTCGAGGAACAGCGCGTCGACGCCGCAGCCGACAGCTGCGCGCACGAGCGGCTCGACGTACTCGCGGTTGCCCGACGAGGACGTGCCGTTGCCGCCCGGCAGCTGGACGCTGTGCGTGCCGTCAAAGACGACCGGATAGCCGAAGCCGCGCATGATGGGGAGGCTCCTCATATCGACGACGAGGTTGTGATAGCCGAACGACGCGCCGCGCTCCGTCAGGAGGATCTGGTCGCAGCCGCTCTCGTGGAGCTTGTCGACGACGTTGCGCATGTCGTCGGGCGCGAGGAACTGGCCCTTCTTGACATTGACGACGCGGCCCGTCTGAGCAGCCGCATGCAGGAGATCCGTCTGGCGGCAGAGGAACGCCGGAATCTGGAGGATGTCCGCGACTTTGCCCGTCGGCTCCGCCTGATAGCTCTCATGGATGTCCGTCACGATGGGGACGCCGAGCTGCTTCTTGATTTCCGCGAGCCATTCAAGGCCTTTTTCGAGGCCCGGGCCGCGGAAGCTGTGGAACGAGGAACGGTTCGCCTTGTCAAACGACGCCTTGAAGACATAGTTGATGCCGAGGCGCTCGCAGATGCCTTTGATCGTGCGGCCGATCAGGAGCGAGCGTTCGAGGCTCTCGAGCACGCAGGGGCCCGCGAGCAGCGCGAGCGGCTCATCGCCGCCAATCTTGAAGTTTCCGACGGTGACTTTGTTCATCTGTCATTCTCCTTTCATTTCGCAGCTTCCGCATTCTTGGAAAGCAGTTCTTTATAAATCTCGTTGACCTTCGCGAGGTCTTCCTCCGTATCGACGCCGACGAATGTGCTCTTGCTCTCGATGACCTTGATGCGATAGCCGTTCTCGAGCGCGCGCAGCTGCTCGAGGCTCTCGGCGCGCTCCAAGGGCGTCGGTTCGAGCTTTGCGTATTTCAGCAGGAAGTCCCGCTTGTAGGCGTAGATGCCGATGTGCTTGTAGACGGGGATGCCGAGATGATGGCGCGGATACGGCATCAAAGAACGCGAGAAATACAGCGCATAGCCGTTCTTGTCCGTCACAACCTTGACGTTGTTCGGATTCTGCTGCTCGGCTTCGTCCGTCATCTCCGTCTTGACCGTCGCCATCTGGAGCTCCGGGATCCGGCAGCTTTTCCGCGACTTCGGCGAGGCGGTCCGTGCCGGTCGGATGGTCTTCGCGCGTCATGATGGCCGCGCCGCCATGCTGCTCGACGACATCAAAAATGCGCTTGTCATCCGTCGCGACAATCGTCTTTTCCGTGCGCAAAGCCTTGGCTGCGCGGTCATAGACGCGGCAGATCATCGGTGCGCCCGCGATGTCCTTCAGCGGTTTTCCCGGCAGGCGCGTCGAAGCGTAGCGCGCGGGGATGACGCAGAGTGCTCTCAATTTCATAAGCGGCCTTCTTTCTTGTAATTGGAACCCCATCCTTCAGCCTCCCTCTAGAGGGAGGGGGACCGCGAAGCGGTGGAAGGAGTAGTAGGATGCTGGAGCCTGACAAGGATGCAGGAGCTGCTAAAGTCTTTAGCGACGTTTCGTATGCTTGTTCATTTCCAGCACCCGACTACTCCCCCAGTCAGCCTGCGGCTGACAGCCCCCTCTAGAGGGGGCCTTTCCCTTTAACTTACACAATCGTTGCCGCGAGGAATTCCTCCCGTCCTGCCTGGAACGTGACTTCGACGCAGATGACGTAGACGGGAATCGGCCAGTGCTCTTTCACGACTTCGGCCGGAATCTTCACGGCATCTTTCTCCGTGATGACGATGGCCTCGGCACCTTTCGCCTCGGCCTGCTCGAGCACGTCGCGCATCTCCTGCGCCGTGTAGTCGTGATGGTCGGGGTAGCGCAGGCTCTCGATAATCGACGCACCGATGTCGGAAAGCGTCTGCTCGAACGACGCCGGGTTGCCGATGGCCGAAACGGCCACGATGCGCTTGCCCGCCATCTCGCGGACGTCGATGCCCTCCCCGCCAATGTTCATATACCAATCATAGAGCGGCATGAAGCAGCGCGGCTGATGGATGCTCTCGACGATGGCCGCATGATCGTTGTATTTCTTGACGGTCTCGTTGATGTATTCGCGCGAGCCTGCCGCCGCCTGGTCGACTTTCGTCAGCAGGCAGACGTCGGCGCGACGGATGTGCGAAATCGGCTCGCGCAGCGTGCCACGCGGCAGGATGTAGCCATTGCCGAAAACGTTGACGGCATCGACGAGCAAAATGTCCATGTCACGCTCGAGCTGCCAGTGCTGGTAGCCATCGTCGAGGATGGCGACCTCTGCCCCGAAATGGTCGATGGCGTACTGGCCCGTGACAGCGCGCTCAGCGCCAATCAGCACAGGCACGTTCGGCAGATGCTTCGCGAGCATGTAGGCTTCGTCGCCGGCCTCGGCCGCCTCCATATGCAGCTGCCTGCCATCCGAAACGACGCCGACATCGCCATGCCATTTCGCGCGATAGCCGCGATTCAGGATGACGACACGGTAGCCCATGTCCCGGATGTCGCTCGCGAGGCGCTGCGCCGTCGGCGTCTTGCCCGTGCCGCCGACCGTCACGTTGCCGAGGCTGATGACAAAGCAGCCGAGCCGCTTGCGCTTGAGGATGCCCGCCGAGTAGCCCCAGAGCTTGAGGTTGACAAGCGATGCATAAATCAACGAGAAGATGTAGAGGATGCCGAGAATCAGATGCAGGAAGACGCCATGGACTTCCTTGCTGTGCACGAGGTCGATGAAGTACGTCTGGAGGTTCGCGATTTTCTGCGTCGAGCGCACATGGTGCAGGTTCTCCGGAGCATTCTCGAACTTGTCGAGCATATCACGCAGGATGATAGCGGATTTTCGCGACGCGCCCTTGTTCTCCTGCACGATGGCCCGCGTCTCTTCCTCCATGCGGTGACGGTGCGCCGGGTCGTCAAAGAGCTTCGCGACGGCCTCGGCAAGCTGCTTGCCGTTCTTGACCGTGATGCAGGCATTGCGGTTCTTGAACAGCGCATACGTATCCTTGAAATTGAACATGTGGTGGCCGACGATGATGGCCTTGCCGTGCGCGGCAGGCTCGAGGATGTTGTGGCCGCCATGCGGCACGAGGCTGCCGCCGACATAGACGACGTCGCCGATGCTGTAGACCTTGCCGAGCTCGCCGATCGTGTCGAGGATGACGATGTCGGGCTCATTGCCCTCCGCGCGCGGCTCTTTCTGGAGGCCCGTGCGCGTCGCCGTGTCAAAACCCGCCTTCTTGCAGAGATGCACGACTTCCGTCGTGCGCAGCAGCTCGCGCGGCGCGATGACGAGGCGGGCGTTCGGATGATTCTTCCGCACGGCCTGGAACGCCTCGAGCACGGGCTCTTCCTCACCACGATGCGACGAGCCCGCGAGGAAGATGCCGTCATTGTTCTTGAGGCACATCTCCGTCAGGATGCGCTCTTTTTCCTCCGGCGAAACATCCGTATACGTCTGGTCGAACTTCGTGTTGCCCGTCACGATGACGAGCTCGGGCGGAGCGCCGAGGCGCTTGATGTAGTCAGCATCAATCGGCGACTGCATCGCGAACTGCTTGACCGTGCCGATCATGTCGTGGAGCAGCCGATCATGTCGTGGAGCAGGCTGTGGAGGTGCTTGTACTGCTTGACGCTCTTGTCGCTGATGCGGCCGTTGACCATCATGACGGGGACGTGGAGCTCACGCGCGGTCTTCAGGAAATTCGGCCAGAGCTCCGTCTCAACCGGCAGGTACACGCGCGGGCGGATGCGCTTCAGCACATGGCCCGCGAGCCATGGCAGGTCGAGCGGGAAATAGATGATGGCATCCGCGTCTTTGATGATGCGGTTTGCCATCTCGTAGCCGCTCGTCGTCACGACGGACACGAGGATCGGGCTCGTCGGGAACTCGCGGCGGAACTCCTTGATGAGCGGGCTCGTCGCGACGATTTCGCCGACGGACGCCGCATGCACCCAGATGCAGTCCTTGTTCGCCACTTTGTCGAGCGCGTGCGGCGGGAAGAACCCGAGACTCTGCTTGATGCGCTCGACGAATCCCTTCTCGCGCACCGCGCGGACCATGAACACC
>CACZFT010000017.1 GCA_902780535.1 uncultured Selenomonas sp. | reverse complement strand
TGGCGCTTGCAGAAAGCGAAATGCTGGATGCCCGAAAGGAGCAGGTAGTCTTCCGGCTCCATGTCAGAGCATCTCCTCGATGGTGACGCCTTCCGGCAGGTTCTCCCGGTCGATGGTGATTTCATAGTCACCATAGGCACGCGGTGCTTTCGCTGCATCACGGCGCACGGCTTTCACGCGGTCGAAAAGTGCGCTCGCAGGAGCGTTGCCGAGCTCGCTGTCATGACGGAAGACGATGAGCTTCCGCGCGGCCATGTTGCCGCGTGCCGCAGAGTGATCCATATCGAACATGTTGATGAGCGCCTTCCAGAACAAATCGAGGTCTTCCTCCGAGAAACCCGTGACGCGGCGGGCGAGGTTGGCGGAAATGTAGCCTTCGACACGATAAAGGCCATAGGGGACGATGTACTTGCGGCCCATCATGGTATTCTTTGTCTCGGCTTCCTTCTCTGTCGTGACAGTCGAACGCGTGATGCTGACTTCCTGCGGGAGGACAGGGTCGAGGCTGCGAGCAAACCCAAGCTGAACCGGGCCGCGCACCTGCCCGCAGGAAAGGCTGCCTTTGACAAACGTGGTCATGACGGCGCCGAAAGCGCGGATGTCGAAGAAATTCTGCACCATGAAGGAAAGGAGCTTGCGATCAATTTCAGGGTCTTTCTTCTTGGCATCTTTAAGCTTCGCTGCATCGACGCCGACATACTTGCAGGCTTCCTGGTCGCCTTTTTCGAGCGGCGTTCCCTGATGGACATAGATGCGGAAGCCCTCCTTGCCTTCGCAGGCTGCCTCGATATAGTTGCGCACCTTGCGCTTGAGGCAGACATCCGTGACAAGGCCGAGACCGGTCTCCTGATCCGTACGCGGCATATTGCCGGCATCCGGATCGCCGTTCGGGTTGCCATTCTCAACATCAAAATACAGGATGAAGTCATACCGGTTCTTGATCGCGCTCATTTAGTTTTCCTCCATTTCATTCGTCGTCTCGTCCGTCGTCTTTTTCTTTCCAGCAAAGAACTGCTGCCGCTGATGGTAATATCCGAGGATGAAGATGCCCTGTGCCTCGAGCGAAAGCGTCCTGGGGAACGGAGCTTCCTGCATCTGGAGAAGATCCATGATGCGGCCCACCTGGATTTCATGATAGGCTCTGGATTTCTCCGGGAGCTTTCTCAGATGATGCTGAGAAAGCTTCTGCAGGACGGGGAACACCCGGGCTGGCGTCGCGCAGGCCGCATTGAAGTAACGATCTTTGATGGTCGCCAGGATGCCCGGATTCGCATCCTGCTGGATGCGCTCGAGGACGGCAAAGAGCCGTCCGAGGACATAGGCTGGATTGGTAGAACTTTCATCAAGTGCCACAGTAATCTTCCTCCCCTTGTTCTTGATGAGGCAGGCTTTGAGGATGGCCGCCCGCCGGAAATTGATCTTGTGCTCGTCATGCTCTGCGCGGATGCGCAGGAGGATGTTTTCGTAAAGCGCTGCAGGATACGAATCGTTCATGAGGATGGCACGCAGGACGCTGCCCGCAAGAAGTGGCGAAGCAGACTTGTCGCGGGACTGCGGCTTCACGGTTTCTCCGAGCATCTGCCAAATAGGGATGGACGCCTGTTCTTGAAATTTCGGCCGGACAATCTCCATGCGCTCCTGATGTGCGAGCGTGCTCTGCAAAAAGCCGCCAAACGTCCCCGCAAGAAAGAATCGCACAGAGAGACGTGCCGCATTCGGAGCAATGCCGAGGATATAGAAGGGATTGTCAAACGGGATGTCAAGGCCTTCATAAGAAACGCTCCGCCCCTCGCGCACATGCTCGAAAAATGCATGGAGCGTCTGATCCGTCATCGGATGCTCGGATTCCTTTCCGAACACGCAGGATGCGAAAAGGTCCTGGCATGCTGCATTCTCCTGCTCTGCCCAATAGACGATGGTCGTATCTCCGAGCCGGACGGTATGAGCATGGTCAGAAATCAGCAGGTTGAGCGCTGTCGTGTAGGCAAAGGCAGCATATTCGGAAACTGGGGCATTGAAGCTCTGCGCATCTTCATTTCCGAAAGACTCGAAAGCTGACTTGCCCTTGTTGTAAGAGATGAGCGAACCACCAGATGGCTGCGCCCCGACAACGCCCTTGATTGCTGGATGCAGCCTTGCAATAGGCGCATGCTGTCCTGTCAGCATGCAGAGGCCATCCGGTGCATCACTCTCATTTCCAAGCGCAGACATCCATGCCTTGCGGATGGCCGGATCGTCCTCGGCAAAGCATTCTCCGATGCGAAAGACGATATTGCCGCCCGACTGCACTTGCGGAAGTTCTGCCGCAATGCCTTCTGCCGCATCTGCACCAGCGGGATTCCAGCTTTTGAAGAATGCTGTAATGGCACGTGCCGCAGGACTGTCAAGGCCCTCGAGGATGTGAAGATGCTTCTCCTTGCTCGCCTCATGGCACTGCTTCGTGCGTTCCGGTTTTCCTTTGTCCGCGCATCCGAGAATATACTCCGCATTGTCGCAAAGGAACTGGGCACAGACGCCAGACGCACGTTTTGCTGGCTGTGGCACCTCCATGATTTTCGGCACCTCGACATTCTTCTTCCCACGCTGCACCGTTTCATTGAGCGGCAGAAGCCTCAAGGGGGTCCCATCCTCTGCGAGTTCGAGTGCCCAGCTGACTTTCGCATTCGCCCAGCCGTAGCGCGGCGCACGCCCTTCATTGGCTTCCCGTTCATAATATTCGACGAGTTTTGTGAGGATCATCGGAGCACCTCCACATTCCGGACATCGAGCACGCCATTCTGGAGAGCCGCACGGAAGAACATCGGCTGGATATTCCGTACATCATGATAGTCCATATCGTAGAGCATGAGGCCGAGGTCACGGTCGCCGACACCATGCTCGATGGCCTCGCCCTCCTCAATGAGACGAAATGCTGCAGGGAATTCTCGACAGCCGAGATACGGCTGATGGAAGCACTGCCCTTTGCGTGCGCGACGCGTGAACATCTCGGCGAATTTGCCAGGATTGTCTGATGCATTTGCCTTGTCCGTCATCTCGAAATGCGCCTCGATAACATAGCGGACATCACGCAGGATCATCGCCGCACGCTGCTGGATATCCTCGCCCGTATAAATGCCAGCGGGCGTCCCTTTCGTCATCGCGTTGAAGATTGCTCCTTTTTCCGCCTTCACCCCGACTTCGTTCCGCCGCACATTCGTAAAGCGGATGGGACGGCAGACATGAATGCGGTCGATGCGCCAGACGAGGCCTGGATGCCAGAAGATGGCCTCGAGCACGCCGCGCGCAGCCGATGGCGTCATGCAGTCATAACTCACGCGTTCGACCTTGAGTTCGGGGCGTGTGAAGCACGCATAATCCCCCTTGACTTCGAGCCGGATTCCATAACTCATAAAATCACTCCCTTCGATTTTCAGAAAAAGTCAGCCTGTCCCGTCGGCACCTGTTCCAAAAGCCCTTTTTCATCATCATAGCAGGCATCGTCGACAAGGATAGCGAAGTCCTCCGCTCCTTCGACAGGCTCGACTTTGCCCGCATCGAGAAGCTCCCGGTACACCGGCCGATAGACGCTGACAGCATACTGCCCGGCACGGCGCATGAGCGTACGGCTTGCCGTTCCATAACGGAGCGCTTCCGCGATGCGCTCCGCTTCCTTTCGCTCTTCCTTATCCTGGATGGCGAGCACGAGCAGCGTGACCGTATCTTCGTCGATGAAATGAAATGCATCTGCAATTTTGCGGAAAGGAAACTTTTCCTGCGTAACAAGCCTGCCAATCTCCTTTGCATCTGTATTCCTGAGCATATGAAGTTCCTCAAAATACGCTGCAATCGCCTGCGGCGCTCCCGGATCCTCTGGATATTTCGCAAGCACCTTGCTCGCGATGGCAGACTGCAGGCGGATGTAAGAGGGTGCCGGGTCACCAAACGAAAAGACATGAACAAGACTCTCATCCAGCGCTCTCTTTCCCTCCCGGTTGCAGCGTCCAGCCGCCTGTATGATGTTGTCAAGGCCGGCCATCTCGCGATAGACGACAGGGAAATCAAAATCGACGCCTGCTTCGACGAGGCTCGTCGCCACGACGCGGCAAACCTTTCCAGCCGCGAGGCGCGCCCGGATTTCTCGCAGCACACGGCGACGGTGAGCTGGATAGAGGTTCGTCGTGAGGTAATACCGTCCTTCCTCGGGCAGAAGGTCATACACCTCTCCTGCCCGGCTCTTGCGATTCACGATGACCAGCACCTGACCGTTCTCCTCGAGACGGTCTGCCAGCATGACAGGAGAGGTCTCCCCGGCGTCCTGCACGATGCGTGTACGCCGGAAGAATGCAAAATCTTCATCTCGATGTACCGCAATCTCGACGGGTGGCTCATCCGCAAAGAACATGCCGAGTGACGGCTGCGTCGCCGTACAGAAAACCACCGTGCATCCATACTGCTCCGTGAGCTCGCGTACGGCTTCCATCGCTGGCTGGAGATACCCCGTCGGAATCATCTGTGCCTCGTCGAAGATAATAACGCTGCCCGCAATGTTGTGAAGCTTGCGGCAACGGCTCGTACGGCAGGCAAACAGCGATTCGAAGAATTGTACATTCGTTGTCACAATGAGCGGCGCATCCCAGTTTTCCGATGCCAGGCGCTTGCGGTCACCGCCATGTTCGGGATCATCCCAATCCACCTGATGATGATGTTCGAGCACAGCATCTTTCCCGACAATGCTGCGGAAGACATCCGCCGTCTGCTCGATGATGCTCGTGTACGGGATGACATAGATGATGCGCCGCACATCAGGCCGTGCCATCGCCGTGTGCATCGCAAAGGCGAGCGAGGAGATTGTTTTGCCTCCCCCTGTCGGAACCGAGAGCGTACGCAGTCGATGTGCTGCCTGATCTCCTGCTGCGATGCACTGCCGCAGAATCTCCGTGCGGCGGCGGTTGATTTCCGTCGTCGGCGCACCAAAACGCGCGAGGTACGCATCCACCTTTTCTGCAAGCTCTCGAAGGGAGGGAAAACCGCCACGTTCCGGCGCAGCGTCGTCCTGCATGAAGGCTTCGGTATCAAGAAAATCCGCATCCACGAGGCAGGAATAGAGCATGCGCGTGTAGGCCATGACGGAAAACTCCGACCTCCATCGATCTTTCGTCTGACCCTCTGCAGATTTCTTGATTTCTTGAAGAACGGGCGTTTCCGAAAGCGATGGAACTTCCATTTCCGGCAATCCATCGGTGCGGAAAGCGCGCGCATCTGGCAAGTCTTTCCGCTTCATCCGATCCATGAATGTCGAGCCCTTCCCGTCGGCCACCTGCGTACCGAAATCCGCCAGCCCCGCATGATGACCAGCGATGCACATCGAAGCCGTTATCACCTGCGCCGCATTCTCCCGGTTTCCGCAGGAAAAAGTCTCATTTGCTCCGAACGTAGCATGATCGACCGAGCCTCTCCCGCCGCCTTCGCCTCTGAGATAGCGTTGGAATTCCTCAGAATACTTTCCAAGATCATGGAACGTACCGAGAAGCCGCGCGCTCCGCCGTCCCGAACAGATGCTCTCGGAGCAGCTGTACATGCCCATCGTCACGCAGATGCGCCAGATATGCCATGAAACCATCTCCCGCCACTGATTTTGTATCAGAAATATTCTTGTCTCTTAGTATAACACAAATATAAAAATCCCTCTACTTTTCCCAAAGTAAATAAACTCGAAAGTTAATACTGATTTTGCTGCAAGATGAAAAATGCCCACTTCCATCGAAGCAATGGAAGCGGGCATTTATGAAATGATGTTCACGGCAGCGTCTTGAACTGGCTGAACGGCCAGAAGACGAGCATGGCTTTGCCTTTGATGAGGCTGTAGGGCACGAAACCGACGTCGGCGAAGCGGCTGTCTTCGGAATTGTTACGGTTGTCGCCCATGACGAAGACCGTACCTTCGGGAACCGTCGATTTCGGGTATTCGCTGCGCGTCTTTTCAAGGATGTAGTCTTCGTTCAGCATCTGGTCGTTGACGTAGACGCGGCCATCCTTGATCTCGATGGTATCGCCTTCGGTCGCGATGACGCGCTTGATGAAATCGCGATCCTGGTTGCGCGGATATTTGAAGACGAGGATTTCGCCCTTCTCCGGATGACGGATGCTGTAGATGAACTTGTTGACAACGAGGCGCTCCTGCGACTGCAGTGTCGGCCGCATGGACGGGCCGTCGACGATGTAGAGCTCCACGATGAACTGACGGATGAGGAAGGCCAGCACGACGGCCACGACAATGGAGATGATCCAGTCTTTTGCTTCCTCGCCTAATGAACTCATTCGATACGTTCCTCCTATAATATGCGCTCAGCGGAATGACTGGAGCGTCTGATAAAATTCGGGATAAGAGATGTTGACGCAGTCTGGACGGCCGATGATGACACCCTTGCCAATAGCGCCAAGACACGCGAGCGACATCGCCATGCGATGGTCGTCATAACTCGCCACCTCCGCGCACTGCACGGGCGTGCCGCCGTGAATGACGAGACTGTCTTCGCCGGCCTCGACGCTGCCGGGCGCGAGCTTGTTCCACTCGTCGGCGATGGCCTGCAGACGGTCGGTCTCCTTGACGCGGAGCTCGCCCGCCCCCGTGATGACGGTGTCGCCTTCGGCAAAGAGCGCCGCCACGGCGATGGCTGGAACCTCGTCAATCAGGCGCGGCATCATGTCCTTGCCAAAGCTCGTACCATGGAGCTTCGCCGCCGTGATGACGAGGTCGCAGGCTTCTTCGCCGCCGCTCGTCCGCACGTTCTCGCGCTGGATGTCCGCGCCCATCGCTTCGAGCACGTCGAGAATGCCGGTGCGCGTCTCGTTCGTGCCGACATTTTCGAGCACGAGACGGCTGCCCGGCACGAGCGAGGCCAGCACGAGCCAGTAGGCCGCCGAGCTGATGTCGCCCGGCACCTCGATGGCGGCTGGTGCGACGTATTCGTCATCCGCCACGGGATGGATCGTGACGGCTGTCCCCTGCTTCTCTACCGCGACACCGAATGCCGCGAGCATCTTTTCCGTATGGTCGCGCGACGTCACAGGCTCGGCAACGGTCGTCGGGCCATCGGCAAACATGCCAGCGAGCAAGATGGCGGATTTCACCTGCGCACTCGCGACAGGGCTCTCATACGTCATGCCGTGGATCTTCGCCTCTGGGTCGCAGACTGTGATGGGCAGCAGCGTGTTCCCCTTGCGGCCGACGATTTTTGCGCCCATTTGGGAAAGAGGCTTGATCACGCGGCCCATCGGGCGGCGTGAAAGCGAAGCATCTCCCGTAAAAACGGCGTTGAACGGCTGCGGTGCCAAGAGGCCCATGAGCAGGCGCAGCGTCGTGCCGGAATTTCCTGCATCGAGGATGCCTGCTGGCTCCTGAAGGCCATGCAGGCCGTGGCCTGTCACGACGAGCTCGGTGTCCGAAACCATTTCGACCTCGGCGCCGAGCGCTTTCATGCAGGCGACCGTTGAGAGGCAGTCGGCCGCATGGAGGAAGTTCGTGATGCGCACAGGCGTCCGGCCGAGGGCCGAAAACATGACGCTGCGGTGCGAGACGGACTTGTCTCCAGGGATGCGCAGGCGTCCCGTCAGCCCGCGCGTGAGCGGGGTGATGTGCTTTTCTGTATCCATGAGTTTCTCCTTCGCAGAATACAATCAATCGTTCCAGACGCTGTAGCTGCCCGCCGCGACGCCCATCGAGAACGCCGCCTGCAGGTTATAGCCGCCCGTAAAGGCATCGACATCGACAAGCTCGCCCGCGAAATAAAGGCCGGGCACGAGCTTCGACTCCATCGTCTTCGGGTCGATCTCCTTCACACTGACGCCGCCCGCCGTCACGATGGCCTCGGCAATCGGGCGCGTCTTCGTCACCGTCAGCACGAGATGCTTCAGTGCATCGCCCAGCCGCCCGCGTTCTTCGGCCGTGACCTGGTGAATCGGCTTTTCAGGGGCGAGATAGGCCGCGTCGATGACAATCGGAATCAGCCGCTGCGGCAAGAGGTCGACGAGCGCGTTCTTGACCTCTTTGCGCTGGTATTTCTCAAAATCGCGCAAGATGCGCGCATCGAGCTTCTCAAGCGTCAGCGCAGGTTTGAGGTCGAGTTCGAGTTCGACGAAATGCTTTTCGTAGAGCGCCCGCGCCGTCTCGCGCGAAAGCGACAGGATGATCGGCCCGGTCACACCGAAATGCGTGAACATCATCTCACCGAAAAGATTCTGCCGTTCCTCGCCATCGACGAGGAGTTTCACGCGCACGTTTCGAAGCGACAGCCCCTGCACGTCCTTCGGCCACATCTCTTCCGTTTCCAGCGGCACGAGCGATGGCAGGATGGGCGTGACGGTATGGCCGAGCTTTTTCGCCATCTCGTAGCCATCGCCTGACGAGCCCGTGCCGGGGTACGACGCACCGCCGAGCGCGAGGATGACGGCATCGGCTCTGTAGATCGCGCCCGTCACCGTCCGCACGCCTGCTGCATGGCCGTCCGTGAGCAGCACGTCGCGCACCGCTGCCTCTGTCTCAATCGTCACTCCGAGCTCATGAAGCCTTGCGACCATCGCATCGACGCAGTCGAGCGCATGGTCGCTCTGCGGGAACACACGGTTTCCGCGCTCGACTTTGAGCGGCACGCCCTGGTCTTCAAAGAAACGCATGACGTCCTGATTGTCAAACGCCGCAAACGCGCTGTGCAGAAATGCGCCATTCCCCTTGAACTGGCGGATGATCTCGGGCACATCGGCCGCATTCGTGACGTTGCAGCGGCCTTTGCCCGTAATCATCATCTTGCGGCCCGGCCGCTTCATCTTTTCGAGCAGCGTGACCTCCGCGCCATTCTCTGCCGCCGTAATTGCGGCCATCATGCCCGCCGGGCCTGCCCCGGCGACAATTACTTTCTTCATTCGGATTTCCTCTTTGGTCGGCCCTGTACAAGGCCCGCGAGCTCCCGCAGATGCGTGAGCTCTGCCTGCGTCAGCGGGCGATGCGTGCCGCGCGGCACGCCTGCGAGCGTGAGCCCTGCAAACGTCTTGCGCTTCAGCGCTTTCACATCGCAGCCGACCGCTGCGAACATGCGGCGCACCTGCCGGTTGCGCCCCTCGTGAATCGTGATTTCGACGCGCGCCTCGGCGCCGTCCGACGAAAGCACGCGCACGAGCGCCGGCGCTGTCATGCCGTCCTCGAGCTTCACGCCCTCCGTCAGGCGGACGAGTGCCTGTTCCGTCGGCGCGGGCTGGACGCGCGCGACATACGTCTTGTCGACTTCCTGCTTCGGATGCAGCAGGCCGTTCGTCAATGCGCCGTCGTTCGTGAGGAGCAGCAGCCCCTCCGTATTGTTGTCGAGGCGTCCGACGGGATAGATGCGCTCCTTCACCTCTGGCAGCAGGTCGAGCACCGTGCGCCGCCCGCGGTCGTCATGCGCCGTCGTAATGCAGCCCTTCGGCTTGTTCAGCAGGAAGTAGACATGCGATTCCTGCGCGGGAAGCGGCTTGCCATCGACCGTAATGCGCACGTCCGCGGCCTCGACTTTCGCGCCGAGCTCCGTCACGATCGTGCCATCGACGGCCACGCGCCCCGCCGCGATGAGCTTTTCCGCATTGCGCCGCGACGCCACGCCCGCCTGCGCGAGGATTTTCTGCAAACGTTCCTTCAATAAAATAGCCTCCCGTGATACTACATAACGATGGCATGCTTGTCTGTATCCAGCACCCGACTACTCCCCCTGCCACTTCGTGGCCCTCCCCCTCAATGAGGGGGGCTTTCATTAGAAGAACAGCGACTGCAAGCTCTTCCAGACTGTCAGGAAGAACGACTTCCGCTCGGCGTCCTGCATCGCGACGAGGTCGGTCTTTGCGACTTCCCTGCCCTGATATGTGACGCGGAGCGTGCCGATGGTGTCGCCTTTTTTGACCGGCGCCTTGACTGCATGCGGCAGGTCGATCGTCTGCTCGTAGCCTGCCGCGCCATCGACGACCGGCAGCACGATCTCGTCTTTCGTCTGCACGCCGAGGCGCCGCGCACAACTGCCCGTGACAGCGACCGTGCCGACCTGTGCATGCTTCCTAACAACGGTCGTGCGGTCGATTTTCGAAAAGCCATAATCGAGCAGGAGAATCGAGTCGTTCCACATCCAATTGCTGTCGAGCACGACGGCCACGAGCTGGATGCCGTCGCGCTTCGCCGCCGAGACGAGGCAGCGTCCCGCCGCATCCGTGTAGCCCGTCTTGACGCCGTTGCCGCCTTCGTAGAGCCAGAGCATCTGGTTCTCGTTGCGCAGCAGGTGCGTTTCATCCTTGACCCACGGGAACGTGATTTCCTTCGTGCTCACGATTTCCTCGAACTCTGGCAGCGTGTAGCCATACGAGGCAATCAGCGCGAGGTCGTGCGCTGTCGTATAGTGCGCATCGTCGGGCAGGCCGTTCGCATTGACGAAGTTCGTATCTTTCGCGCCGATTTCATGCGCCTTGTCCGTCATAAGGCGGGCAAACGCATCGACGGAACCCGCGATGTGCTCGGCGACGGCCACCGTCGCATCATTGCCCGAATGAAGCATCATGCCGTAGAGCAGCTCACGCAGCGTGACCTCGTCGCCCTCTTCGAGCCAGAGCGTCGAGCCCTCCGTGCCAGCCGCATGCGGGCCGACTTTCACGACGTCATCGAGATTGCCCTTTTCGAGTGCGATGATCAGCGTCATGATCTTCGTCGTGCTTGCAGGGAACTGGCGGTTGTCCATGTTCCGCTCATAGAGCACGCGCCTTGTCTTTGCTTCCATAACGACCGCACTTCGCGCCGTTACGCGCGGCAGCGCATCATCCGGCGACAGCACGAGCCCGTCAACCTTCGGCGTCTCCTGCGGCGCTTTCTTGATGATGTCATCTGCGAGCGCGGCCGAGACCTCGCCTGTCCCCAGCGTCAGCACGACCGCACAGCTGATGGCCGCCGCCCATGCTCTTCTCTCTTTCAATAAAACCAATGAACCCAATGAACGCAGCGAAAACAATGGACTGATCCAACCTTCCCCTTCGAATAATTACATGCTTTTTATTCTATCATCCAAGTCGTGCATTTGCAATCTTGGATTGCCTTCCCTTTTGCCGTCCTTTATACTGGAGAAAAAAACGAGGAGGGAACGCTATGATTCGTCAGGACTTGCGCTTTACCGAACGGGAAATGGCACTGCTCCGCAACTGGAGAGAAAAGCGGCTCGTGTTGCTCCAGTGTGAAAAAAAGGGCTATTCACATCTAAATCTCACGGCCTATCCAGCCGCCATCCTCCAAATCGAAGATCAGACCTATTATCTCTACAATTTCACAGAGCCTCTGGACTATTATGGCTACGTCGACGACGTAGCCCGTATGACGCTCTCGACGACGCGCGAAACGGCGGTCGACTCCTATGGCCATCTGCAGACCATCCCCGTGAACCGCACCATCCAGGACATCCATCTCGTGCAAGAGCATCAGGAACTGTTTGAAAACGGCGAGCAGATTTACGACGTCTACGTCACGCGCGGCATCCTGCTCGACTTCTGGAGGCTTGAAATCTCTTTCGAAAAGCCAGTCTGGTTCTCTGAAGACATCTTCATCACCATCGGGCACGACGTCCTCAGGACCTTCACCCCGACGAAAGATTTCGAAGAGGACTGGATGGAAGGCTGCGTCGGCAAATGCTCACGAGAACTCGTGCAGATATGAACGCCCCCTCAGCGGATATGGACGGCATCCTCGCCGAGGATGGCGGCGAGCGCCTCGCGCACGTCTCCCCCGCTTTTGAGCCAGTAGTTCGTGCCCGTCTTCTTCCAGCGGCCGCCAATCTGCAAAAAGACAATCTGATCGCCGTGATACGTCTGGAACGCCTCGTGAAGCGCCTGCTTCTTCTCTTCGTCGAGATTGTCCGGCACTTTGATGTAGTATTCCGGCTGGTAGTCCGCAAGCTCCCAGATATTGTCGACGAGCAGCTTCACGGCATCGTCCTGCACATCGACATGCCCCTGCAGCACGACGGCTTCATCGACGACGCACTGGTTGACGTGCTCGTAGAAGACGCGCGGGAAGATGATGGTTTCGAGGCTGTCCGTGAAGTCTTCAAGCGTCGCAAAACACATCGTCTCGCCCTTCTTCGTCGTGATCCGCTTGACCTCCGTGAAGAGGCCCGCGATGCGCACGACCTGCTTGTCGCGCACGCCGCCTTCCTTCATCGAGCGGATGGAGACGAGGTTGTCGATGATGTCTTTGTACTTTTCGAGCGGATGGCCCGTGATGTAGAAGCCCGTCGCTTCCTTTTCCCATGCAAGAATCTCTTCCCTGCTCGCCTCGGGGATGTCAGGCAGTTCGAGCTCGGCCGCCTCGTCGAGCACGTCTGCGCTGAAAAGGCCGAGCTGTCCGCTCGCTTCGTCGCGCTGCTTGCGCTGCGCCTCGCCCATGGCCTTGTCGAGCACGGCCAAGAGCTGGCTGCGGCGCGCGCCGAGCGAATCGAACGCGCCGCAGCGAATCAGGCTTTCGACCGGGCGCTTGGAAAATTTCTGCGCATCGATGCGCGAACAGAAATCGACGAGCGACGTGAATGGCCCGTTTGCCACACGCTCGGCGATGACGCCTTTGAGCGCATTCTCGCCAACATTGCGCACGGCGGCGAGGCCGAAGCGGATGGCCGGGCCGTCGACTGTGAAGGAAATCTCGCTCGCATTGATGTCCGGCGGCAGAATCGGGATGCCCATGCGGCGGCACTGCTCGATGTAGACCGTGACCTTGTCCGTGTCCATGACGCTCGTGAGCATGGCCGCCATGAATTCCTGCGGATAATGCGCCTTGAGATACGCCGTCTGCCACGCAACGAGCGCGTAAGCCGCGCTGTGCGACTTGTTGAAGCCATAATCGGCGAAATGCGTCAGCAGGTCGAAAATCGTATTGGCAAGTCCCATCTCGATGCCATTTCGCTTGCAGCCGTCGAGGAAGTTCTGCTTCTGATCCATCAGGATCTTGGCCTTTTTCTTGCCCATCGCGCGGCGCAGCAGGTCGGCCTGACCGAGCGTAAAGCCCGCGAGCACCTGCACGATCTGCATGACCTGCTCCTGATAGAGCACGACGCCAAACGTCTCTTTGAGGATGGGCTCGAGCAGCGGATGCATGTACGTGACTTCTTTTTCGCCATGAAGTCCCGCGATGAAGTCCTCGACCATGCCGGAGCCCAGCGGCCCCGGACGATAGAGTGCGACCGTCGGAATCAGATCCGTGAAGCCGCGCGGCGCGAGGTCTTTGACGAGCTGCGTCATGCCGCTCGATTCCATCTGGAACACAGCGCCCGTCTTGCCATCGCAGAGCATCTTCGACGTGAGCTCGTCCTTGAGCGGAATCTTTTCAATATCGACAATCTCGCCGCGGTTCTTCTCGACGTTCTTGACGGCGTCCGAGATGACGGTCAGCGTGCGCAGGCCGAGGAAGTCCATCTTCAAAAGGCCGAGTTCCTCGACGTGATCCTTGTCGTACTCCGTGACGAGCGTGCCGTCCGACATCGAGACGGGCACGTAGTCCGTCAGCGGATGGCGCGCGATTACGACGCCCGCCGCATGCGTCGAACTGTGGCGCGGCAGGCCCTCGATTTTTTTCGCGAGGTCGATGAGACGGCGGACGTCGTCGCTTTCCTCATATGCCTTGCGGAAATCGGCCGACTCCTTCATCGCCTTGTCGAGCGTCATCTTGAGCTCATTCGGCACGAGCTTCGCGATGTCTGAAACTTGCGCGTACGGCATGTTGAGCGCACGGCCGACGTCGCGGATCGCGCCCTTCGCCGCCATCGTGCCGAACGTGACGATCTGCGCGACATGGTCGTAGCCATAGCGCTCTTTGACATACTCGATGACCTTGCTGCGCTGGATGTAGTCGAAATCGACATCAATATCCGGCATCGACACGCGCTCTGGATTCAGGAAGCGCTCGAAGAGCAGATCATACTTCATCGGATCGAGGTTCGTGATGCCGAGAAGATATGCAACAATCGAACCAGCCGCCGAGCCGCGCCCCGGCCCGACGCCGATGCCGTGCTCGCGCGAGTAGTTGATGAAGTCCCAGACAATCAGGAAATAGCTGTCATAGCCCATGCGATGGATGATGCCGAGCTCGTATTCGAGGCGGTCGCGGATGGCCGGCGCGGCATCAGGATAACGCTCGGGCAGCGCCTGCTCGCAAAGGAAGCGCAGATATGCCTGGTCATCCTTGTGCGGCGCAGGAATCGGATAATACGGCAGCTGCAAGTGGCCGAACTCAAAGTCCACGTTGCAGCGCTCCGCAATCTTCATCGTGTTCTCGATGGCCTCGGGACAGTCGGGGAAAAGTGCCGCCATTTCCTCCGGCGTCTTCAGATAGTAGTCGTCGCTGTTGAACCGCATGCGGTCGGGATCATCGACGGTCTTTGCCATCTGGATGCAGAGCAGGATGTCGTGGAACTCGCTGTCCTCGCGGCGCACATAATGGCTGTCGTTCGTCGCGACAAGGCCGAGGCCGTACTTCTTCGCGAGCGCGATGAGGCCCGCGTTCGACTTCCGTTCCTCCTCCAGCCCGTGGTTCTGGATTTCAAGGAAATAATTCTCCTTGCCGAAGATGTCGATGTATTCGCGCACGAGCGCGTCGGCGCGGTCGGGATTGTCCGCAATCAGCGCGCGCGGCACCTCGCCCGCGACGCAGGCGGACAGGCAGATGATGCCCTCATGATATTTTCGCAAGAGCTCGTGATCGACGCGCGGCTTGTAGTAGAAGCCCTCGATATTCGCGTATGAAACGAGCTTCACGAGATTGCGGTAGCCTGTCTGATTTTCCGCGAGCAGAATCAGATGGTAGTATTTGACGCCGTTCACCTCGGCGCGCTCGTGGCGGTCGCCGGGCGCGACGTAGGCCTCGCAGCCGATGATCGGTTTTATGCCCTGTTTCTTCGCTTCTTTATAAAAATCGATGACGCCATACATCGCGCCGTGATCCGTGATCGCGATGGCCTCCATCCCCTCCGCCTTCGCCGCCGCGATGAGGTCGGGGATGCGGCTCGCGCCGTCCAGCAGGCTGAACTCCGTATGCACATGCAGATGGGCGAACGGGATGGCCGCTTTCGCGGGCTCCGCCGCTGCCGTTTCTTCCATATCCGGAATGGGAATCACCTCATTTCAAAGTCTCCTTTTTATTATACACGATTCGAAGCGCCTCGCCATCAGCAAACAAAAATTTGCAGGAAGCCATAAAAAAGGCTCCCTCTCAGAGGGAGCTGTCAGCGAAGCTGACTGAAGGATAAGCAGGCGCAAGGCGTTCCAACGCCTATGCGTTCGCTTATGCCGCAAGGCTGTCTCACAAGCATGACGGATGTGATGCACGATTACATCAGCGCATCCGCCTGCCGCGTCCCCTGCGTGAGCGCCTGATAGAGGCGCATGTAGCTGAGCTGGCTGCCTGCGTAGTTGCGCACGGCGTTGATGCGTTTCGTGTCGCTTGTCGCCACGCCGAGCTTCTGCGTCGCATAGTCCTTGAGATAGTCCACGCATTTCTTCGCCGCGAAACCGCTGAGCACCCAGTCATGGTCGCCGAGATGGACGAGGAAGCCTTCCTCGCCGACGGGTTCCGTAAGCTTGCCGTCCTGCGTCAGCAGGCCGAGCGCGACCGGGTCTTTGCCTGCAAGAATACTCGCAGCCGCCAGCCAGTCCTCGACCTGTTTCGCATCGCTGGCAGAGCCCGGATGATTGTGCGCACAGGCCTGCGCGATGACGACCTCTTTCGGCAGGCCGCGCTGGATGGATTCGGCGATGCTGAAGATATGATGCGCGCCCGTGCCCGCAATCGTGTATTCCTTGAGCGAGCTGCCATCCTCCTGCCACTGGAAGACATACGGCTTCGCGAGGTCGTGCAGGAGCTCGGCCGCCACGGCCACGTCATAGTCGCAGTCATAGCCGAAGACCGTCTGATACGCCTGATCAATGCCCTTCAGGATTTCTACATTCGCCGCCGTATGCGTCACGAGGCCGCCCGGATATGGATGATGGCTGCCATAGCCGCTGCCCGGCGCCGTACGGAACGGCTGCGGCGTCTTGCCCGCATCCTCGATGGGCGGCAGAAGATGTGCCGCATCCGTCTTCGCAGGGTCGACGAGGCCTTTCGCCTGCAGCTCTTCATAGACCCGCGCCGCATCGCCCGCGCCATACTGCCTGAGAAATGTCGGTGCCGGATTGTCGAAGACCCCCTGCACTTTCCTCTGCAAAGCGCCGTCATGCAAACTCGCCACGTCATCTTCCAAGCGTTCCCAATTCTCCGCAATCAGCGCTGACTTCTGCGCTGCCTCCTCCGCCCGGAGCGGCAGCTCCGAAACAGAAACCTGCGAGACTTCCGCCGCAGACGCATGGACCGGATGGTCGAACTTCCACAACGCCATGCCAGCCAGTGCGCCCGCCGAAAGCTTGAGAAACGAACGACGGCTCAAAGAACCCTGTGCCATAAAAATGCCCCCTGTCGCATGAAACGGATGCAAAAACACGTCTACTTTTTTATGTTAGCAAGGGAGAGCGGCTGTCGTGTTACCAAAACGTAAAGAAGTTGTAAATCCATAGAACTGTGATAGAATAAAGGCAACCATTTTCAAAGGAGGGCGTCTCATGCCGAAAGTCACACGCGAAGACATCCCGAACTGGTTCCAGAAGAAGACCGGGTTCGACGTCGACATCGCCGAGCTCAAGAAAGCTGCCGAACTCGACCGCATCGCCTGCGCCGACGAGCCCATGAAAGTCATGCGCGACCTCTGGGGCATCGGCCCGCGCGAGCTCGAAAAACTGCTCGGCGCCCCGGCGCGCACGGTCGAACAATGGTATTACGCCCGTCCCTCGCGTCCGGCCTCGTGGGTCGTGCGCCTCATCGTAGAAAAATGCGCCCAGCTGCATGACGATGCCACGCGCGCCGAGCGCTGAACTGCTGTTATGAAATTCTGTTCCTTCACCCTTTGAACCGGTATCCCGCGCCCCAGACCGTCTCGATATAGATGGGCTTCTGCGGATGCGGCTCGATCTTCTCGCGCAAGCGGTTGATGTGGACGCGGACGGTGGCCGTGTCGCCGATGGCGTCGAGGCCCCAGACTTTTTCGAAAATCGCGTCCATCGAAAAGACGAGGCCCGCGTTCTCCGCGAGAAACAGCAGAAGCTCGAACTCGCGATGCGTCAGCAAAATCTCCTCGCCGCCGCGGAAGACGCGGTGCTCCTCGGGCAAAATTTCAAGCAGGCCGAAGACAAGCGAGCGATGCTGCTTTTCCTTTTCGCCCGTCAGGCGCTCGTAGCGCGCGAGATGCGCCTTGACCCGCGCAACGAATTCCGTCGGGCTGAATGGCTTGACGATGTAGTCATCCGCACCATAGCCGAGTCCCCGGATCTTGTCCCCATCCTCCTGTTTCGCCGTGACGAAGAGGATGGGGATTTCTTTCTGTGCGCGCACGGCCTGGCAGATCGTAAAGCCATCGACGAATGGCAGCATGATGTCGAGCACGATGAGGTCGTAGTCGCCCTCGAGCGCCATCTGACGCCCCTTACGCCCTTCGCCCGCCGTATCGACGGAAAAATCCGCCGCCTCAAGATAGTCCTGTTCGAGCTCGCGGATGGCGCTGTCGTCTTCGACGATCAGGATTCGCTTCATTCGACATCTTCCTTTCCTTCTTCTGCCTGCAAAACGGGGAACGACAGGACGACTGTCAGGCCGCCGCCCGCCGTCATCTCAGCGTGAATCCTGCCGCCCATGCCTTCGACGATGCCGCGCGCGATGGCGAGGCCGAGGCCGCTTCCCTTCGCCGTCTGGCTGCGCGCCTTGTCCGTGCGGTAAAAGCTCTCGAAGAGTTTGCCGAGCTCCGCTTCCGGCACGCCGGGGCCGTGGTCGGCAAAGCGCACGACGGCCGTCCTGCCGCCCGCGCCCTCTGTTTCCTCGGTTTCTCCGATGGAAATATCGACGGACGGCTGCTCGCCGCCATACTTGCGGCTGTTGCCCAAGATATTCTCCACGACGCGCTGGAACTCCTGCGGATCGAGGCGGACGAGCAGCGGCTCCGTGTCATCGGATGGCTCCAGATGCAGCGCGAGTCCCTGATCCGCATACCACGGTGCGCGCTCGGCAATAAAATCTGCGAAATACGCGCGCAGGTCGACGGTCGCCTGATCGAATTCTACGCGGCCGAGATCGAGCTTCGAGAACAGAAAGAGATTTTCCACGAGATGCTGCAGGATTTCGGACGACCGATAAATCTGCGTCACATAGTGCGTGCGCTTTTCCTCCGTCCGCGCGATGCCGTCAAGGATGCCGCTCGCATAGCCACGCAGTGCCGTGAGCGGCGTGCGCAGGTCGTGCGAGATGCCCGCGAGCAGCTCCTTGCGGTTGCGCTCGTAGCGCTCGCGTTCCTCGCGCGCCGCCCGCAGGCCGCGCCGCATGTCGTCAAAGCTCCGGCACGTCTCGCCGATTTCATCGTCCTGCGCCTGCGTGCCCTCTGGAACGGCTGGCACATCGTAGTTGCCATGCTCGATGGCCGCCGCGCTCCGCCGCATGGCAGCGAGCGGCCGCAAGACCTGATGCGTCAGGATGCGCGCAAATGCCACGCCGAGCAGCAGCGCCGCGAGCAGGCCCGCGCCAAAGATGGCATAGAGCAGGAAGCGCCCCTGGCGCTGGACTTCGCGCTGCGCTTCTGTCAGCGGCGACTGCTTGATGGGCACA
The DNA here is from genome assembly GCA_902780535.1 of uncultured Selenomonas sp. Classification (GTDB taxonomy): domain Bacteria; phylum Bacillota; class Negativicutes; order Selenomonadales; family Selenomonadaceae; genus Selenomonas_C. The sequence goes on along the minus strand of CACZFT010000017.1, from coordinate 50,187 downwards.
TCGCCTGCCGCATAGACTTCGACGCTGCTTCCTTCCATCCGGTTCGTGCGATACGTATAGGCAAAGCCGCTGTCATCCCAGACGAGCGCAGAATGACCCGCGCCCGTCTTGCCGAGTGTCGCCGCCTCGATGACGGCAGGCTCGGCACCGTCCGAGCAATAGATGTCCTGACCGTCCTGCCGCACGAACACGGAGATGCCGCTCCCTTCGAGCAGCCAGCACTGTTCCTGCATTTCGTGAAAGTTAAACACAGGCCGGTCGGCGACATCGCGGATGCGCCCGAGCGCGAAATGGACGGCAATCGGCGATGTCTTCGGCCAGAGCTGCATGGCCCAGCTTTCCCAGCCAGAACCCAGATAATTGATACTCGCAAAAATCAGCCCGCCGAGCGTCGTGAGCACGAGCATCGGCAGAAACGTCAGCACGAATGCCATCGCAATGAGCCGCTTGCCGAGCGGCACATTCCGAAAGTGATGAAGATGCATCCGCACCTCTCCTCTCCTCATTTTCCTCCATCCTACCGCGAAAGGATAACGATTGGATAAACGGCTCTGCGAACGGGCTTCTTACGCGCCTTTCCGCAGCAGCAGCCACGACGAGGCAGATGCCGCGAACGGGACGGTCAGGATGACGCCGATGCCGCCCGAAAGGCCCTGCATGAGCACGATGTCGAGGCCGTTGGAATTCAAAAGCTGAAGGAGCGGCAGGTCGTAGACGTAGTCGATGACCCACGCGCCGAGCGAGCCGCCGAAGACCGCGAGAATCAGCGTTGCGGCCATCGTGCCCATGACATCCTGCCCGACATGCATGCCGCTCATGAAAAGCGCCTTCCGGTCTTTCTGTGGATTGGCCGCATGGAGCTCTGTCACGGCCGCCGAAACATCCATCGCGATGTCGAGCACCGCGCCGAGACTCGCAAAGAGGATGCCCGCGAACAGCAGCCCGCCGACATCAATCTTCGTGTTCTGCGCGACAAAGAGCAGTGATTCGATGTTCGTGACATTGTAGCCCGAGAGATGCGCAGCCTGCCCGAAGAGCTCGGCCGACAGCCCGGCCGCCACGACGCCGCCGAGCGAGGCGAGCCCTGCGGCCAGCGCTTTCCGCGTCGTGCCGCAGATGAGCCAGACCGTCATCGAAAGCACGAGGCAGGCCGTCACGACAGCAGCAACAATCGGCGCAACGCCGTGCAGCAGCAGTGGAAAGCCCTTCCGCCCGCCGACGACGGCCAGCAGGAGGCAGAAGAACAGGATGAAGCCGAAGACGGCTTTCGAGCGGTCATAGCTGTAGACCGTGCAGGACGTGAGCTCGCCCGCGCGGCTCGCCATGACGATGACCTGCATGCCGGGCTCGCAGACCGTACCGAAAAGAAGGCCATTCGGACAGTTCGCCTCGACTGTCGTGCCGTCCTCGAGCCGGAGCTGTACAATCTGGTCGCCGATGCGGCTGCCATTCTCCTGCAAGTTGTCGCGCACGATTTCCGTGACCGTCGCCCGCTCGAACGTGCGCCCCTGCGTATTGACGAGCTGCGGCTTTGCGACGTCATTGAGCTGGACACAGAACGCCACGAGAGCCAGCATCGCAAAGACAAAAAGCAGACGTTTGAAAAATGGATGTTTCATCTAGAAAACGCTCCTCGCAAAAAACTGCCTCCCCTCGAAAAGAAGGGAGGCAGCCTGTTGATCCAATGATATCGTCAGCCCTCGTGTCAGTCTTTGACAATGCTGTACGATTCATCAATCGGCTTGCCGGTTTCCACATCGTACGTATCAATCGTGAAGGAGTTTTTCGTGATGTGGATGACGGAGTACGTCGGGCGCCAGTCCTGATTGCGCGCCGCGATGTAGTCCTGCTGCTGCGGGATGAGCTCGTAGAACTTCGAACCCGTCGCAGAGTTCGACGACATGTAGAACACGCCTTTCGGGTTGCGGAGCGTGCCCTGCTTCATGTCGGCAATCGTGTAGCAGAGATTCTGGCTTTCATAGATGGACTTCTTGTCATTGTCTTTCATCGCCGCATCGATGAGGTTGTGATGCTGGCCCTGCTGGCCCGCGACCTTGTACTCGGCGAAATCTGCATGCTGCTTGCCATCGCCAGAAAGCTGGTACGTGCGCGCATACGTGTGGTCATGGCCCTGCAGGACAACGTCGATCTTGTTCGCGTCATAAATCGGCGTGAGCTGCGTGCGGAGCAGGATGCCGTCAGAATCGGAGTGATCCTTGCCGCTGCCGTAGATGTCCTGATGCATGACGACGATGCGCCACTTCGTGTCCGGATGCGCCTTGATGGCTTTCTTGATCAGCGCCTCATGGTCGGCCGCATTGTAGTTGTTCGCATTGATCATGATGAAGAGCGCGTTGCCATACGTGTAAAAATAGCCGTGGCCGGCCGTCGTCGGCGTCGCTTCCTCCGTGAACGGATTCGGCACGTTGAAATGGTTCTGGTAGCCCGCCGTCATGCTGTCATGGTTGCCGATGCTCGTCGCTTCCGGCAGGCTCCTGAGCGCTTTGGCCGACAGATAGCCTGCATACTGCATCTCCTGCAACTGAATCTTGCCCGCCGACTGGTCTTCGGCCGGCTCGTTGATCTGGTCGCCCGGGGAAACGAGGAAATTGATTTCCGGATGCTGCGCGAGCGCACTGTTCAGCGTCTTGTTCCAGTTGTAGGCATCGTTGCGAGCTGCGAGCTCGCCGTCCTGCTTGTTGCCTTCGGAAGACGTCTGCCCCTTCGATGCGCCAATCTGCGGGTCGCCGACATACATGAACGAGAAGTCGTCCGGATTGCCTGTCTTGAAAGACTGCACATCCTTCCAAGCGCCATCAACCTTCACCTGATAATAGTACGTCGTCTCCGGCTTCAGGCTGCGGACCGTGACCTTGTTCGTGAAGAACTGCACGCCGTCCACGACGCTGCCTTCCTTCGATGTGCCCTTCCAGTCCGCGGCACCCGTCATGTCCGCATTTTCCGAAATGCGGACTTCGGCATGCGTCGGCTGCTCTTTCGAGTACCAGGCGAAATTCATCTGCGACGCATTCTTGCCCGGTGCCATCGAGACCTGCTCATAATCCGTCTTGATGGTTTCCCAGCTCGTCTTCCACTGGCTCCAATTCTCGTCACCGGCCTGCGTCGCCACGACGGCATCCGGCGTCAGCGACGCATCGCTCCAATGCTCTGTCGCGGCATACGCCGTCGAAGCGGCACAAAGTGCTGCGAGGATGTACGCGGTCAAACGTTTCTTATTCTTGCAAAACTGCATGATATAGAAGCCCTCCTGTCCGATTCCTACGAGATGAACATCATTTATATTCACCTTAGCACAAGGTGGGCGCCTGCCTGTTACGTGCATGTAAAAAATGTGTTATCTCTCAAAGGCAAAAAAACACGGAGCTGCCTGTGTGTGAGAGCAGCCCCGTGTGGGGAGGGCAAAATGATCTTGTTCAGTGCTCGACGATGATGCGGCCGAGGCGGGCGTTGTTGAAGTAGTTCAGCACCCATTTGAGCGCAACCGAGACGTTGGCGTACGTGCCGGCGAGGCGGATGAGATGCACCCAGAGCCATGCCGACCAGGCGAAGAAGCCCTTGGCCTGGATTTTGCCGACCGAGAGCACGGCCGAGCTGCGGCCGATCGTCGCCATCGCACCCATGTCCTTATAATGGAAGATTTCCGCGTCGCGGCCCGCGAGGCGTGCGAGGATGTTCTGTGCGCAGGTGATGCCTTCCTTCATCGCGACGGGCGCGACCGTTGCGAGCGGGCGTGCGCCCGGCTGCTCCGTGAAGCTCGCGCTGTCGCCGATAGCGTAGACATGCGGCAGGCCTTTGACCGTAAGGTCTTTGTTCACAATGATGCGGCCGCCGCGGTCATAGTCCGCGCCGAGTGCCGCCGTCACCGGCGATGCCTTGACGCCTGCCGCCCAGATGACCGTCGCCGTCTGGATGGTCTCGCCGCCCTTCAGCGTCAGCGTATGGCCGTCGTAGTCCGTGACCATCGTCTCGAGGCGCACATCGACCTTTTTCTTGCGCAGCAGGTCAGCCGTCTCCGCGCTGAGCTTCTCCGGCATCATCGCGAGCAGGCGCGGCGTGCCTTCAAGCAGCTTGATGTCCACTTCCGAGAAATCGAGATGATGGTAGCCGCTGCGCATCGACTTGTAGATGAGCTCCGAGATGGCACCGGCTTCCTCGACGCCCGTCGGGCCGCCGCCAACGCAGACGAACGTCAGCAGTTCCTTGCGGCGCGCGGGGTCTTGCTCCTGATCCGCGAGTTCGAGGCAGCTGATGAGCTGATTGCGGATGTCGAGCGCCTCCTGCATCGTCTTCATCGGGAATGCATGCTTCGCGACATTCGCGTTGCCGAAGAAGTTCGTCGTCGAGCCCGTCGCGATGACGAGTTCGTCATAGGCGACATCGCCATGATTTGTCTGTACGACCTTGTTTTCCGTATCAAAGCCCGTGACATCGCCGAGGCGGAAATCAACATTGTCCACATGGCGGAAGAAGTCGCGCACGGGATATGCAATCTCGCCCGTCGCGAGCGTTGCCGTCGAGACCTGGTAAAGAAGCGGCGGGAACAGCTGATAGTTGTTGCGGTCAATCAGCGTCACATGAACGCCTTTCTTTCCCGCGAGCTCCTGCGCGGCACGCACGCCGCCGATGCCGGCACCGACAATGACGATTTCTGCATTCTTCTTTTCCATCGAAATGTCCCCCTCAGAACTCATTTCGTTACGTTCTTTTCTTCACATGGTTATTGTATCGCATTTTTCAGATAAATTCCAATTATTAATAAACATGAGGTATAAAAGAAAGCTATTGTGACAAAGAAAAAGAGAGGTGCCGCACCGAAGTGCGGCACCTCTCGCCGATGTTCCGGATCAGCCGAAGCGCATGAACGAGCCCTGCTTGTCCATCTGCCAGCGATGGAACAGGCTCTTGTCTTCGCCTGCGCGCTCGTACGACACGCAGATGGCCTGGCCCGAGCCCCAAGGCTCATTCGCGAGGCGCTCTTTCAGCGCGTCCATGAAGTCGCGCGTTGCCTGCGGGCTCGCGCCGTCCGAAAGCTTGACGAGCTCGATCTTGCCCGTGCGGCTGTCGTACGTGATCTTCCCGTCGAGTGCCAGGTCATGACCCAGGCTGTAACTGATCTCTTTCTTTCCGCGCTCCTCGCGCGTCACCTCTACCCATGCAAACATCTTGCTCGTCCTCCTTCTTCTTTCTGGGGCACTGCCCATCAGCGCTCCCTTTGTTGTCCTTATCATACAACACATTTCGCGTTTTGTATACAGAATCCAGAAAAGTCATGTTACATGGTGACAGGATGGTTTTCAAGCGATGCCATGCGCTTCGGCCGCTTGTTCTTCCTCGGGTTCGTCCGCGACATCCGTGCCCCGCACGCGGACAGCACGCTCGCGCACTTCCCACATCGCCGCGCCATAGCAGCGGAACATGTTCTCGAGGACAGAAAGCTCCGCGCGCGGCTTCTTCTGGAAGAACGCTTCGATCTGCTGCCGCGCCGCCGTGTCATCCTCGTCATAGATGCCGAGCAGGAGCCTCTTGACGAGCCGGTGGCCGCGACTCTTTTCGCAACGGAGCGGCTGCAGCAGGAAGGCGTAAAGCTTCTCAAGTTCGGCGACGAATCTGGCCGGTCAGGAGCTTCGCGTCGATTTCATGCGGCATGAGCTGCTTGATCTTGAAGAGACGGCATCCGCGCTGCTCGAGGTCGTCCGCAATCATATCGTAGGCTTTGAGCCTTTCGGGCCAGAACCTCGAAAACAGACGGCGATAGAGCCTTGCTAGCGGAATTTTCCCACGATCCATGATACTCCCTCACTTTTCTCTACTCAAAAGGTATTGTCTGGATGCTTTTACTGCATGATATGTGCCGCATCTCTCTCGTTCTTTTACCGATAGTTTCGACATGCTTGGGCAAAAATCCTACATGATTTCTCTTTTTCTTGAAAAAATTTTTCTGTCTTTGCACCTGTTTCGTTTTGTTGCCAAAATTCCGTGAAGATTTAGTTGTAACTCTGTAAAGAAACAGCGGACCATCCTCCTTGGATGGCCCGCTGCATGATTCTGTCAAAGCATGGGATATTAGGATTCGGGATTCAATTCGTAGAGCAGCGTCACCGGCCCGTCATTGACGGACGCGACCTGCATGTCGGCACCGAACTCGCCGTGCTCCGGCGGGAAGCCGAGGTCACCGAGGCAGGCAAGGAAATACTCGTAGAGCGGCTTTGCGAGCTCTGGCTTCGCCGCATGGGAAAAACCCGGACGACGGCTCGAAAGGTCGGCATAGAGCGTGAACTGCGAGACGACGAGGATGCGTCCGCCGACCGCTGCGATGTCGCGGTTCATGCGTCCCTGCTCGTCCTCGAAGACGCGCAGGTGCACGATTTTTTCCGCGAGCTTTTCAGCGACGGCCTCCGTATCATTCGGCCCCACACCGAGCAGCACGAGATAGCCCTGCCCGATTTCTCCGTTCACTTTCCCTCCGATCGTGACAGATGCGCTCTTGACGCGCGTGACGACCGCGCGCATTACTTGCCCGCCTTCATGCGGTTGACCACGCTGAACAGCGCCTGGATGGATGCCGTGATGATGTCGGTGTCCATGCCAGCGCCCCATGTGACCTTGCCGTCCTTGCCCGTGATGCCGATGTAGGCCATCGCGCGGCTCGACTGGCCGAGCTCGAGCGCATGCTCGCTGTACGTGAGGTCCTTGTACGTGACGCCGAGCTCCCTCTGGATGGCATTCGAGACCGCGTCGAGACGGCCGTTGCCGCGTGCGTCAAACGTCTCATGCTTGCCATCGATTTCGACTTCGACCGTGCCGCTGCGCGTGCCATCCGGCTCCTTTTTGAGCAGGAAGTCGATGAGCTTGTACGGCGTCTCGATGTTGACGTACTCGTCCTGGAAAATCTTGTAGATTTCGTCCGGCATGAGCTCCTTGTGCTTGTGGTCGGACACGCCCTTGACGCAGTAGCCGAAATCCTCGCGCATCTTCTTCGGCATATCGATGCCATACTTCTTCTCCATGATGAAGCCGACGCCGCCCTTGCCGGACTGGCTGTTGATGCGGATGACGTCGCCGTCGTACTCGCGGCCGACATCCTTCGGATCGATGTAGAGGTACGGCAGCGTCCACTTATCGGGATTCTTCTCGTCCTTCCACTTCATGCCTTTCGCGATGGCATCCTGATGCGAGCCCGAGAACGCTGCGAAGACGAGCTGGCCGGCATACGGCTGGCGCGGGCCGACCTCCATGCCCGTCAGCGTCTCATACGTCTCGACGAGCTCCGGCATGTTCGAGAAATCGAGCTGCGGATCGATGCCGAGCGCGAACATGTTCATGCCGACCGTCACGAGATCGACATTGCCCGTGCGCTCGCCGTTGCCGAACAGCGTGCCCTCGACGCGGTCGGCGCCCGCGAGCAGGCCCATCTCCGTATCGGCCACGCCACAGCCGCGGTCATTGTGCGGATGGAGCGACAGCACGACGCCGTCACGGTACTTGAGGTTCTGGTTCATGTAGGCAATCTGCATGCCGAAAACATGCGGCATGCTCATCTCGACCGTCGCGGGCAGGTTGATGATGGCCTTATGGTCAGGCGTCGGCTGCCAGACATCGAGCACGGCGTTGCAGACCTCGAGCGCGTACTCCGGCTCCGTGCCCGTGAAGCTCTCCGGCGAATACTCGAAGCGGTAGTTCGCACCCGACTCTTCCGTGAGCTCTTTCAAAAGCTTCGCGCCATCGACGGCCATCTGCTTGATTTCCTCTTTCGACTTGCGGAAAACCTGCTCGCGCTGCGCGACCGACGTCGAATTATAGACATGGACGATGGCATTCTTGACGCCCTTCAGCGCCTCGAACGTCTTGCGGATGATGTGCTCGCGCGCCTGCGTCAGCACCTGCACCGTCACGTCATCGGGAATCAGATCGTCCTCGACGAGACGGCGCAGGAATTCATACTCCGTGTCAGAAGCCGCGGGGAAGCCGACCTCGATTTCCTTGAACCCGACCTTCAGGAGCATCTTGTAGAACTCGAGCTTCTGGTCGAGGCTCATCGGGATGACGAGCGCCTGGTTGCCATCGCGCATATCGACGCTGCACCAGATCGGTGCATGATCCGGCGCATCCTTCTTCATCCACTCCGTGTCAATCGTCGGCGGCATGAAATAGCCCTTGCTGTACTTCTGATAGTTCTTCATGTAAAATCCTCCCTCACATTTGCCGTCAGGCAAATAGCATCCAAAATAAAAAGCCTTTCGTCTCTTTAAAGAGACGAAAGGCTCTGCCTTCGTGTTACCACTCCATTTCGTGCCGCTCTCACAAGAGGCACCTCACTCGGATACTGTCATATCCTGCTCTTCGCTAACGGGGAGCTCTCCGGCGCCGCCTACACCGCTCCAAAAATCAGGAGCCTTTCAACGGGCTGCTTCGAGGCGAGTTCTGCCAGCGCTTCATCGCATTCTTTCACCAACCGAATGCTCTCTATCCACTCCACGCGGCCTACTATTCCTCTGCAACGCATTTTTGATGTAAATTTGTTTCATTGGTTGCTATGCTATCATAAAACGTGGAAAGATGCAAGCCTTTTTCGCGAAAAAATCACGCGCGTTGTCACGCCTGCAAGAACGCCCCGATCTGCTGCTCCATGCAGGACGCGATGCTTTCCCGATCCTGACCCCAGGCCTGGTACCATTCAACCGACCGACGGACGGCCTCGCGGATGTGCCAGCGTGGACGCCAGCCAAGGCGCGTCTTGAGCTTGCTGCAGTCAAGCTTCAGGAACGACGCCTCGTGCGGGGCATCGCCATCCATTTCGGGATGCTCCCAGCGTGCGCCCTCGCCCCAGGCCGCACAGAAGATGTTCATGAGCTCGCCCGTCGTCACGCAGTCCTCGTCATCGGGGCCGACATTCCAGCTGCTCGCAAGCCCCGCGTCCTCATATTGCCGCATCGCGAGCAGGAGGTACGTCGTGACCGGTTCGAGCACATGCTGGTACGGCCGCGTCGAATACGGATTGCGCACCTGCACGGGCGCCCCCTGCCGCGCCGCCCGCACGGCATCCGGCACGATGCGGTCCGGCGCGAAATCGCCGCCGCCGATCACATTGCCCGCGCGCGCCGTCGAGACCGCCACGCCCCTCTCTCGCAGGAAGCTCTTGTCATAGCTATGCGTCACGAGCTCCGAACACGACTTGCTGTTGCTGTAGGGATCGTATCCATCGAGCGGCTCCGTCTCGCGGTATCCCCAGCACCACTCGCGGTTCTCATACACCTTGTCCGTCGTCACGTTGACGACGGAGCGCACCGTATCCGACTGCCGCACGCATTCGAGCAGGTTCACCGTGCCGAGCACGTTCGTCTCATACGTTTCGACCGGATGCTGGTAACTCAGCCGTACGATGGGCTGTGCCGCGAGATGCAGCACGATTTCCGGCCTTGCAGAGGCGAACGCCCGCTTCATCGTCACGAGGTCGCGCACATCGCCATGCGACGTATGCATATCCTCGAGCACATGCGAATACACGAGCGCTGCCATGCCCTCCTCCGTCGGTGCATCGAGCGCATACCCCGTCACCTCGGCCCCCGCCATCTCAAGCACCTTCGACAGCCACATGCCCTTGAAGCCCGTATGCCCCGTGACAAACACGCGCTTGCCGCGATAAAACGACGAAAGTTCCTGCAATGTCATGTCCTTCATGATTTCACGCTTTCTTTCATCATCCGCCGGATTCCGTCCTGCAGCGATACCTCCGGCTGCCAGCCTGGCAGGATTTCGCCGCCCTGCCACGGATGCATGACCTCGCGTACTCGATACGGCCGCCCGCCCCATTCGATGGAAAGCGGCTTGCCGACCGTCTCCGAAAAAATTTGTGCGAGTTCCCGCAGACTATGGAGCTGGCAGGAACTCAGACGATACTCTTTCGCAAGCTCCCTTCCTGCTTCCAGCATAGCGGCCAGATGCCAGAATCCTCGTACAACATCATCGATATAAAGAACATCCATCTGCTGCTCGCCCGGCGACATCGCAAGCTTTTCACCACTCTTGGCAATCTGCGCAAACAAAGCAAAAATCTTGCGCCGCAAATCGTTCGGGCCATATGTATCTGTAAATTTCAACGTGCAGAACCGCAGGCCGCACACCTCAACATAGTATTGGGCAATCGCAACAAAAGCCTCTTTTGTCGCAGCATAGAGATTGACAGGATGATACTCCATCCCTTCCGCTTCATAGTTCTGCCAAGTAGAGCCGGTATTCAAGAACCACTGCACATCGCTTTTCGACGCTGCCTCGAGCACGGACGTTCCAAACGCAACATTCGAGGAAACGAGCCGTTCGATGTCCGAACTCTTATGGCTTGGCAGATAACACGAAGCCAGATGCAAGATGCCCGTGATTTTCTTCTCGCGCAAGAATGCCGCCAATGCATCGATATCGCCATCAAAAACATGGATGCCATCGCATACGATCCGCGAACAATCCGTCGTCGGACGCACGAGCACATAGCAATGACAATCCTCAGGTACACGACGCAGGAGATTCCTCCCAATGAATCCCGTCGCCCCTGTCAAAAGAACCTTCATGCTGTCACCTCATCGTTCTCATTCCATTCAAACTGTCATTTTCACGGCTTCATGCACAACTTCTGCCATGTCGTCCAGTTTTTCATCCGTCATGCCGGGATACACGCCAATCCAGAACGTATCCTTCAAGATGCGGTCTGTGTTCTCCAGTCCGCCGACGATACGATAGCCGCATCCCTCCTGTCGCAACACGTCAAAGCAGGGATGCAGCGTCAGATTGCCTGCGAACAGTCGGCGCGTCTGCACGCCCTTCTCTTCGATGGCACGCACGACCTTCACGCAATCCACGCCTTCACGGCAAGTCATCAGGAAACCGAACCAGCTCGGTTTGGAGTTTTCACACGGCTCTGGCAAGATGAATGCATCACCAAGATCTGCCAGCAAGTCATGCAGACGCTCGAAATTATGACGGCGCCGCTCCGTAAACGACGGGAGCTTCTTGAGCTGCGCACAGCCGATTGCCGCCTGCATATCCGTGACCTTCAAGTTATATCCGAAATGAGAATACACATACTTATGATCGTATCCGAGCGGAAGCTCTCCGAACTTCCGGTCAAAACGATGGCCGCAAAAATTATCCCTTCCCGGCGGGCAGATACAGTCGCGTCCCCAGTCCCGCATGGAACGGACAATCTTTGCCAACAAGTCGTTATCCGTATAGACAGCACCACCCTCGCCCATCGTCATATGATGCGGCGGATAGAAGCTCGACGTGCCGATATCGCCAAACGTCCCCGTGAACCGCTCTTCTCCATCGAGCGTATAACGAGACCCCAGAGCATCGCAGTTATCCTCGACCAGCCAGAGGTCATGCGCATCACAAAAAGATTTGACCGCCTGAATATCAAACGGATTGCCGAGCGTATGTGCAAGCATGACCGCCTTCGTCTTTTCCGAAAGCGCTGCCTCGAGCTTCGTCACATCGATGTTGTACTGCGGAATCGTGACATCGACAAAAACAGGAACCGCGCCATAATTCACGATGGGCGAGACCGTCGTCGGGAAGCCAGCCGCCACTGTGATGATCTCATCACCACGATGAATCCGTCGGTCACCGAGCAATGGCGATGTCAGCGTCATGAACGCCAGAAGGTTGGCAGAGGAACCAGAGTTCACGACAACACAATGCCGGACGCCGAGATATTCTGCCAGCCCCTTCTCGAACTGCTGCGTATACCGTCCCGAAGTCAGCCAGAACTCCAGAGCCGAAGCGACAAGATTCGTCATCTCTTCCGCATCATAGACACGCGACGCATACGGAATGCGGTCGCCCTTGTGATAGGGTGCCGGCTGATGATACGTTTCAGCATACTCTCGAACCAAGTCGAGGATCTTGTCATGCAATTCTTGTTGATTCATTTCTTCATCTCTCCAAAACCATCACTTCATTTGCCCAGGCCCTGCATTTGAAAGGCTCGACAACTGAAGAAACACTCTGCCCATGGCAGCTTCGAAATCTCTCCGCATCTTCGCTGGAAGCGACGGGTACCAATCCTGAGCATAGACGCCCGCGAAATCCAGATAGCTGTGCAAAGCCTGAACAAGATCCTGCTCGGATTGCAGATACGCATGCGTCTGCCAGGCATGCCGGATCATCTGCTCCCAGCCAACAGCCATACCAACAAAGAATTCAGGCTTGTTTTCTTCATTGTCCCCATGCATCCGGAAATACGTCAGCGGTTCCGCGAAATAAAAAAGATCACCCTTCTGCAAGAAGTACAGCCACTTGGGGATATCGCCACAATCATAAGCAGGTTCGAGCTCAATCCAATTATACCGGTGATTATCGATCAAGCTCTTCTTCATCAAGGTGGTGGAAGGCTCCCCGACGACATTCACTATGCCCATCAACGTAATGCGGCCGATGGACTGTCCCGTGTAGACCATATTCTCTTGTGCAAAGACTTCTGGCTGCCGTTCCTTGGGCAAAGGTTTCCCCTGTTCATCAACAAAGACACGGTACGACGTCACAAGCGAAACTTCCGGGTGTGTCCGATAGGCTTCCACCATGCGGCTCGTCTTCTCCGGCAGATAGAAATCATCATCCATGAGCCATCCCACATATTCCGCATCCGGGTTATCATACGTACGAAGACGCTCCCAGTTATCCTGATATGTAAATTCCGGATGATGCTCGTATGTGATCCGCCCATCCGCGAGATACGGCTGGATCAGTTGCTCCGTCCGATCATCGGCACTGTCATCCGTCACGAAGATGTCAAGATTGCGATACGTCTGATGCAGCACGCTCTCAAGCGCCTGACGGAAATACTCCGGCCGCTGGTACGTCGGGATGCAGATGGTGACGAGCGGATAGAGCTCGCGGGAGTATTCGTCGAGGAACGCATTCTGATCGCTTTTCTCAAATGAAAAATCTGCTGTTGCAAGCTGGCAGGCGGCCTTCCCTTGTACAAATACAGCAGTCCCCCCCCTGTGTACTCGGCGATGTTCGCAGCTTGCCGAAGCGCCGAGAAATGCCGTGCCGTGCAGGAGATCGCTGCGCCAGGGAACATCCCTCTGTGTCGCGAGGAACCAGCTGTCGATGGCTTCGACCTCTTCCACATGCGGAGCAGCTCCTGTAGAAAGCAGTTCCTGTCCGTCCGGCCTTTGCAGGCATCCGGTTCGCTTTGCAGAAAACGCGCTCAAGCCATGCGTCGAAAGTTCAGCAGCACCAGAAAGACCGAGGATGCTGATCTCAGGGTGTGTCTGAAGTGCATGAAGGACTTTTCCAATGATGTCACGATCGAGGATGCGGATGGTTTCATCGATATAAATCTTGTATGGCGCATCTGATGATTCCATCGCCTTCTGATACGCAGCTGCGCGGTTCCCCGCAGCAGGAACGACGATATCCACGCGCTCAAATTCGTCTGGTGTCAACAAAGCTTGTATATTTTCTGCAAGATTCGGAACATCCGGATAGATGATGGCAACTTTTTCCTGTTTCTTCATGCCTGCCAAGCTCCCCAGTTCTGATCTTTCTCCGACACGATCTTCTGTTCCACAGGCCAGCGGATCTCAAAACGTGGATCATCATACCGGACGCCGCTGCCGGAGCTCGGAGTGTAGAACTGTCCCATCTGATAATAAACGAGGCTGTCATCTGTCAACGCTTGAAATCCGTGTGCCAATCCCTTTGGGATGTAGAACATCTGATGATTTTCCTCTGTCAGCTCAGCCGCGACCCATTCACCATACGTGGCAGAATCTTTCCGAATGTCGAGCACGACATCATAAATAGCGCCCTTCATGCAGGAAACGACCTTGACTTCTTCATACGGATGTTTCTGAAAATGCATGCCGCGAAGCGTTCCGCGCTTCCTGTTGAAAGAAAGATCGCATTGGACGAAATCCGTGCAGAGCCCCATATCGCCGAATTCCTTCTTGCAGAATGCCCGCGCAAAGAATCCACGCTCATCTTCATGCGGCTCGATGGAAATCAAGAAAACGCCTGGCAGCTTTGTCTCTGAAAATTTCATATGCCATCCCTCCGCTGTTCTAAAAAACTCAATCCCAAACCTTCCAAGGTGCCCGGCCCTGCTCCCACATTTCCTCAAGCAGCTGGTGCTCGTACTGCGTATCCATGCACTGCCAGAACCCCTTGTGCTGGTAGCTCATAAGCTGCCCGTCAGCCACGAGGCGGTCCATCGTCGCCTTCTCGAACACCGTCTCATCGCCTTCAATGAAATCAAAGACCTTCGGTTCAAGAACCATATAGCCCGCATTGATGGGCACGCCGTCATCGATGTTCTTCTCGCGGAAGCCACGCACGCTGTTATCCCAGTTAATATCGAGCACGCCTTTCTGCTGCTTCTGCTGGACAGCCGTCAGCGTCGCAAGCTTCCCATGCTTCTCATGAAATGCGACAAGCTTCGCGATATTGACATCGCAGACGCCATCACCATATGTCATGAGAAACGTTTCATCACCGACATACGATTGCACACGCTTGATACGGCCGCCTGTCATCGTCTTGAGCCCCGTATCGACAACCGTCACGCACCACGGTTCCGTATGCTTGTTATGCAGGATGATCTTGTCGCCCTGCGTGAAATCAAACGTGACATCCGATGTGCGGAGGAAATAGTCAGCAAACCATTCCTTGATCATGTGCTGCTTGTAACCCGCGCAGATGATGAAGTCCTGAAACCCATAATACGAATACTCTTTCATGATATGCCAGAGAATCGGCATGCCGCCAATCTCGACCATCGGCTTCGGACGGTATTCCGATTCCTCCGAAATCCGCGTGCCGAGGCCGCCGGCGAGCAAGACCACTTTCATTTTCCCATCTCCTCATCCGAGATTTTCGATAATGCTAGGAACATCTCTCCGATGACTGCTTCATTCTCTCTCCGCAGATGTTCGGAAGCCTCCTTGCCACCTGGCCACAGAAAACGTTCCATGCTCGCGCGCAAGAGCAGCTTCAGCGTCGCCGCATATTCCGCCGTCGTATGCAAGAACCGATGTTCCTGCCACGCCTTCTGAACAAGCTCCGCCCAGAACGTTGGAGTGCCGACGATGACATCTGGCAAACCTGTATTGCCATCATGCAGACGGAAACAGCTCAAGTCTCGTGCAAAGTAAAAGAGGTCGCCTTTCGTCAGCAGATTCAGCCAGATTGGTACGTCGCCGAAGTCATAGCCGCGCACGTCATGCACCCACTTGTATTCATGGTTCTCAATGAACGATTTTTTCATGAGCGTAATGGAAGGCTCGCCGATATAATTCCAGCAATGGCGCAACAAATAGCGGCCAGCCTCCTCGCCACGAATCACGACGTCCTTCTCGCTGATGCGCTCAGAAAATTCTTGATCCGGCAAAATATTCCCCGCGCCGTCAATCAGGCGGCGATGCGATGTCACAAGCGAGACGTTCGGATGACTGCGATACGCCTCGACCATACATGTAAGCTTGTCCGGCAAGTACAGATCATCATCCATGAGAAAGCCGACATATTCCGCGCGCGGATTGTCGTACTGCTGGATGTTCGCCCAATTGTCATATGCCGTAAATTCTGGATGGTGCTCGTATGTGATCCGACGGTCAGCAAGATACGGCTCGATGAGCGTTTTCGTTCGTTCGTCGTGACTGTCATCCGACACGAAAATATCAATGTTTCGATACGTCTGATGCAGCACGCTCTCAAGTGCCTGCTGGAAATACGCAGGTCGCTGATACGTCAGGATGCAGACGCTGACGAGCGGATAGAGCTCGCGAGAATATGTATCGAGAAATGCCTCTTGATCGCTTTTGTCAAAGAAAAAATCCGTTTTCACCAGCCGACAGGCCGTTTTCTCTTGAACAAGAACAGCTGCTCCGCCACGGTGCAAACGACGATGTTCGCAACATGCCGAAGCACCGAGGAACGCCGTTCCATGCAAGAGGTCGCTGCGCCATGGAACATCATTTTGTGTCGCGAGGAACCAGCTGTCGAAAGCTTCGACCGCTTCGACATGCGGAGCATCTCCCACAGAAAGCAGCTCCCTCCCATCCGGCCCCTGCAGTCCTCCGATACGATTCGCCGACTGGATGCAGAGACCGCTTGTCGAAAGCTGTTTCGTCCCAGACAACCCGAGGATGCTGATTTCTGGATGCGCCTGAAATGCCTGGATGACATGGCCGATGATATCGCGATCGAGGATGCGGATGGTTTCATCGATATAAATCTTATAGTCCGCATCGGATGATACCATCGCTGCCTGATAGGCGGCCACACGATTTCCATCAACCGGCACAACGATTTCCTCACGTTCGATTCCCTCTGGCGTAAAAAGCATGCGCAGATTTTTTACAAGATCTGGCAGCCTTGGGTAAATCAAAGCGACTTTCATGTCGGAGTCTCCTCCTCTGGAAGTTTCGAAATCGCAAGAAATGCCGTTCCGATGACAGCTTCATAATCTCTCCGCATCTCTTCTGGAAGATCAACAAACCAGTCTTCCTGGCAGATATGAAGATATGTGCCTATCAAACGCCGCAGAGACTTCGCGAGATCGTTTTCAGACCGCAGAAACTGATGCGTCTCCCAAGCATGCTCAATGAGCTGCGCCCAGCAGATTACAGAACCTGCCCTCTTCCCATGATCCATCTGCTCATTGTTTCCATGCATGCGGAAATAACTCAACGGCTTGGCGAAATAATAGAGATTGCCCTTCTGCAGAAGGTTCAGCCACATCGGGACATCATGAAAATCATACGCGGGCTTGATATCAATCCATTCGTAGCGATGATTTTCGATGAAGCTCTTCCGCATCAATGTCGTGGAAGGTTCTCCGATATAATTCATCACCCAGACCAAGGCGAGACAGCCCGCCGACTGTCCATCAAGAACCATATTCTCTGGGATGATCCTGGGCGGCTGACGTTCAGCCGGCAGAAGGTTGCCATTTCCATCCATGACCGGGCGGTAAGAAGTCACGAGCGAAACATCGGGATGCTCGCGGAACGCTTCCACCATGGAGCGAATCTTGTCTGGCAGAAAGAGATCATCATCCATGAGCCAGCATACGTACTCTGCCTCCGGGTTATCATACACGCGAAGACGCTCCCAGTTGTCTGCCGACGTGTACTCCGGATGATGTTCATACGTGATGCGTCCGTCTGCAAGATACGGCTGGATGAGCTGCTCCGTCCGATCGTCCGCACTGTCATCCGTCACAAAGATATCGAGGTTCTGATATGTCTGATGCAAGACGCTCTCAAGCGCCTGTCGGAAAAACTCTGGTCGCTGGTATGTCGGGATGCAAATGCTAACCAATGGTTCTGTTGCCATGAAGAATCATGCCTCGTCTTTCTTCGCTGAAATTTTTGATAAGCCAAGGAACGCCCGGCCCATGACGTCTTCGAAATCGCCGCGTTCCTTCCAGGAGATGGTCGGATATTCCTCCCGCTGAAAGAATGGCAGCCCCATGCGCAGAATGCTCCGAAGCGCTTCCTCATAATCTTCTTCCGTTTCGAGGAAGCACTTCTCCCGCCATGCTTTCTCGACCATCGTCGCCCAGCAGATCGTGCCGCCGACCAATGTGGAAAACTGCGCCTGATCGCTTCCTCCATGCACGCGGAAGCAGCTCAGCGGCTCCGCACAGTAATACAAGTCTCCCTGCGACAGCAGGTTCAACCAGATAGGGACGTCGACGATATCGTATGCAAAATCGATATCTGTCCAGCGGTACTGCTGATTCTTGATATACTTCTTGCACATCAGCGTCGTCGACGGCTCGCCGATCTAATTACCAAGCCCCCTGAGCATCATCTTGCCAATATACGCACCAGGAAAGATAGTATTTTCCTGTACTATCTGCTTCGTGATTTCATAATCCGGCAGCTGCTTCCCGTCTTTGTCAATCAGATGACGATACGATGTGACCAGAGAAACATTCGGGTGGTTTCGATACGTTTCAACCATGGTCGCAATCTTTTCTGGTAAGAACAAATCGTCATCCATCAGCCATCCGACATACTCCGCCTTGGGATTGTTATAGGCGAAGATATCTCTCCAATTCTCTTTTTTCCCATACTCCGGATGATGATGGTATGCGATGCGCAAATCTGACGTATAGTTCTCCATCAGCCGCTCCGTCTCATCATCGGGGCTGTCGTCCGTGATGAAGATATCGAGGTTCCGATACGTCTGATGCAGCACGCTCTCGAGCGCCTGACGGAAATACTCTGGCCGCTGATAGGTTGGGATACAGATGCTGACAAGCGGATAGAGCTCCCCCGAATATTCATCGAGGAAGGCATCTTTATCGTCATCGTCGCTCGAAAAATGGTTGTCGACGAGCTGACAGGCCGCTTTCTCTTGCGCGAGCACAGCTGCTTCAAAGCCAGCACGGCGATGCTCGCAGCTCGCAGAAGCGCCGAGG
Source organism: uncultured Selenomonas sp. (assembly GCA_902780535.1). Taxonomy (GTDB): domain Bacteria; phylum Bacillota; class Negativicutes; order Selenomonadales; family Selenomonadaceae; genus Selenomonas_C. The sequence goes on along the minus strand of CACZFT010000017.1, from coordinate 31,739 downwards.
TAGAGCGGGCCGTGCAGCAGGTCGCTGCGCCAGGGGACGTCATGCTGCGTTGCAAGGAAGCAGCCGTCAAGTGCCTCGACTGTCTCGTACGGGGGGGCACTTGTTTCCTGTTTTGAAAAGACGAGTTCCTTCCCATCTGGCTTGACGAGGCGTCCCGCGCGCTTTTGCGACAGATAGCTCACGCCGCTCGTCGAGAGCTCGCGTGCACCAGAAAGGCCGAGAATGCCGATGTCCGGATGTGACTGGAAGACCCGGACGATCCTGCCCAGGATTTCGGAATCGAGGATGCGGACGCTGCCATTCACATAAATCTTGTAACGTGCATCCGACGATGTCATCGCGGACTGATACGCCGCGAGGAGATGGCCGCTTTCTTTTGCTGGAAGGGGGATGTACTGCGCCTCCATCCCCTGCAGGATAGAAAGAGAGCGCAGGTTCTCTGACACGCCCTGCGCTTCTGTATAGATGATTGCGATTTTTTCCATGAGAATCCCCCATCTGCTGATACTTTCTCTTATAATATCATGAAGGGGTTCTCCTCGCAAGCATATGTGCCCCGATCTCACTGCGCGTCAAAAAGCGGCAGCTTTTCGAGGTAGATGATGTCTTCGCGTTCCGCTGCGCCGCCTTCGGCGAGGGCGGCTGCCTGGCCGATGACACGGCCGCCGGCCTGTTCGCAGAGGGCGCGGAGGGCGGCGATGGAGCCGCCCGTGCTGATGACGTCGTCGAGCAGCAGGACGTTGTGTCCCTTGATGCGCTCGATGTCAGGGCCGTCGAGGCAGAGCTTCTGCTCGCCTTCCGTCGTGATGGAGACGTCTTTGACCCAGATGGGGTGCTCCATATACGCTTTGACGGACTTGCGCGCGACGACGTAGCGCTTCTGGCCGAGCACCTGCGCGAGCGCGGCAGCGAAGGGAATGCCCTTCGTCTCGGCCGTCAGGATGATCTCGGTCTCGCGCGGCACTTTCTTTGCAATCTCTTTCGCGCAATTCTCGACGAGCTCGACGTCGCCGAGCATGACGAAGCCCGCAATCGCGAGCGTATCTGTCACATTGAGGATGGGCAGCTCGCGCGTCACGCCAGCTACTTTCAAACGATAATACCGATCTGCCAAAATAGAACCTCCTAAAAATCAATCGGACTCAGACGTCGAAATCGTCGAAATCATCGCCGCCGTCGTCAAATCCGTTGTCATCATAATCATCATAGCCATCGTCGTAGCCGTCATCGTCAGCATCTTCCATGGCATCGTCATAACCATCGTTATAGCCGTCGTTATAACCATCGTCATAGGCGTCATCGGCAAAATCATCGCCGTAGCTGACGTTCCGCACGAAGGTATTCTGCTGCGCGGCGTTCGTGGCGTCGATATGCACCTGCGTCGCAGACGCGTCGTGATGATGCATGAGCGCAGCTCCTGCCACGACGCCGGCAACACCGGCGGCCGCCGCCATCTTCGTATCATGACTGCGCTGCTCGGCGAGCTGGCGCTGCGTCTCGGCGATCGATGCCCGTTCGGCCGCTGTCTGCGGCGCCCCAGCCGCCTGCGCGGCCTGCCGCGCTTTCGAAATGGATGGCACCGCAGGCTCGGGCGCGGCGGGCCGCTCCTGCGTCGGATGATGGCCGATGGCAAGCACGGCCCCGATGACGACAAGGGCTGCAATCAATCCGAGAAACGTCATCATGCTGCTGCGCCTCTTTCCGCTTTCCTCTGTCAGAGCGTCGCCTTATGCGAAAGGTTGATGCGTCCTTTGTCGTCGATTTCGACGACTTTGACCGTCAGCTGGTCGCCGACTTTCACGACGTCCTCGACTTTCTCGACGCGGTGCTTCGCGAGCTGCGAGATGTGGCAGAGGCCTTCCTTGTTCGGCAGGATCTGGACGAACGCACCGAACTTGAGGATGCGCGTAACCGTGCCTGTGAAGACTTCGCCGACCTCGACCTCGCGGACGATGTCGTTGATCATCTGCTTCGCTTTCGCCATGCCCTCGGCATCGTTCGAGGTGATGAAGATGTTGCCGTCCTCGTGGATGTCGATGTCGACGCCCGTCGCATCGATGATGCCGCGCACGACCTTGCCGCCCGTACCGATGACGTCGCGAATCTTGTCCGTCTTGATCGTGACGGTCTCGACGCGCGGCGCGTAGGGCGAAAGCTCCTTTGCAGGCTCGGAGATGCATTCGAGCATCTTGCCGAGGATGAACGCGCGGCCGCGCTTCGCCTGCTGGAGTGCCGACGAGAGGATGTCACGCGAGAGGCCGTCGACCTTGATGTCCATCTGGATCGCCGTGATGCCCTCGCTCGTGCCTGCGACCTTGAAGTCCATGTCGCCAAGCGCGTCCTCCATCCCCTGGATGTCTGTGAGAATCGTGTACTTGTCCCCTTCTTTGACGAGGCCCATCGCGACGCCGGAAACCGGGCGCTTGATTGGCACGCCTGCATTCATGAGCGAGAGCGTGCTGCCGCAGACGGACGCCTGCGAGCTCGAACCATTCGATTCGAGGACTTCGGAAACGAGGCGCACGGTGTACGGAAATTCTTCGATGGACGGCACGACCGGCACGAGCGCGCGCTCGGCGAGAGCGCCGTGGCCGATTTCGCGGCGGCCAGGGCTGCGCATCGGGCGCGCCTCGCCGACGCAGTAGCCAGGGAAGTTGTAGTGATGGATGTAATGCTTCGTCGTCTCGGGGCCAAGGCCGTCAATGACCTGCTCGTCACCGAGCGGGCCGAGCGTCGTGACGGTCAGCACCTGCGTCTGGCCGCGCGTGAAGAGCGCCGAGCCATGCGTGCGCGGCAAGAGCCCCACCTCGCAGGAAATCGGGCGGACTTCCTCGACGCCGCGGCCGTCCGGGCGGATTTTTTCATGCGTGATCATGTGGCGGACAACGGCTTTCTCGAGGTCGTGGAACGCCATGGCGATTTCCTTTTCCATGTCGGGATAGTCCGGCAGGAAATGCTCGGTCACATCGGCTGCAATCGCGCCGATATGCGCGTCGCGGTCGAGCTTGTCGGGATTACGCGTCGCCTGGTCAAGGCGCTCGCGCGCATAATCATCGATAGCGGCCGCGAGGTCGTCAGGCACGGTGAAGAGATGAGCTTCCATCTTCTCCTTGCCGCAGGCGCGCTGGATTTCCTCTTCAAACTCGACGATGCGCTGGATTTCCTTGTGGCCGAAGAGGATGGCGTCGAGGATGACGTCCTCGGGGAGCTCGTTCGCGCCGGCCTCGACCATCATGACGGCATCGTGTGAGCCCGCGACCGTGAGATTCAGCGTAGAAACGGCGCGCTGCGCCTCCGTCGGGTTGACGACGAATTCATCATCGACGCGGCCGACACGCACGCCTGCAATCGGCCCCTCGAACGGGATGTCGGAAACGGAGAGCGCCGTGCTCGCGCCAATCATGGCCGCGATTTCCGGCGCGTTGTCCTGCTCGACAGAAAGCACGGTCGCGACGATCTGCACGTCGTTGCGGAACCCTTTCGGAAACAGCGGACGGATCGGTCGGTCGATGAGGCGCGCGCAGAGCGTCGCGTCGCTCGATGGGCGTCCCTCGCGCTTGATGAAGCCGCCCGGAATCTTGCCCGCCGCATACATCTTTTCCTCGTAATCGACGGTCAGCGGAAAGAAATCGACGCCTTCGCGCGGTTCCTTCGATGCCGTGGCCGTCACGAGCACGACCGTATCGCCATAACGCACGAGCACGGCGCCGTTCGCCTGCTTCGCCATCTTGCCGTGCTCGATGATGAGCTTTCGTCCGCCCACTTCCATTTCAAAGGTTTCCATGATGGGTTCCTCCAATTTATTCGCTCTATTATCGTTTATTTTCCTTTGATTTCATTCGACATCATGGACGAAAATCCTCTTTTCCGCTGACAGGTTGTACAAATTCGTTCATACGTGCTCCCTACTACTCCCCCCGCCGCTCACGCGGCCCGTCCCCCCTCAATGAGGGGGGCTGCAGACTCTGGGGCTCCGTTCCGATGGATATGTCCTGCTTCAAGTTTTGATACGCCTGCAAAACCTGCTGGCGGAGGTTGTCGAGCGGGCCGCTGTTGTCGATGATGACGTCGGCGCGGGCGCGCTTTTCGGCGAGGGGCATCTGGGCGGCGATGCGGGCACGGGCTTCGGACTCTGTCCAGCCGTTGCGCGCCATGAGGCGCTGCAGCTGGACGTCCTCGGAGACGGAGGTGACCCAGATTTCATCGGCGAGGCGATCCCATCCAGACTCAAAAAGAAGCGGTACATCAAGTACCGCAACTTCTGTATGCCGCTTTTCAAGAGCCGCGAGACGGCGCTGCGCCTCGGCGAGGAGGACGGGATGGGCGGCGCTGTCGAGCCACTGGCGCTCAGCGAGGTCATTGAAAACAATCGCCCCGATGGCGCGGCGGTCGAGCGTGCCGCCCGGCTGCTTCAGGATGCTTTCGCCCCAATGAGAGACATAGAGGTTCCAGAGCGGCTGCTTCGGCTGCATGAGCTCATGCGCCATAGCGTCGGCGTCGAGGATTTTCGCGCCGAGGGATTTGAAGATATTGGAAACGGTGGATTTGCCGCAGGCGATGCCGCCGGTGAGGCCGATGATTTTCATACGCTATCCCCTTCGCAGATTGCGTTCGATAAAATTGCCAAGTTCCTACCTCCGACACACTCTCAATGTCATGAAGTTAATAGGCAGGCCCCCTCTAGAGGGGGCTGTCAGCGAAGCTGACTGGGGGAGTAGTTGGATGCTGGAGACAAACAAGCATCCCGAACGTTGCGAAAGGACTTTAGCAACGACAGTATGCTCGTTCGGCTACTGCATCCTACTACTCCCACCACCGCTTCGCGGTCCCCCTCCCTCTAGAGGGAGGCTGGAGTTTGCAGCCGATCTTCGCGACCTATTTCGCCTCCGCCCAGTTCTTCCCTACATTGACGTCAATCACGAGCGGGACGGACAATTCTGCTGCGTGCTCCATCGCTTCTTTGAGAATCTCCGTGACTTTCGGGATTTCTTCGTTCACCACTTCGAGCACGAGTTCGTCGTGAACCTGAAGCAGGATGCGGCTCTTGACGTTTGCTTCCTTGAGCATGCGCGATGCGCGGATCATGGCAATTTTGATGACGCCATGCGCTCGGCGAGCGAGCGTTGGTTGAAGTTCTTGCTATGGATGGCGGGGAGCTCGCGGCGGCGGCCGTACATCGTCGTGACGGCGCCTGTCTGATGCGCTTCCTCAACAACCTTATCCATGAACGATTTGACGCCCGGATAGCGAGCGAAGTATTCGTCGATGTAGCCTGCCGCTTCCTTGCGCGAGATGTGAAGGTCGCGCGAAAGGCCGTAGTCGCTGATGCCGTAGACGATACCGAAATTCACGGCTTTCGCGCGGCGGCGTTCCTCGCTCGTGACCTCGTCAATGGGGACGTGGAAGACTTCGGCGGCCGTGCGCGCGTGGATGTCCTGCCCCTCGCGAAATGCCTCGATGAAATTTTCATCCTGCGACATGTGCGCGAGCAGGCGCAGCTCAATCTGCGAGTAGTCAGCCGAGAGCATGGCGTCGTAGCCCTCTCCCGGCTCGAACAGAGCGCGGATTTCCTTGCCCTGCTCCGTGCGCACGGGGATGTTCTGGAGATTCGGGTCGGAGCTTGAGAGGCGGCCCGTCGCCGTGACGGTCTGGTTGAAGCTCGTGTGGACGCGGCCCGTCTCGGGATGAATGAGCGCCGCGATGCCGTCGAGATACGTCGATTTGAGCTTCGTCCAGAGACGGTACGACAGGATGCACTCGATAATCGGGTGCTGATATCGGAGCGTCTCGAGGACTTCGGCATTCGTCGAGTAGCCCGTCTTCGTTTTCTTGACGGGCGGCAGGCCGAGGTCTTCAAACAGCACAGCGCCGAGCTGTTTCGGCGAATTGATTTTGAACGTCTTGCCCGCAAGCGTGTAGATGTCGTCTTCGAGCCCCTTGATGCGGTCGCCGATGACCTCGGCTTTTTCCGCGAGGTGGTCGCGGTTCACAAAGACGCCGGTCTGCTCCATCTCGAAAAGCACGGGCACGAGCGGCAGCTCGATGTCCTCGTAGAGCTTCGTGAGGCCGAGCGCGTCAAGCTGCGAGCGCATCAGCGGCTGAAGGCGCTCGTAGGCAGCGCGAACGGCACCCACCACCGCTTCGCGGTCCCCCTGCCAAGGCATAAGCGACCGCATAGGCGCTGAAGCGCCTTGCGTCTGCTTATCCCCCAGAGAGGGAGGCAGAAGACCGGTTTCTGGCTGTACTTCTTCGGGGAAGAATTCCGCGAGAAGCGCAGGAATCGTGTATTCCGTCGCCTCGGGATGCAGCAGGTATGCCATGAGCTTGAGGTCATCGACATGCTTGCCATCATCGAAGGACAGACCTGCATGGAGGCAGGCTTTCCAGTCGAAAACGATATGGCCGTCCGGCGTGACGACATCGATTTTGGAAAGGTCGGGCATCGCTGGCGCATCGGATGCGGCTTTCTTCGTGCCCTTGCCTGTTTTTGCAGGCGTGGTTTTCGTCCCGCCATCGGCAGAAAGCGTCAGCGCACCGCCTTTTTCCGCAGCTGCCAGCTTTGCCAGCAATTTCTTGCCGCGCGTCAGCACGGCTTTGAGGTTGTAGCGCTGGCAGAATGTCGTGAATTTCGCGGTGTCGGGGTGGACGCCGTAAGCGCCCGGCGCATCGAGGTCTGGCACGCTGCAGTTGATGGTGGCCAGCGTCTTTGAGAGCCTTGCCTGCTCGGCAAACGTCGTCAGGCGCTCCTGAAGCTTCTTGCCTTTGACCTCGCCCGCGTGGTCGAGGACGTTTTCGAGCGTGCCGTATTCCAGAAGAAGCTTCGTCGCCGTCTTCGGCCCAACGCCCGGGACGCCCGGGATGTTGTCGGCCGTGTCGCCCATGAGACCCTTGAGGTCGATGAGCTTTATGGGCTCCATCTGGTATTCTTCCGTGAACGCCGCCTCGTCGTATTCCTTGAGGTCGGAAATGCCCTTCTTCGTCATGAGCACGCGAAGACCTGGCCGCACGAGCTGGAGCGCATCGCGGTCACCCGTGACGACGCTCGCGTCATAGCCTGCGGCTGCCGCCTGCGTCGCAAGCGTGCCGATGATGTCGTCGGCTTCGTAGTTGTCCTTTTCGAGAAATGTCACACCGAGCGTCGCAGAAAATTCCTCCAGCAGAGGGATCTGGCTCTTGAGCTCGTCCGGCGTCTTGTCGCGCGTGCCTTTGTACTCGGGATAAAGCTCCGTACGGAACGTATGGCGGCTCTTGTCAAATGCGATGACGAGCTCGTCCGGCTTCAGCTCTTCCCAGAGCTTCAGGAACATGTTCGCGAAGCCGAAGATGGCATTCGTGTATTCGCCCGTCGGAGACGTGAGCGGCGGCAGGGCGAAGAATGCCCGGAAGAAGAGACTGCTGCCGTCGAGGATGACGAAACGCTTTTTCAAGGGATTCCCTCCTGCTTTTCCAAATGGTTACAGATTATTTCGTGGCAGGTGCAGACGTTGCCGCAGCCGTCGTTGCGGGAGCAGCCGTGGCCGTCGTCGCAGCTGCCGGCGTTTCCGTCGTCGTCGTTGCTGCCGTCGTCGTCGTGGCCGCTGCCGGAGCCGTCGTCATTTTATGATAGACATACTGCTTGCCCGAAAGGCCGCCGTCGAGGTGGAACAGCGTCTGCACGTCATCGGCGTTGCAGTAGAGCACGTCCTTCTTGTTGTAGCCCGTAGCCTTGCCGACCGTGCTGAAGAGGACTTCGGACTTCTCGTCCCAGCCGAGGTTCACGCCCGCGGCATCTGCGAGGTCGATGGCCGGCAGATACGTGATGCCATCCTGATCGACGGCCTTGTTCTGGAGCTTCTTGCCATCGACCGTGATGTTGTAGACCTTGCCGATGTACGTCGGCTCACCGTCCGATGCCTCGATTTTCTTCTCGATGTCTTCGTCGCTGATGAAGTTCTGCACGCCATAGCCCTTGAGCCATTTCGTCGCTTCTTCGACATCGAGCGGCTGGCGGCCGTAGCCGTCTGGATAGACGTAGAACGCAATACGGTCGTCCGGCGTTTTCTCGACGACGATGCGGTTGTACGTAATCTCGATGGGCGTGCCGACTTTGACGAGGTCGAAGACGTCCTCGACGTCCTTCTCATTCATGCGGATGCAGCCATTCGAGACATAGTGGCCGATGGACTCCGGTTTGTTCGTGCCGTGGATGCCGTAATTGCCCTGGACTTCCATCCAGCGATAGCCGAGCGGATTCGAGTCGCCCGACGGGATGGAATACTCGGGATCCGTCGGATCCGTCCACGTCGGGTTGAGGTCTTTCGACTCGACTTTGAAATAGCCGACCGGCGTCGGCGTCGAAGCCTTGCCCGGGCCGATGGGATAGAGGCGGATGCGCTTCTGGCCTTCGTAGACGGCGAGCGAGCGGGCTGCGAGGTTGATGCTGATCTTGCGGCTGTCAATCACGGCCTCATCATCCGTCGGCGTCTCGGCCGTCGTGGACTGGGTCGTGGTGGTGGTCGTCGTCGTCGTTGCCGTCGTGGTCTGCGTCGTCGCAGCGGGCGTCGTGGCAGCCGGAGCGGCGGTTGGCGTTGCGGCCGTCGTCGTGCTCGTGGTGGCAGCCGTCGTGGCCGGAGCAGCCTGCTCAGCAGCGAAAGCAGCCGAGAACGGCGTGGTGATGAGAGCGGCGCTCAGGATGGCCGCGGTGAGATGGTGTTTGTTCATGGTGAAAGACTCTTTTCTCTGTAGAAGTTGAAATGATGAAAATGAATGAATCCTTTGTTATCCTAGCATTTCTGATAGAAATACACAAGAGTTCTAACGCGCAACATATCGACAATCCTCTGGCCCCCTCTCTGAGGGGGCTGTCAGCGAAGCTGACTGGGGGAGAGTTGGGTGCTGGAGTCAAACAAGCATGCGTCATGTTGCTAAAGGACTTTGGCAACGACAGCATACTCGTTCGGCTTCAGCATCTTACTACTCCTTCCACCGCTTCGCGGTCCCCCTCCCTCTAGAGGGAGGCTAATATACCGTTCAGCTTTGCTGCAGAATCGTATATGTCTCCGGATGGATGCCGGGGCGGGTGACGACTTTGATGTCGGTGCCGAATTCCGCTGCGAGGTTCATCATGAGCTGGTTCTGGCGCAGCTCTTCGGCCACGGTTTCGTGGACTTCGATTTCATAGCCGTTCTTTGCATGATTCTTGTGCTCCATGCGGCGAATGTCGCGGCTGATGCGGATGGAGACGGTCTCGGGCGACTCGATGCGGCCGCGGCCGTGGCAGACGGGACACTCGCTGTAGACGACGCTCTCGAAGTTCGAGCGCGACTTCCTGCGCGTGATTTCGACGAGACCGAGCGATGTGATATCGATGATGTTCGTCTTCGCACGATCATTCCGTGCGCCATCGCGCAGGAAATCCAGAAGCGCGGCTTTCTGCTCGTCCGTCTCCATATCGATGAAGTCGACGATGATGATGCCGCCGATGTCTCGCAGACGAATCTGCTTGAGGATTTCGGCCGCCGCTTCGAGGTTCGCCTGATAGACGGTGTCGCCGAGATTCGTCTTGCCGACGTATTTGCCGGTGTTGACGTCGATGACCGTCAGCGCCTCCGTCTTGTCGATGACGAGGAAGCCGCCCGACTTGAGCTCGACCTGCCGCGCGCCGACGTTTTCGATTTCCTGCTCGATATGATACCGCTGGAACAGCGGCTCGCGGCCGTCGTAGAGCTTAACGCGCGCGGCGAGGTCGGGCGAGAGGAATCCGACGAGTTCGCGCACGCGCTCATAGGCCTCGCGGTCATCGACGATGAGCTCGTCGACATCGGCGCCGAAGCGGTCGCGCACGATGCGCACCAGGAGGTCGGCATCGCGGTAAAGGAGCGCTGGCGCATGGCTGAGCTTGAACTTGCGCGCGATCGACGCCCAGAGGTTTTCGAGATAATGCGCGTCCTCGGCGAACGCTTCTTCCGAAATGCCTTCGGCCGCCGTGCGCACGATGAGGCCCATGCCTTCGGGCGCGTATTTTTCGGCGAGCGCATGGAGGCGGCTACGCTCCTGCTCGTCCTCGATGCGCCGCGAGAGGCCCGTGTAGGCGGCCGTTGGCATGAGCACAAGGTTGCGGCCCGGCAGGGAGAGATGGAGCGTCGCGCGCGGCCCCTTCGTACCGACGGCGTCCTTGATGATGCCGACGGGCAGGTTCTGGCCGACGTGGATTTTCTGGGGCTTCGCGTCTTTGGCAACGCCTTTCGGGATGTCGTGCGGCGCACCGTCGCCGACATAGAGAAAGGCATTCTTCTCCTGCCCGATGTCGACGAAGGCGGCCTGCATGCCCGGCAGGACGTTCTGCACGCGGCCCTTGTAGATGTTGCCGACGAGGTGGGCATGCGAGGCGCGCTCGACTTCGACGGCGAGGAGGTCGCCGTCCTCGACGACGGCCATGCGGGTTTCTTCGGGGACGATGTTTAGGAGGATGGACTTCATATCAGGTCCTTTCCTTTCCCAAGGAGTGCGATACGATGGATGTCGGCTTCGGCGACGGTGATGGGCAGGGCGAACTCTTTTGCGAGCGTCTCGAGGATTTCGCCGGGCTTGACGCTGCCGGTCGTGCCGAGGATTTTTGTCGCGATGTCCATCGCGAGAGTACCGCCTTCGATGGACGCCGTGAGCGGGGCGCCGAGGAATTTCTTGATGTCCTTCGTGCGGGTCTTCTTCGGCGTGACGCGCGTGTAGATGACTTCCGTCGCCGCATTGAATTTCGCGATGGCTTCCTGCGCAGCCCTGGCGGCTTTTTCCGTATCGCCATGAAGCGGCACGCGGACGTGATAGCGCGCCTCGTCAGCGAGGTTCATCAGCGCGATATGCCTGCCCTTGATTTCTGTGAGTTTCAGCACGCGGATGCCGGGCGGCAGCTGCGCGCGCAGGCGGTCGAAGACCTCGGGCTGCGCGAGCTCTTTGCGCAAGGCGAAGTCCATGTACTCGGCCTCGCTCGAAACGCCGACGGCGAGCGCCGAGCCGAACGCGACCTTCATGTGCGGATTGAAGCCTTCGGAATATGCCATCGGCAGCTTCGCGCGGTCGAACGCGCGCAGGAAGGCATCGGCGTACTCAAGATGCGAGAGAAACCGCACGTCAGCATCCTTCGTGACGCGGGCGCGGTACCAGAAAACGGGCGGCTGCTGTTTCTTGCCGTTGTCTTCGGGGCGCACAGGCTGGGGCACGAATTTCTCCTGGAACTCGCCCCTCGCCTCTTCCTGCTTCTTGTAGTCGATGACATGGACGCCGAGCGTCGGGCAGATGCCGCAAGCACTGCACTTGCCGCGGCGGCAGTCTTCCGTGAGTTCGGCCGCCATCGCCTTCTTCCATTCGCGCAGGAAGAAATCCTTGCTCGCGCCCGGCGACGTGATTTCCCAGGGCAGCGGCTCATCGAAGCTCCGTGTGCGCTCAGCATAGTCTTTGATGTCGAGGCCGCATTTATGGAATGCCTCGTGCCAGATTTCATCGTGGAAGAGGTCGCTCCAGCCATCGAACTTCGCGCCGTCATGCCATGCCTGCTCGAGCACGCGCGCGAGGCGGCGGTCGCCGCGCGCGAATGCGCCTTCGATGACGGAGAGCCGCGCGTCGTGATAGTTGAACGTGATCGCGCGGTCGGTGATGTGCTCCTTGAGGAGCTGCTGGCGGCGCTCGAACTCCGCAAGCGGCACCTGGCCGAACCACTGGAACGGCGTGTAGGGCTTCGGCACGAAGCAGGCAACGGAAATCGTGACCTTGACGCCGCGCTTTCCCTTGATTTCTGTATAGAGGTCGACGACTTTCTTCGCGAGGTCAGCGATGCCGATGACGTCTTCGTCCGTCTCGGTCGGCAGGCCCATCATGAAATAGAGCTTGACCTGCTTCCAGCCCTGGCGGAACGCCGCGCCGCAGGCCGTCAGCAGATCTTCCTCCGTGACGCCCTTGTTGATGACGTCGCGCAGGCGCTGCGTGCCGGCCTCGGGCGCGAATGTCAGGCCGGATTTGCGCACCTGCTGCATCTTGTGCGCGAGGTCGATGCTGAAACTGTCAATGCGCAGCGATGGCAGCGAGAAGCTGACTTTTTCGTGGCGGAACTCGTCCATGAGATCGTCGACGAGACGGCCGAGACACGAGTAATCAGCCGACGAAAGCGATGTCAGGCTCATCTCGTCATAGCCGGAGACATCGACGAGGCCGCGCGCCATCTCTTTCAGGTGTTCTTCCGTGCGCTCGCGCGCCGGACGGTAGCAGATGCCGGCCTGACAGAAGCGGCAGCCGCGCGAACAGCCGCGGAAAAGCTCGAGCATGATGCGGTTGTGCACGATGTTCATGTACGGCACGACGGGATGCTCGACGGATTTGACGTTATCCATGTCTTTGACGACGCGCTTGTAAATGACGGGCTTCGCGGCAGCGTCGAGCGGTGCGAGCGCGGAGAAATGGCCGTCATCATCATAGCGGTCTTCGTAGAACGACGGCACGTAGATGCCATCGACATCGAGCAGGCGGCGGAGATACCCGCGGCGCCCGTCCGGGCAGCCGTCTGCTTTCCACGCCTCGTAGACGTCGCAGATTTCCGTGATGACCTCTTCGCCCTCGCCGATGACGAAGAAATCGAAGAACGGCGCGACCGGCTCGACGTTGTAAACGCACGGCCCGCCGCCGACGACGAACGGGTCGTCCATCGTGCGGTCAGCCGCATGGAGTGGGATGCCAGCGAGGTCGAGCATGTTGAGCACGTTCGAATAAATCATCTCGTACTGCAGCGAGAAGCCAAGGAACGAGAAGTTCTTGATTTCCGTCTTCGTTTCGAGCGAATAGAGCGGGATGCCCTGCGACCGCATGATATCTTCCATGTCCGTCCAAGGCGCATAGACGCGTTCGGCCGCGATGTCGGGGCGGCTGTTCAGGATTTCGTAGAGGATGGCGAGGCCGAGGTTGCTCATGCCGACCTCGTAGACGTCCGGCAGTGCGAGCGCGAACGTGCATTTGACATCTGCATGATTCTTGATGACGACATTCCATTCACTGCCCGTATAGCGTGCGGGCTTTTCGACACTCTGCAGCACGCTGGGGTCGAGGGTTACCATTTCGTTCAGTTCTCTCCTTATGGAAAAAGGGCGGCAAAGCCGCCCCTTTTGCGTCTAGAATAACAGCTTTTGCTTTCTCTGGTGGATGTTCAATAAAATCGCAATCGACAAGATGTTCGTCGTCAGCGAGCTGACGCCGTAGCTCATGAGCGGCAGCGGGATGCCCGTGACCGGCATGATGCCCATCGTCATGCCGACGTTGACGAGCACATGGAACGCAATCATCGACGTGATGCCGACGGCGAGCAGGCGGCCGAACGTGTCGGCGGCGTCGCGCGCAATCTGGATGCCGCGCCAGAGCACGACGAGATAGAGAAGCAGCAGGAACGCCGCTCCGATGAAGCCGAGCTCTTCGCCGACGACGGCGAAGATGAAGTCCGTGTGGTTCTCCGGCAAAAAGTTCAGCTGGCTCTGCGTTCCGTGGAAGAGCCCTTTGCCAAAGAGCATACCCGACCCGATGGCGATTTTCGACTGGATGATGTGGTAGCCGGAGCCCAGAGGATCGACATTCGGATCCATGAAGACCATGATGCGCATTTTCTGATAATCTTTGAGAAAATGCCAGAGCACCGGCATGGCGGCAAGTCCGGCCGCAAAGATTCCTCCGAGCAGCCGCAATCGGATTCCCGAAACGAAAATCATGCCGAAGAAAATCGCCATGAAGACGAGCGAGGTGCCGAGATCCGGCTGCTTCAGAACGAGCAGGAACGGCACGCCGACGTAGGCTGCAATCGGCAGCAGGTCATGCAGCGTATTGAGATGGCCGACGCGTTCCTCCATCATGCCCGCGAGGCAGACGATCATGATGAGCTTCGAGAACTCTGATGGCTGGAGGCTGATCGGGCCGATGACGATCCAGCGCTGCGCGCCGAGTGCCGACTGGCCGACGACCATGACGGCGATCAGCATGATGAGGTTGAAGATGTAGAGCTTCTTCCGGAAGCCGGCGAGCATCTTGTAGTCAAAATTCATAAGGAACGCCGCGAGCGCGATGTTCATGATGGCAAACAGGCCTTGCCTCTGGACGAACCAGTAGCGTTCCTCGCTCGGCGTATTGATGTGTGTCGCACTGCCGATGATGACGAGGCTCATGACGATGATGCCCGCCGTCGCGATGACGAGCGGCATGTCGAGCCGCTTGAAGATTTTCTTGTTCAACGCTTTCCACCGTGCCTGAGATTCGTGACGGGGATGTTCGCGACGAGCGCGACGGAATCCTCGTCATTTGCGAGGGAGATGTCCATTTCCTCGGGATTGATGTCGAGGTACCGGCCGACGACATCGAGGATGTCGCGCCGGAGGTGATCCATGACCTCGGGCGAAACGCTCGCACGGTCATGAATCAGCACGACCTTGAGGCGGTCGCGCGCGACCTTGCCCGAAGGCTCTTTCTTTCCAAAAATCTTCATGAGTGCATTCAGCATCCTTCTTCCCTCCTCACATGCCGAAGACGTGCTTCAGACGGGAGAAGAATCCCTCTTTCGGGAACGTCATGAACGGGACTTTCTCGCCGAGCAGGCGGCCAACGATGTTGCGGTATGCCTGGCCCGCCGTCGACTTGTCCATCGTGATGCAGGGCTCGCCGCGGTTCGTGCTCGTGATGACCATCTTGTCATCGGGCACCTGGCCGATGCAGTCGATGGAAAGGATGTCGTTGATGTCGTCCATGTCGAGCATGTCGCCGGACTCCACCATCTGCGGGCGGATGCGGTTGACGATAAGCTTGATGTTCTCCTTGTCCGCGCGGCCGAGCTCGCCGATGATCTTGTCGGCGTCGCGCACAGCCGAAATCTCGGGCATCGTCACGACGATGGCGACATCGGCGGCCGCGATGGCCGTCTGGAAGCCCTGCTCGATGCCGGCCGGGCAGTCGATCAGGATGTAGTCAAACTCCTTGCGCAGTTCCTCGCAGAGCTTCACAAGTTCTTCAGGATTCACGGCCGACTTGTCCTTGACCTGCGACGTCGGCAGCAGGAAGAGGTTTTCGACCTTCTTGTGGCGCACGAGCGCCTTTTTATAGGGCACGCGGCCCTGCGTCACGTCGATGAGGTCGTACATGATGCGGTTTTCGAGGCCGAGCAAAAGGTCGAGGTTGCGGAGCCCCGTGTCCGTATCGACGAGCACGACATTCTTGCCGCGCATCGCGAGCCCCATGCCGAGGTTCGCCGTGGTCGTCGTCTTGCCGACCCCGCCCTTGCCGGACGTGATTACGATAACTTCACTCATCTATGTTTCCTGCCTTTCTACGGTTACCTTTCAATCGGTTCGATGACGATCTGGCCGTCCTTGATGGAAGCGCGCTCGGGGCGCGCCGTCTTCTCGATCTGCTGCGGGTCATCGGGCGAACGCGCGATGAGGTCTGCGATGCGGATCTGCGTCGGGATCAGGTGGTCGGCGACGACAAATGCTTTCTGGTTGCCGAACGCGCCTGCATGCACGAGGCCGCGGCACGTGCCGCGGATGTCGATGCTGCCGCCCGCGATGATCTGCGCGCCGGGATTCACGTTGCCGCAGACGAGCACGGAACTCTTCGTGCGGACTTCCTGCCCGCCGCGCAGCGTCTTGTTCACGACGACCATCTGCACGGCTTCGTCGTCCGCTGATGACGCCTGCACAGCTGCGGGCTCTGCCGGCGCGTTTTCTGCAGGCACAGCCGCCTCCGCCTGTACTGCTGCTTCCGCCGGACGCTTCTGCGCTCTTGCAGACTTGCGGCGCGGCCTTTCCACAGGCCATTCCGTTGCTCCCGGGATGCGGCTGCGCGTGACGCTGAAGATGACGCCGGACTCATGGAAGAGCCTCTTGAGCTTTTCCATTTCGTCTTTCGAGAGCGAGCCCTCCATCGCATGCATGACCGTGCCGCGACAGAAGAATCCCGAGCCCGCCCTGAGCTTCGCGCGGATCTCCTTCTCGATGGCCGCATACGTTGCGCCTGCAGCAAAGAGCAGCTGCAGGCCCGACTTCGTCCCCTTGATCCTTACGATTTCGTCACTCATGGTTCGCGTTTCCTTTCGTACCACAAATCCCGTACTACGTACTATTTTACTGCTTCTTCTGCTGCTGGCCTGAGGCGGCTTTCTTCGCCGCCTCAGCAGCCGCTGCCGCCTGCGCCTCGGGCGCATAGCGGCCGACGTGGAACGCCGCCTCGAGGATTTCGCGCCCGATTGGCACGGCCGACTGCGCACCGAAACCGCCCTGCTCGACGATGACGGCGACGACGATGTTCGGATTGTCAAACGGCCCATAAGCGACGAACCAGCCGTGGTCGCGGCCCTGCGAGTTCTCGGCCGTGCCCGTCTTGCCCGCGATGTCCACGGGGAACCCGCGGAACGTCGAAGCCGCCGTGCCGAACTTCGTGACGTCGTGCAGACCTTCCTGCACGAGCTTGATGACGCTTTCCGGCACTTCGAGCGTCGAAAGCAGTTCCGGCTGGAAGTCCTTGACAACTTCGCCGTTCTGCGTCTGGATGCGGCTCACGACATGCGGCTTATAGCGCTTGCCATCCGCCGCAATCTCGCCCATGACCATCGCCGCCTGCAGCGGCGTCACGAGGTTGAAGCCCTGGCCGATGGCGGCGTCGAACGTCTCGGAAAGATACCACTCACCATCCTCGAAGTTCTTCTCCTTGTAGCGGCGGTTCGCGACGAGGCCGTCGGCCTCATACGGCAGGTCGATGCCCGTGCGCGCGCCGAGGCCGAACATGCGCGCATACTTCTCGAGGTTGTCGATGCCGAGGCGGTTGCCCATCTCATAGAAATAGACGTTGTCGGAATGTGCGAGCGCTTCCTTGAAGTTGATCCAGCCGAGCGCCTCGCCCTCGGAGTTGCCTTTCGGGATGATCCAGTGATGGCCCGTATCGAGAAATCTTGAACGTCGAGCCCGGCGGATACTCGCCCGTGATGGCCTTGTCGTCCATCGGGTGGAACGGGTTGTTGTTGAGCACAGCCCAGTCCTTCGACGAGATGCCATGCGCGAAGAGGTTCGGGTCGAACGCCGGTCGCGAGACGAGGGCCAGCACTTCGCCCGTCTGCGGGTTCATGACGACAGCGGCCGCCGCCGAAGCATTGATGGCCGCGAGGCGGCTGTCGACCGCTTTCTCGGCCGCCGTCTGCAGGTCTTTGTCAATCGTCAGCACGAGGTCGTTGCCCGGCACGGGCACCTTGCGCCCGAGGCGCTTGACGGGCCGGCCGGAGACATCGACCTCGACCTGGTCGCCGCCGTCCTGGCCGCGCACATACTGGTCGTAGACTTTTTCGAGACCGAACTTGCCGATGATGTCGCCGGACTTGTAGCCCTGATCCTTCTTGTCCTCGAGCTCCTGGTCATTGATCTCGCTGACGTAGCCGAACGTATGCGCGCCCTCCTGCTTCAGCACGTAGTCGCGGATCGGCTGGTTCTCGATCATGACACCCGGATAGAGGTCTTTCTGCTCCTCGATGATCGAGACGATGTCCGGCGTGACATCCGTCTTGATGCGGATGGGATTGAAACCGCTGTGCGCCGCAATCTTGTCCTTGATGTCCTCGACCGGCACGTTGACGAGCTTCGAGAGGCGCTCGATCACGTCGTCCTTGATCGGCGACGTCAGCGGCAGGAGAGAGACCGTGAAGCCCGGGCGGTTCGTCACGAGGAGCTGGCCGTTGCGGTCGTAGAACGTGCCGCGCGGCGCCATCGACGGGATGATGCGGATGCGGTTGCCATCCGCAAGCCCTGCGTAGTAATCGCCCTCATAAATCTGCAGGTACCCCGCACGCCCGATCAGGATGGCGATGACGAGCACCATGCAGACGCCGAGGATGCGGAGACGGCTCTGGTAGCCGTCGTATCCTTCATTTTCCAAAATATCTCTCCCAAAAAGCAAGGCACCCCAACAAAGGCGCGAGGTGCCTGCAAAAGCAATTTATTGTTTTTCCCTCGTCCATTCGTTGACCCGGCGCGTAATCGCGTGCACGGGATAGGAAAAAACCAGCTGATAGAGGATGAACGGCACGAGCATGTACTGCGCATTCTCGATCAGGTTGAAGCGATACCCTAATAATAGCATAAGCAGCGCTAAAATGAAATAGCTTGCGACCGCTGCCACGACCGACGAAACGACGGGCAGGAACATCTGCTCCTTGAAGACGCGGTCGGAAAGCAGGCCTGCGATGAAGCCCGCGAGCATCTTCGTAAGGATGTTCATGCCGAAGAACGTTCCCGTCAGGAGGTCCTGCAGGAGCCCCACGAGGAAGCCCATGAGCACGCCGAGCCGCATGCCGCGGATGAAGCCGAACGACACGGCAAAGAGCAGCAGGAAATCTGCTGACGCGCCGTGGAACGCGAGCCGCGGCATCAGCGCTGACTGCAGCACGTAGAGGCCGAGGACGAGCGCCGCCCATTTGAGGATGTTCTTCACTGTGCGCCACCTGCCTGTGCGCCCGCCGGAGCCGGCGCGGCAGGCGCTGCCGGAGCTGCGCCTGCATCACCATCTGCTGTGCCAGCTGCCGCTTCCTGCTGCGCTTTCGCCTCGGCAGCCGGATCCGTCTCCGTGCCCGGCGTCTGCGGCGGCGTCTTGAGCGGCTCGGGCGGCGCTTCGCGCGACGCTACGATGACCTCGACGTCCTCGAGCTTCTGGAAATCAACAGCGGGTTCCAAAAGTGCAATCTTCAGCAGACCCGCTTCATCGTTTTCGAGCGACGAGACGAGGCCGACGACGAGCCCTTTCGGGTACATGCCGCCGAAGCCCGACGTCACGATGATGTCGCCTTCCTGGATGTCGGCGTTCTTCGGCACATTGACCATGCGCGGCATGGTCGGATTCGCCGGGTCACCCTCGACGATGCCGACGACGCGCGACTCGGCGCGCTGCACGAGCGTGCCGACCGATGAGCGCGGGTCGAGGATCAACTGGACTTTCGCGTAGTTCGGGCCAGCCTCAACGACATGGCCGACGAGGCCTTTTTCCGTCACGACGGCCATGTTCTCATGCACGCCATCGGCCGTGCCGCGGTCGATCGTGATCATGTGCGACCAACTGTCCGCCTCGCGCCCGATGACACGGGCCGCGACGAGGTCGAACTGCGACGCTGCCTGCTTGTACCCCAAGAGCGCCCGCAGGCGCGCATTTTCCGCCGCGTACTCGCTCGCCTGAAGGTTCTGGATGCGCAGCTGGTCGACTTCGTTCCGCAGCATCTTGTTCTGCTGGTGCATCGTGACGATTTCCCAGATGTTGCTCGTGACGAAGTTCAGCTGGTCGCCGACCCACGAGACAGCTTTCTGGAACGGCGCAGCAATCGTCGAGGCCGTCTTGCCGAGCACCGGCGTCTGGAAACGTCCCTGCGCCGCGAAAAAGATGATGCAGAACACGCTGAGAAAGACGAACACGAGTGCCCATGTCCGCCGGTTGTCATTCTTGTCCCTGCGGAGTCTTGTTCCCATTACTGTCTCAACTTCTTCGATGTCATGACGACGCGCTTCAGGAGCTCGATATTTTCAAGAGACTTGCCCGTGCCCTCGCCGACGCACGAAAGAGCATCCTCGGCCACGAGCACCGGCATGCCCGTCTCCTTCGAGAGAAGCTTGTCGAGGTTCGTCAGCAGGGCTCCGCCGCCCGTCATCATGATGCCATGATCCATGACATCGGCTGCGAGCTCTGGCGGCGTCTTCTCGAGCGTGGACTTGACGGCGTCGATGATCTTGAAAATTGGCTCGTCGAGCGCTTCGCGAATCTCCTTCGCCTCGATCGTCAGCGTCTTCGGCAGGCCGGAGACGAGGTCACGGCCGCGAATCTCCATCGTCTTGTCCGTTTCCGGCGTCACGATGGCCGTGCCGATGCTGATCTTGATTTCCTCAGCCGTGCGCTCGCCGATCATGAGGTTGTACATGCGCTTGATGTACTGCACGATGGCGGAATCCATCTCGTCGCCGCCGATGCGGATGGAACGGCTCGTGACGATGCCGCCGAGCGAGATGACAGCGATTTCCGTCGTGCCGCCGCCGATGTCGACGACCATGGAACCCGTCGCTTCTTCGACGGGGAGGCCGGCACCGATGGCCGCTGCCATCGGCTCCTCGATGAGGTATGCCTCGCGCGCACCAGCCTGCTGGGCCGCGTCGATGACGGCGCGCTTCTCGACTTCCGTGACGCCCGACGGCACGCCGACGACGACGCGCGGGCGCACGAACGATTTCGTATTCATGGCCTTGCGGATGAAATATTTGAGCATGGCCTGCGTCACGTCGAAATCGGCGATGACGCCGTCCTTCATCGGGCGGATCGCGACGATGTTGCCCGGCGTGCGGCCGATCATCTGCTTTGCTTCCTCGCCGACCGCGAGCACATCGCCCGTGTCGCTCTTGATGGCAACGACCGACGGCTCGCGCAGCACGATGCCACGCCCCTTGACGTGCACGAGCGTATTCGCCGTGCCGAGGTCGATGCCCATATCATGCGACAAACCACCAAAAAGACTCCACATGTTATCCAAAAACTCCCTTCAAGGAATAAATCAACGAATTTGCAACGTAGTTATTTTACCACAAGTCCCTTCATTGTACCATACCTTCTTCTTTCATGCTCAGAAAATTCTCTTTGCCGAGGATGATATGGTCGAGAAGGTCGATGCCGAGGACTTTTCCGCTCTTCACGAGGCGTTCCGTCACGGCGATGTCCTCGCGGCTCGGGGACGGGTCGCCGCTCGGATGGTTGTGAAAGACGATGATGGACGCCGCCGACTGCTGGATGGCCTTGCGGTAGACCTCGCGCGGATGGACGAGCGAGGCCGAGAGCGTGCCCGTCGTCAGGTCGAAAAAGCCTGTGACATGGTTCTTCGTGTCGAGCGTCATGAGTGCGAAATGCTCCTGAAGCTCATGACGGTAGCGCGGCATCGCATAGTGCGCCGCGTCCTCGGGGCCACCGATCGTGCTGATGTTTTCCGCCGCCTGCACGGCGAGACGGCGGCCGAGCTCGACGGCCGCGAGGATCGTCGCGGCTTTCGCCGGGCCGACGCCGTTCACCTGCGCAATCTCGTCCGGTGACATGTGGACGAGCCCCGAAAGCCCCTGCCCCTCGAAATGCGACAGCACTTCCTCGGCGACATGGAGGACAGAGGATTCCTTTGTGCCCGTGCGCAAGAGGATGGCCAGGAGCTCGGCGTTGCTGAGATACGACGGGCCGTACTTCACGAGTTTTTCGCGCGGCCGCTCGTCCATCGGCAGGTCGCGCACCATGATCGTCATGTCACCTCACCCCGGCTTCTTTGAGCAGGGAGGCAACTTCGGCGAGCGGCAGGCCGACGACATTCGAGAACGAGCCCTCGATGCGCGGGATGAACGCTGCCGCGCGTCCCTGCACGGCATAGGCGCCCGCCTTGTCCATCGGCTCGCCCGTCGCGATGTAAGCCGCGATTTCGTCATCCGTCAGGTCGGCGAAAAAGACTTTCGTCTCCGTCGCATCCGTGTAACAAACACCATCTTTTGCAACAATGGCGACGCCCGTCACGACATCATGGCGGCGCCCGGCAAAGCTCCTGAGCATGTTTCGCGCATCCTCTGCGTCCTTCGGCTTGCCATAGACCGCGCCGTCCTGAAAGACGACGGTGTCCGCACCGAGCACGATGCGGCCGGGATAACGCTTTGCGACGGCCATTGCCTTGCGGCGCGCATTCTCGACGGCTAGTGCCCGCGGGCCTTCCACGGCATCGAGCACTTCCTCCGCATCGCTCTTCACGACTTCATACGGCACGCCGATCTGCTGCAAGAGCTCCTGCCGGCGTGGCGAAGCCGAAGCGAGGATGATGGTTTCCATACAGTTCCCTCCATATTTCACGCGCTTTCCTGCTATAGAAAAAATGGAGCGTGACGCTCCATTCTCTCTATATAATAGGATTGTTTATTCGAATTCAATCGTCGCAGGCGGCTTGCCCGTGCAATCGTAGAGCACGCGGTTGACGCCCTTGACCTCGTTGACGATGCGGCTCGTGACCGTGGAGAGAACCTCCCACGGCAGCTTCGCGCTCTCGGCCGTCATGAAGTCGCTCGTCTCGACGGCGCGCAGTGCAATCGCATAGTCATACGTGCGGCCGTCGCCCATGACACCGACGGAACGCATGTTCGTGAGCGCGGCAAAATACTGGCCGAGTCCCTTGTCCGCACCCGCCTTCGCGACTTCCTCGCGGTAAATGGCATCGGCTTCCTGCACGATTTTGACCTTTTCCTCCGTGACCTCGCCGATGATGCGGATGCCGAGGCCTGGCCCCGGGAACGGCTGGCGGTTCACGAGATATTCGGGGATGCCCAGCTCGCGGCCGACCGCACGCACCTCGTCTTTGAACAGCAGGCGCAGCGGCTCGACGATTTCCTTGAAATCGACATAATCCGGCAGGCCGCCGACATTGTGATGGCTCTTGATGACGGCCGACTTGCCGAGGCCGCTCTCGATGACATCCGGATAAATCGTGCCCTGCACAAGATAGTCGACAGCGCCGATCTTCTTCGCCTCTTCCTCGAAGACGCGGATGAATTCCTCGCCGATGATCTTGCGCTTCTTCTCAGGCTCCGTGACGCCCTTGAGCTTTGCATAGAAGCGGTCTTTTGCATTGACGCGGATGAAGTTGACATCATACGGGCCATCGGGGCCGAAGACCGCCTCGACTTCGTCGCCTTCGTTCTTGCGCAGCAGGCCGTGGTCGACGAAGACGCACGTCAGCTGCTTGCCGATGGCTTTTGAGAGCAGCACGGCCGCGACGGACGAATCGACGCCGCCCGAGAGCGCGCAGAGCGCACGGCCCGTGCCGATTTTCTCCTTGAGCTCGGCGACCGTCGTCTTGACGAACGAATCCATCTTCCAGTCGCCCTTGCAGCCGCAGACATCATAGACGAAGTTCTTGAGCATCGTCTTGCCTTCGGCCGTATGCATGACTTCGGGATGGAACTGCGTCGCATAGAGCTTCTCGGCTGCATTCTCCATCGCGGCGACGGGGCAGACCGGCGTCTCGGCCGTGACCGTGAAGCCCTCAGGGGCTTTCGCGATGTAGTCCGTATGGCTCATCCAGCAGATGGTCTTCTCGCTGACATTCTGGAACAGCTTCGACGTTTTGCCCGTAATCGTGACCTCTGTCTTGCCGTACTCGCTCGTCGGCGCCGTCTCGACTTTGCCGCCGAGGAGGTGCGCCATGAGCTGCGAGCCATAGCAGATGCCGAGCACGGGGATGCCGAGGCGGAAGAGCTCGGGGCTGCACGTCGCGGAGTCTTCCTTATACACGCTGTTCGGGCCGCCCGTCAGGATGATGCCCTTCGGCGCCATCGCGCGGATCTTCTCGAGCGACATCGTATTCGGATGCACCTCGCAGTAGACGTGATCCTCACGCACGCGGCGCGCGATGAGCTGGTTGTACTGGCCGCCGAAATCCAGCACCAGGATGAGTTCGTTTGCAGGCTTGCTCAATGGTTTTGTTCCTCCCTCAAAACGACAGTGAATCTACGAAAAATTATAGCACACCGCAAAAGAAAAGGGAATGAAAAAAGGCAGGCGCATCCGCAAAGATGTGCCTGCCCTGCCATCAGTATATCAATATTCGAATTTTGCGAGAGAATCCTGCAGTCCCTGCGCGAGCTTCGAAAGCGAATCGCTTGCCTTCGCAATCTCGCTCGCCGATGCCGACTGCTCTTCCGTCGCGGCCGAGACGTTCTCCATCTCGTCCGAAACCGTGCGGCCCTGCGCCTCGACCTGCTGCACCTGGCCCGAGATGGCCCCCGCCTGCTCGTTGACGCTCTGGATCTCGTGCGCCATATTGCTGGCCTCTTTCGAAACGCCATCGACGAAGACGCGGATCTCATCAAAGACCTCGCGGAGCTGCTCGACGGACGATGCGCCGCCAGCCACGGCCTCACTGCCTTCCTTCATCGACGTGACAGCCTCGGCCGTATCCTTCTGGATGGTCTCAATCAGCGCCGCGATGCGCTGGGCCGCCTCGGCTGATTCCTCAGCGAGCTTGCGCACTTCGTCGGCGACGACGGAGAAGCCGCGGCCAGCCTCGCCTGCGCGCGCTGCCTCGATGGCCGCATTGAGCGCGAGAAGGTTCGTCTGTTCGGCGATGTTACTGATGGTCTCGACAATCTTGCCGATTTCCTTCGAATTCTCGCCGAGCTTGTCGACAATCTGTGCCGACTGCTGCACGGTCGTCGCAGCGCCCTGGATGCGTCCGACCGAACTCTCGATAGCTTTGCCACCCGAAGATGCGCGGTCATGTGCTTCCGATGCATGCTCGGCCACGCGGACGGCCTGCGCGTGCATCTTGTCGACGGCCGTGCTGACATCGGCGACGGCATCCGACGATTTCTGCACTTCCTGTTCCTGCTGCGTCACAGCGCCAGCCGCGCGCTGCACGGACTGTGCCACCTGGTCGGACGCCTCCGCCGATTGCGACGAGCTCGCCGTAAGCTCCTCGCTCGCCGCCGCAATCTGCTGCGCCGAGTCGTTCGTGCTGCGCATGAGCTTGTTGATGCTCGTGCGCATCTCGGCGACGGTCGCAGCCATGTCGCCGAACTCGTCGCCGCGCACGATGCGGCGTTCGCTCTCGCGGAAATCGCCATCGCGCAGGCGCTCGCAGGCACGCTTCATCTCATAGAGCGGCGTCGTGATGCCCTTGCCGATGAGCTGCGACATCACGACGAGGATGATGAGCGCGACGATACCCTCAATCATCATGTTGCGCGTCGCCTCGCCCGCCTTCTTGAGGTTGCGGTTGTAGACGTCCTCCGCATTCGTGTTCGTCATCTCGAGGAGTTCCTTGACAGGATTGCCAACAGCCGCGCTGTTCTTCTGGCCTTCGTCATAATAGAGCGCACGCGCCTCGTCCGTCTTGCCAGCCTTTACCAGTGCATCAATCTTCTTGCCCGTCTGGTAGAGCTTCTCCCAGTTCGCCTCGATGTCCTGCACGCGCTCCTCGACGCCATCGAGTCCCGTCGTATTCTGCTTGTAAGCGTCCATCGTCTGATGGAAGCGGTCGTTGATGCTCTCGATGGTCTTGCGGTTCTTGTCCTGCACAGCCGTTTCCGTGCTGTCGGCGAGGTTCAGCTCATGCACCTGCATGTCGCGCATGAAATATTTGAGCTCGCCGAGCATCTGCACGTTCTTGAGCTTCTGGTTGTACATCTTGCTCATGCGGTAGTTCGAAGCATCCAGCATGCTGTAGCCCGTATAGCCGACGGAAAAAAGCGCGATGGCCGCGATGACCGCTAGTGCCAGGATTTTCAGGGAGACCCGCATATCGTCAAACCATTTCATTTGATGTTCTCCTGCCTTTCCGATTTATTTCTTCATTTCTGCGTTTTCAGCCATGAAGACCAGCTAGTCTCGTAGCCCGTTGCATGGTTCGCCTGCACGTATTCATAGAATTTCTGCATCATGGCCGCCTTGTCGAAATAGTACGGCCGCTTCCAGTTGTCCTTGCCTTCCTTCGGCTTCACGTTGTACGGGCCATAGTAGAACCCGCCGAGCTCGTGCTGGCGATATGTGATGTCCTTGAACGACACATCCGGATTGCGCATCATGTCGTACATGTCGAGATACGCCGTCGTGCGGCCGACACCGGCTTCGCAGTGGAAATGCAGCCAGGCACCCTTCGGCAGCGTGCGGTAGAAAGCGATGAAGCGGTCGATGTTTTCCTCGCTCGGCCAGACATGATCGGTCGCCGCGATGCGGAAATAACGGAAGCCCGCCGCCTCGGCGACCTGCTGCTCGCTTTCCGCCTGATGCACGCGCACGACCTTGCCGCCGACCGGCAGCTTGTCCTTGCCGAGCTCTGCCATGTAGACCGTCTTGCCGACAGCCGCTTCGAGACGCTTTGCCTCGTCGCGAAGCGCAGCATGCTGGCTCTTGCCGAGGTTCGCCCAATCGCGCTCGCCATACCAGCTCACGGCCGTGCCATCGAGATAGCCATGCGACTCCTGCCGCAGGTCCATGTCATAGATCGGGCCGTCCGTATGCTTGCGGAGCTCTGTATAAAGCGCCTTCATCTCATCAGGCGAGCACTGCGCGCTGCCCGAGGCGCGAAGCGTGTCGAGGCCTTTCCGCGACGGCTGGTACGAAGCATCGAGCTGATATTTCTCATCCGGCGCCTGGAACGCGCCTTCCGACGTGCGGAAATTGCGCGGCAGCTCCTTGCCCTCGCTGTCGATGCGCCAGACAAAGCCTTCGAAGTTCTCCGGCTGTTCCTGCTCCACGAGGTGCCCTGGCTGCGCCGCTGCTTCCGCCGCCAGCGCTGTCGGCGCATTTCCCTGCGCCATCCAGAGACCTGCTGCCAGCAAGGCAGCGCCGCATACAACTTTCTTCGAACGATTCCCCATGATCATCCTTCTCTCAAAAACGACAAATCCTCCATCAGAATTTCGACGTGAACTTCACGTACGTCGTGTAATACGGCGACTCGGGAAGCTCGTTGCCGTCACGGTCGACGTTGCCAGCCACGGGCTTCGTATGTGCCCAGTAGCGTTCGAGCGAAAGCTTCGTATGGTTGCTCGTCATGTAGTCGAGCACGAGGCCGAAGCCGAGCAGGCCGTCATTCGTCACATAGTCATCAAATGCGGTATAGCCGTCATCCATGAAGAGGTTCTGATCGACATTGAAATAGTTGACGGCTGCGCGGAAGTCGCCCTTCTTCTTTGCCTGGCCGTAAGCAAGGCTCAGGAAATAGCCGTCCGTGTCGGATTTCGAGCCGCGATACACATATCCATAATGGTTGTGATTTTCGTCCGGCTTGTCCGTGTTCGTGTTGTGGACGAACTCGCCCGCAAGGCTGAGCTTGCCGATGAGCGGCGTCTCGCCATACACGCCGATATAGCGGTCCGGCTGCTGCGCGCCGAGGTAGATGCCCGCCATCGCATCGCTCCCAAAATGGTGCTGGTAATCGACGAACTTCAAGAGGCGCGACTGCGTCTTTTCGTTCTCGGCGAGATAATCCTGCGAGTCGCGGCCATAGCCGACGAACAGCGAATCGCGCGGCGTCATGTCATACTTGCCCGAGAAGATGTTCAGGCTGCTCTTGCCAATCCAGAGGCCTTCGCCGACCGTCGCCGACTGGACGCCGGCCTTGAGGTAGACCGGGCCGAACGCACGGCCGATGGATGCCTCGTCGAGCTTGACCTTGTTCTTCTCCGAAGCACGGCCGTCACGGACGTGTTTCGGGTCGTTCGGATCAACGGTCGCGGGCACCGGCTCCTCCGAGGTCGATTTGAATTTCAGGCCGAACGCGACATCGTAGGTGTCATCGACCTTCGTCTTCGCCTTCAGGCGGATCTCGCCCTTCACCGAGCCCTTCTTGTCCTGATTGTACATGTAGCCCATCTTTGTCGAGCCCGACCACTGGAGCTCCGAAGCGCCCTTCTTCTTCTCTTCCTTGTTCTTGTCGTCTGCCTTGCCAGCTTTCTGTGCTTCGTCGAGCTGCTTCTCGAGTGCATTGAGGCGCGCGGTCAGGGCCGCGATTTCTTCCTTCATCTACGCGACTTCCGCCGCCTGGTCTTCCGTTTCTGGTGCTTCGGCTGCTTCGGCTGCCAGTGCCGTGCCCGGCATCGCTGCGGCCAGCGAGACGGCCAGTGCCGCCGCTGCCTGTTTCTTCCATTCCTTCATGCGATTCGTCTCTTTCAATTTCTATAACTCTTATAGCATAACTCTTATAATATATTTTGCATGGCTTTCTGTTTATGTCTTCCCACTGAGAATATTATACACACACTTCCTCCTGAAATTCAACTGGAAACATGTTTTCTTTTAAAAAATAGGCAGGAAAATTTTCCTGCCTATTTTGACATCCATACGTTTGAAAGTCCTATATCGTTGACATATTCAACCTTAAGGGACAGGTGGCCTGCTGTCATCTTGACAAGTTCCGCCCTCCGTGCTATCCTTATCAGCAGAACACATATGTCATTTGCGACCAAGCGGCAGTTTCGTCCCCGGCAGTTTCTGAGACTGCCGGGGATTTTTGATGCCCCCTGGCAAAAGGAGAGATCTGCATGATTGAAGAAGCCATCAAGAAAGTTGTCAGCAAGGAAGACCTCACGTACGACGAAGCCTACGCCGTCATGAACGAAATCATGAGCGGCAAGACGAGCCAGGTGCAGAACGCGGCCTATCTCGCCGCGCTCTCGACGAAGAGCACGAAGGCCGAGACCATCGCCGAGATTTCGGGCTCGGCGGCCGCCATGCGCGACCATTCGCTCACGGTCGATGCGCCATTCGATGTCCTCGAAATCGTCGGCACGGGCGGCGACCACGCGGGCAGCATCAACATCTCGACGACGGCCGCCTTCATCATCGCAGCCGCCGGCATCAAGGTTGCAAAGCACGGCAACCGTGCGGCCTCGTCAAAGAGCGGCGCGGCCGACTGCCTCGAAGCACTCGGCGTCAACCTCGACCTCGCGCCGGAAAAATGCGTCGAACTGCTCGAGAAAATCAACATCTGCTTCATGTTCGCGCAGAAATATCATGCATCGATGAAATACGTCGGCGCCATCCGCAAGGAACTCGGCATCCGCACGGTCTTCAACATCCTCGGCCCGCTGACAAATCCGGCACGCCCGAAGACGATGCTCCTGGGCGTCTACGACGAAGCGCTGCTCGAGCCGCTCGCCAACGTCCTCATCGACCTCGGCGTCACGCGCGGCATGGTCATCTATGGACAGGACTGCCTCGACGAGCTCTCCATGAGCGCCCCGACGAGCGTCTGCGAGTTCAAGGACGGCTGGTTCAAGCGCTACACGGTGAAGCCGGAGGACTTCGGCTTCACGCGCTGCGAGAAAGCAGACATCGTCGGCGGCACGCCGGCCGAGAATGCCAAGATTACGCGCGACATCCTCTCGGGCGCACAGGGCCCGAAGACCGACATCGTCCTCCTCAACGCCGGCGCCGCCATCTACCTCGGCGGCAAAGCAGCGAGCATCGCAGAAGGCATCGAGAGCGCCCGCGCCCTCATCAAGAGTGGCGCGGCACTCCAGAAAGTCGACGAATTCGCAAAGCTGTCGCAGTAATCGGCAGAAAAATAGCGGTTGCGCATCATCTTGTGCGCAGCCGCTATTTTTATATGTTCTTTTACTTTTACTCGCCAAGCGGATCTTTGCCGAAGCGGTTCTCTCCCTTGACGCCTTTCATGAACATGAGGCAGACGAGGAAGATGATGACGCAGGTCGAGAGGATCTGGTAGGCGTAGATGGGCATGCTGCCGGGCTCGAAGTTGTCCGTCAGGTAGTTCATGACGATCGTCTGCGTGAGGCCGTAGACGAGGTAGACGATGGCGAGCGCCTTGCCGTAGCCGAGGTCATGGAGACGGCGCGCAATCAGCGTGTAGACGATGAAGGCTTCGACGACGGAAATCGAGATGGCGATGCTGTCGGCGATGTCCTTGCTGCCCGTGCCGTTGTAGAGCGCCGCGTAGACGATGAAGGCAAAGACGCCGAGCGAGATGGAGACGCCGAAGAAGCGCTTGATGAACGCTTTGCGGTTCAGGCGTCCTTCTGTCGTGAAGAAGTTCTGCCGCAGACTCTCCTTGTCAAAACTGAAATTTCCCATAGTCGTTATCTCCTTCCTTCATCCTCTGCGCCATCCTGGCGCTCCGCCATCTGCGCGGCAAACGTTTCGACGGCCGCCCGTGCGGCGTCCACGGCGAAGCCTTTCTGATAAAGGTTCGCCATCATCTTGCGTGGATCGGCAGGTTTCCGGTATTTGAGCGCGAGCACGCGGAGGGCCGCGTCTTTTTCGCGCTCATACGTATCGGACGGGATGCAGTCACGGATCATCGAGCTCTCAAAACCGCGCTGCAGGAGCTTTGCCACGATCTGCCGCACGGAGCTGCGGCTCTCCTCGTAGAGAAAGTCGAACTGCCGCTGGCAGGCGCCAATATCATCGAGATAATGCAGTTCCATGAGGCGCTGGAGCGCAGCTTCGATTTCTTCTTCTTCATAGCCTTTACGCTTGAGCTTTTCGCGAAGCTTCGCGCTGCTCTGCTCCTGCCGTGCGAGCAGGTCGACGGCATACATCAATGCCGTCTTCGGCCCTTTCGCCTTCTTCTTCCCGCCGACCTCATCTTCGGACGGCAGTTCCATGCGCTGCGTCATGCGTCAGCGCCCGCGGGAGCTTCGGCAGCGGCGTGATTTGCCGCAGCGTCCTTCGCGCCCTTGCTTTTGGCGTCCTTGGCGTCAGCCTTGTCCTTGTCATCCGCGTCCTCGCTGTTCATGAGCTTGTCGCGGACTTTCTGTTCGAGCTCTTCCTGCATGCCCGGCGTCTCGGCGATGGTCTTTTTCGCATTTTCCTTGCCCTGGCCGAGGCGCGTGCCGCCATAGGAGAACCACGCACCGCTCTTGTCGACGATGTCGAGGTCGACGGCCATGTCGAGGACGCACGAAAGCTTCGAGACGCCCTCGCCGTACATGATGTCGAACTCCGCCTGCTTGAACGGCGGCGCGACCTTGTTCTTGACGACCTTGATGCGCGTACGGTTGCCGATGAACTCCTGCCCTTGCTTGATGCTCTCGACGCGGCGCACGTCGAGGCGCACAGACGCATAGAACTTCAGCGCGCGGCCGCCCGTCGTCGTCTCAGGGTTGCCGAACATGACGCCGACTTTTTCGCGAATCTGGTTGATGAAGACGACGGCCGTCCGCATCTTGCTCATGATGCCCGTGAGCTTGCGCATGGCCTTGCTCATGAGGCGGGCATGCAGGCCGACGTTGCTGTCGCCCATCTCGCCCTCGATTTCGGCTTTCGGCACGAGCGCTGCGACGGAGTCCACGACGATGAGGTCGATGGCACCGCTGCGGACGAGCGCCTCGACGATGTCGAGCGCCTGCTCGCCGCTGTCCGGCTGCGAAATCAGCAGGTTGTCGATGTCGACGCCGAGGTGCTGCGCATAGACAGGGTCGAGCGCATGCTCGGCATCGATGAATGCCGCGATGCCGCCGTTCTTCTGCGCCTCGGCAATCATATGCAGCGTGACCGTCGTCTTGCCCGACGACTCAGGGCCGTAGATTTCAATGATGCGTCCGCGCGGGATGCCGCCGACGCCGAGCGCGATGTCGAGCGGCAGGATGCCCGTCGGGATGACCTCGACGTTCATGTTCGCCTTCGCATCGCCGAGGCGCATGATGGCGCCCTTGCCGAAATCTTTCTCTATGCCCTTGAGCGCTTTGTCAAGGGCTTCTTTTCTTTCATTCTGATCCATGAAGGTTCCTTTCTTGCTTATTGAGCTTTCTGTCAGAAAAAAGCGGGCGGCAAGCCGTCCGCTTCGGGAAATGTTCACATCAGAGATACCGCAGCCAGACATAGGCGCTCGAAATGATGATCGTCAGAATCATGATTGGGAACGCGACTTTCATGAACTCGATGAACGAGATGGCCTTGCCGCGGCGCGCCGCCATCGAGGCGACGACGACGTTGGCGCTCGCGCCGATCAGCGTGCCGTTGCCGCCGAGGCAGGCACCAAGCGCAAGGCTCCACCACATCGGGTCGAGGTTCGTGAGACCCATCTGGCCCATGTCCTTGATGAGCGGAATCAGCGTCGCGACGAACGGGATGTTGTCGATGAACGCCGACGCAATCGCGCTCATCCAGAGAATCAGCATGGCCGTCGCATTGACGCTGCCATTCGTGATCTTGATGGCTTCGGCTGCGAGCATCTTGATGACGCCCGTCTCGAC
>CACZFT010000016.1 GCA_902780535.1 uncultured Selenomonas sp. | reverse complement strand
ATGGCGTCGGTGATGTTGCTCTTGCCGCTGCCGTTCGGCCCGACGATGGCCGTGACGCCCTTGTCGAACTCGATGACGACCTTGTCGGCAAAAGACTTGAAGCCGTAGGCCTCGAGACGTTTGAGCTGCATAAAGATGACCTCTTATTTCTGAAAGAAATGCTTCTTGAAATCCGGCGTGCTCGTATAGTGGCGCATGAAGTCCATGAAGCGGTTGTCAATGGCAGAAAACGTCTTGTGCGAGCCCCAATAGAGCGAGATGTGGAGGTCGATGGACGGGTCGGTATCCCGGCGGGCGAAAATCTTCTCTCCATGCGTGACGAATTTCGGCAGGATGGCGATGCCCGTGCCATTCGCGACGAGCTGCTTGATGGTCTTGAGCTGCGACGTCGAGAGCACGATGTCGGGCGTGAAGCCGTGCTGCGTGCAGCAGTCGAAGACGGACTGGTACTGGAACGTATGCGGCTGCTGCATGATGAATTTCTCTTTGCGCAGGCGGCCGAACGGCACGTTTTCGAGCGCAGCAAGCGGATGGCCCTCGGGCAGGCAGAGGCCCATCTCGTCCTTCATGATGAGGAATTCATTTTCGACGACGTCATCGGGGCTCGCGAGCACGATGCCGAAATCGAGCTCGCCGAGATCGGCCTGCTCGCGCACTTCCATGGAATCGCTGAGTTCCTGCACGTCGAGCGTGATGTCCGGGTAGACCGCGCGGAATTTCGTAAAGAAATCCGGGAACAGATAGCCCTCGACCATCGGCGGGATGCCGAAGCGGATCGTGCCGCGCGCCTCGCTGTGGAAGCGCTGCATGTCCTGATAGGCCGCCTGCACGTCGCGCATGATGCGCTGCGCATGAATCAGGAACGTGCGCCCCTCCTCCGTGAGCTGCACATGCTTCTGGCTGCGGTCGATGAGCGTGAGCTTCAGACATGGAGCACCTCCGCTGTGCGCGTGAAGTTCTCGAGCTCGCTGATCGTGACGAAATACTCCAGCTGTCGAAATTCCATCGGAATTCTCCTCTCATAAGTCAATCAGTTCATTCATCAGTTCCAATGTAGCCCTGCTTTTTTCGTATCGCGGGCTTTCTCTCTATATTATATGTTCCATTCCATTTTATCATAGCTCAGAGTTATTGTCTACGAAAATACAACGAATAAAAATGCCGCTGAGTCGGTAATATGGCTCAGCGACAATCGCATAATTGATAGTATCCAGCACCCAACTACTCCCCCAGTCAGCTTCGCTGACAGCCCCCTCTAGAGGGGGCCTCCCCCCTGAAATGAATGACATCCTTTCAGAGGTGGAGCCTGCTGGAAGAGTCAGGCTTCGAGAGCGCCGACCAAATCCTTGGCATTTGCGATACCGTGGCGTTCGAGGTAGCTGTCCAGCTCCTCAGCGACCGTCACGACGGCGCGCGGGTTGCGGAAGTTCTCGGCACCGACTTCGACGGCAGACGCGCCTGCGAGCAGGAACGCGACGGCGTCTTCGCCCGTCTGGATGCCGCCGCAGCCGATGATTGGAATCTGCACGGCCTTCGCCGTCTGCCAGACGAGGCGCAGCGCGAGCGGACGGATGCAGGCGCCGCTGAGGCCGCCCGTGATGTTGCCGAGCAGCGGCCTCCTGCGCTCGACGTCGATGGCCATGCCCATGAATGTATTGCAGACCGTCAGAGCATCTGCGCCCGCCGCCTCGACGGCCTTCGCCATCACCGTGATATCCGTGACATTCGGCGAGAGCTTGACGATGACAGGCTTCTTCGTATGCGCCTTGACCTCTGCGGTCACGCTGGCCGCCGCTTCGGGCTTCGTGCCAAAGACGATGCCGCCTTCCTTGACATTCGGGCACGAGATATTGACTTCGAGTGCGGCGACGCCATCCACATCGAGCTTCGCCGCGAGTTCGCCGTATTCTTCTGCCGTGCCCGCCGAGATGTTCACAATCAGCGGCGCGGCGAGCTTTCCTGCTTTCGGCAGGATGCCCTCCAGGAAAACCTCGACGCCTGGGTTTTCAAGGCCGATGCAGTTCAGCATGCCCGAAGGCGTCTCGGCAATGCGCACGCCCGCGTTGCCGCTGCGCGGCTCCGGCGTGATGCCTTTCGAGAGAATGGCGCCGACGTCGGCCATGTCGACAAAGTCCTCATACTCGACGCCGAAGCCGAACGTGCCTGACGCGCCCATGACGGGCGTCGCGAGGTGCAGGCCGCAGAATTCCGTTGCCAAACGTTCCTTGTTCATGCAAATACCTCCTCTGCGGGAAACACGGGGCCGTCGACGCAGACCTTCTTGCGCGTGCCCGCCGTCGTCTCGAACGTGCAGCCGAGGCAGACGCCGATGCCGCAGGCCATGCGCTTCTCGAGCGAAACTTCGCAGGGCAGGCCGCTTTCCTTTACGAGTCCTGCAATGCCCTTCATCATGATCGTCGGGCCGCACGTCACGACGCCCGCGGGCTGCTCTTTTTCGAGCACGTCCGGCAGCAACGTCGTCGTGAAGCCTTTCGTACCAAACGAGCCATCATCTGTCGTCACGTAGATTTTCTCAGCCAATGGCGCGAGCAAGTCCTTCCAGAAGATTTCCTTTTCATTCCGGCCGCCAATCAGGAACAGCGGCTTTTCCGGCAGGCTCTTCGCGAGAAAGATCAGCGGCGCGATGCCGAGACCGCCGCCGACGAGCAGCTGCCGCCCTTCGCGCAGCGTGAAGCCGTGGCCGATCGGCCCTTCGACGCTCAGGAGCTCGCCCTGCTTCATCTTTGCAAAAGCCTTCGTGCCGCGTCCGACGAGGCGATAGATGATCGTGATCGTCCCCGCGGCCGGA
The DNA here is from genome assembly GCA_902780535.1 of uncultured Selenomonas sp. Lineage (GTDB taxonomy): Bacteria > Bacillota > Negativicutes > Selenomonadales > Selenomonadaceae > Selenomonas_C. The sequence goes on along the minus strand of CACZFT010000016.1, from coordinate 24,910 downwards.
TCGGCGTCCGCGATGCCGAACGGGCGGCGCAGGAACGTCGCCTGATCGTCCGGCTTCATGACCATGACGAACTGTCCCGGCTGCGCCTCGATGGCGAGCAGCTGCGCATGGAACACCATGCGATAGATGCCATCGGCAATCGGCACGTTTTCCAGCACGGGCGCTTCGATGACGTGTTTCTTCATTTTCTTTCTCCCTATTTACGCTCTCACAAAAAGAACCGCTGCATCTTTGCAACGGTTCCATTTTATCATGATTACTTGAATTCGACAAACTCACCGACGCTGCCCTTGATCATCGGCTCGACGAAGCTCCTGTGCACCTTCATGACGATGACATGCGGCTGCGTCTCATCGGCCATGGCATCGGCAAACGCGACGGCAAATCCCTCCTGCGTATCGACGGTTTCCGCATGGATGCCGAAGCTCTCGGCGTATTTTGCATAGTCCATCGGATAGTCGAACTCACAGGCGATGTAGCGCTCGTTGTAGTTGACTTTCTGCAGCTGGCGGATCATGCCGAGGCTCGTGTTGTTCACGATGATCGAGATGATTGGCAGATGCAGGCGCGCAATCGTATAGTATTCGTTGCCCGTCATCTTGATGCCGCCATCACCTGCGACATGTACGACGCGCCGCGATCCGCCATAGTAGAGCTGCGCCCCCATGGCGGCCGGCAGGCCGAAGCCCATCGTGCCGAGGCCGCCCGAGGTCAGCCACGTGCGCGGCTCCTCGATGGCGAGATGGAGCGCCGCCCACATCTGATGCTGGCCGACATCCGTCGCAAACGCAAACGGCTTGCCCGCCGTCGCCTTCGCGACGCTGTGCATGGCCCACGGCACGGTCAGGCGGTTGACCTGATAGTCGTAGTCATACGTATCTTCCCATGCATGGATTTTCGCCCACCAGTCCGCGCGATTGCTCGTCGGCTCGCGCTTCATGAGCAGCGCGAGAATCGTCTTCATGTCGCCCGCGAGGCCGAGCGAATGCGCGACGTTCTTGTCGATTTCGGCTGGGTCGATGTCGATGTGGATGAACTTCGTGCCCTCGGTGTACTTGTCGAGGTTGCCCGTCTGGCGGTCGCCGAAACGACTGCCGATTGCGATGACAAGGTCAGCGTCGTTGATGGCATAGTTTGCCGCCTTCTTGCCGTGCATGCCCGCAAAGCCGAGCGACTGCGGATGCGAGCGCGGAATGGCGCCGAGCCCCATGAGCGTGTGGACGACGGGCAGATGATAGCGCTCGATGAACGCCTGCACCTCTTTCGACGCGCCCGCCGAGATGACGCCGCCGCCGACGATGACGACGGGCTGCTTCGCCTCGGCAATCTCGCGCTCGGCCTCGGCGACGCAAATCAGGAAGTCGGCGTCGGGCTGGCCCGGCTTCTTGACGCTCGGCGTTTCCGGCGTGTACTCGACTTCCTCAAAGAACAAGTCACGCGGCACATCGACGAGCACGGGGCCCGGACGGCCATGACGCGCGATGGCAAATGCCGCGCGCACGGTCGGCACGAGCTCTTCGGCACTCTTGACCTTATAGTTGTGCTTCGTGACCGGCATCGTGACGTCGAGGATGTCCGTCTCCTGAAAGGCATCGCGGCCGAGCGAGGCCGTATCGACCTGCCCCGTGATGGCGACGATGGGGATGGAATCCATGAATGCCGTCCCAAGGCCCGTGACGAGGTTTGTCGCGCCCGGGCCGCTCGTCGCAATGCAGACGCCAACCTTGCCCGAAGCGCGCGCGTAGCCGTCCGCCGCATGCGCGGCATTCTGCTCGTGCGTCACGAGAATCTGGCGGAGGTCTTTCGCATCATAGAGCGCGTTATAAAGCGGCAGGATCATGCCGCCGGGATAACCGAAAATGGTGTCAACGCCCTGTTCGCGCAGACACGCGAGGACTGCCTGTGCTCCCTTCATCGCAGTCATTCACACCTTTCTTTCAAAATCGGAGGGGTTTCCAGTTTTCAGACGCGCTCGCAGATAACGTCGGCCATCTCGTCCGTCGTGACCTTCTTGAAACCTTCCTTATAAAGGTCAGCCGTGCGATAGCCGTCATTGAGCGCCTTGTCCACCGCCGCCTCGACGGCGTCGGCCGCCGCCTCTTCGTGCAGGCTGTAGCGCAGCAGCATCGCCGCCGAAAGCACCGTGCCCATCGGGTTTGCGATGCCCTTGCCCGCGATGTCGGGCGCGCTGCCATGAATCGGCTCGTAGAGGCTCGTGTCCGTGCCGATCGACGCCGACGGCAGCATGCCGATGGAGCCGCCGACGACGGCTGCTTCGTCCGAAAGAATGTCGCCGAACAGGTTGCCCGTCACGATGACGTCGAACTGCGCGGGCTTGATGGCAAGCTGCATGGCGCAGTTGTCGACATAGAGGTTATTGAGCTCGATGTCGGGATACTTTTTCGCGACTTCCGCTGTCGTGCGGCGCCAGAGGCGCGACGTCGCGAGCACGTTCGCCTTGTCGACCGACGTGACCTTGCCGCGGCGCAGCTTCGCCGTCTCGAACGCGAGCTTCGTGATGCGCTCGACCTCGGGCACAGAATAGTTTTCGAGATCCCAGGCGCGCTCGGCGCCGTCATGCTGCTCGGACTCGCACTTGTCGCCGAAATAGATGCCGCCGATGAGCTCGCGCACGATGACGAGATCGACGCCCTTCGCGAGCTCCGGCTTCAGCGGCGAATACTCGACAAGCGCATCCGCAACCTTGACGGGGCGCAGGTTCGCATAGAGGCCGAGCTGCTTGCGCAGGCCGAGGATGGCCTTTTCGGGGCGCAGGGCAGGATCGACATTGTCCCACTTGTCGCCGCCGACCGCGCCGAACAGCACGCCGTCTGACGCTTTGCAGGCCGAGACCGTATCGTCGGGCAGCGGCGTGCCGAACTTGTCATAGGCCGTGCCGCCCGCATCCTTGTACGTAAACGAAAGGCCGAGGCCAAACTTTTCATCTGCTTTCTTCAAAACCTTGACAGCCGCATCCGTGATTTCCTTGCCGATGCCGTCGCCGGGAATGACCGTAATCTGATATGCCATAATGCCCCTCCGCTCACTTTTTCGACTGCTGCTTCACATACTCCACAAGGCCGCCCGCTTTCGCGATGTCCTGGATGAAGCCCGGCAGCGGATGCGCCTGGAACGTGTCGCCCGTCGTGAGGTCATGGATGACGCCCGTCGAGACATCGACAGAGAGCTCGTCGCCCGCATGGATTTTCTCGACATCTGCGCCGATTTCGAGCAGCGGCAGGCCGATGTTGATGCCGTTGCGGTAGAAGATGCGCGCAAAGCTCGCAGCAATCACGACCGGCACGCCCGAAGCCTTGATGGCGACGGGCGCATGCTCACGTGACGAGCCGCAGCCGAAGTTCTTGCCGCCGACCATGATGTCGCCGTCCTTGACGTTTTTCGCGAACGTCTCGTCGATGTCGACCATGCAGTGGCTCGCGAGCTCCTTCGGATCAAACGTATTGAGGTAGCGCGCCGGGATGATGACATCCGTATCGATGTTGTCGCCGTAGCGCCAGACTTTTCCCTTGAGTTCCGCCATTTATTTTACCTCCTTCGGCTCGGCGATGCGGCCGAGGATCGCGCTCGCGGCTGCTGTCTGCGGGCCAGCGAGATAGACTTCGCTCGTGACGTCGCCCATGCGGCCGCGGAAATTGCGGTTCGTCGTCGAGACGCAGCGCTCACCCGCCGTCATGATGCCCATATAGCCGCCGAGGCACGGGCCGCACGTCGGGCACGAAACGACGCAGTGCGCGTCGATGAACGTATCGATGTAGCCGCGATGCATCGCTTCCTTGTAAACGGCCTGGCTGCCCGGAATCACGATGCAGCGCACATCGGGATGGACTTCATGGCCTTGGAAGATGTTCGCGGCGATTTCGAGGTCTTCGAGGCGGCCGTTCGTGCACGAGCCGATAACGACCTGGTCGATCTTGATAGGCTCTTTGATGGCAGCCACAGGCTTCGTATTGCCCGGCAGATGTGGGAACGCCACGACCGGCGTGAGCTTCGAGAGGTCGATTTCGACCGTCTGGCAGTATTTCGCATCCGCGTCGGCAGCGACCGGCTCGTATGGCTTTTTCACGCGGCCTTTAACATACGCCTCCGTGATGTCGTCATACGGGAAGATGCCGTTCTTGCCGCCCGCCTCGATGGCCATATTCGCGATGGTCAGGCGGTCCGTCATCGTGAGCTCGTGCACGCCCTCGCCTGTGAATTCGAGCGTTTTGTAGAGCGCGCCATCGACGCCGATCATGCCGATGAGCGTGAGGATGACATCCTTCCCCGTGATGTCTGCGGGCTTTTTGCCCGTCAGGTGCACCTCGATCGCCTCCGGCACCTTGAACCATGCCTTGCCCGTCGCCATCGCCATGCCGAGGTCCGTCGAGCCGACGCCCGTCGAAAAGCCATTGACCGCACCATACGTGCAGGTATGCGAGTCCGCGCCGATTGTCAGCATGCCCGGCCCCACGAGGCCGAACTCCGGCAGGATGACGTGCTCGATGCCGACGCGACCCTGCTCGAAGTAGTTGACGATGCCCTGCTCCTTCGCGAAATCGCGCACGATCTTCGCGAGGCCCGCGCTCTTGATGTCCTTCGACGGCTGGAAATGATCCGGCACGAGCGCGATCTTCGTATTATCGAAGACCTTGCCGCCGATCTCGTTGAACTTTGCAATCGACGGCGGCGCCGTGATGTCATTCGCGAGCACCATGTCGAGTTCGCATGTGATGAGCTCGCCTGCGTGCACCTCCGCGAGGCCGGCGTGCCGGGCGAGAATCTTCTCGCTCATATTCATGCCCATGAAATTTGCCCTCCTTATAAAGAAAGCCTCCCCACGTTTGGGAAGGCTTTCTGACCTTCAGTATGAAATTTCTGCGTGGGATGAGGAAATCCCTGCCTGCGAAAATTAGAACGTAAGTTCCTTCTTGTCACGCAGCCACGGCATCATCTGACGGAGCTCGGCACCGACCTTCTCGATCGGATGCTCCTGCGCAAGACGGCGCATTGCAAGGAAGTTTGCACGGCCGCCTGCACGGTTCTCCTGCAGCCACTTGGTCGCGAACGTGCCATCCTGGATTTCATGCAGGCACTTCTTCATTTCCTTCTTCGTATCTTCCGTGATGATGCGCGGGCCGATGACATAGCTGCCATACTCGGCCGTGTCGGAGCACGACTGCACCATCTTCGTGATGCCGCCCTCGTAGCAGAGGTCGACGATGAGCTTCATCTCATGGAAGCACTCGAAATATGCCATCTCAGGCGGATAGCCTGCCTCGACGAGGACTTCGAAGCCCGTCTTCATGAGCTGACACAGACCGCCCATCAGCACGCATTGCTCGCCGAAGAGGTCTTCTTCCGTCTCATCGCGGAACGTCGTCTGGAGAACGCCGGAACGCGTGCCGCCGAGCGCCTTTGCATACGCGAGCGCGATGTCGAAGCACTTGCCCGAAGCATCCTGATGCACTGCGAAGACATCCGGAACGCCAGAACCTTCCGTGTACGTGCGGCGGACGAGATGGCCCGGGCCTTTCGGAGCAACCATGAAGACATCGACGTCAGCCGGCGGAATGATCTGCTTGAAATGGATATTGAAACCATGTGCGAAAGCGAGAGCAGAGCCGGATTTGAGGTTCGGACCGATCTCCGTCTTGTAGACATCTGCCTGCTTCTCATCCGGGATCAGGACCATCGTGATGTCTGCCTTCTTGACCGCCTCGGCGACCGGAAGGACCGTGAGGCCATGAGCCTCGGCCTTTGCCTTGGACTTCGAGCCCTCATAGAGGCCGACGACGACGTTGACGCCGCTGTCCTTGAGGTTCAGCGCATGGGCATGGCCCTGGCTGCCGTAGCCGATGACGGCAACGGTCTTGCCAGCGAGCATCTCGAGATCTGCATCCTGATCATAGTAAGTTTTTGCCATAATACTCTCTCTCCTCACAATGTTCATAAATCGTATGTTCTCCGCGCTCCAGCGCGACGAGGCCCGTCCGGATGACTTCGCTGATCCCGTACGGTTTCAGGAGCTGCAGCAAGGCCGTGACCTTGTCGTCATTCCCCGTAATCTCGAAAATCAGCGTCTGCGGCTTGACATCGACGACATGAGCCCTAAAAAGCTCCGCCATCTTCAGGACGTCGAGCCGGTTCGAATCATCCGCGCGCACCTTGATCATCGTCAGCCCGCGGCATACAGCAACCTCTGGATCCAGGCGTTCCACGCCGCGCACGACCGGCATCTTCTCAAGCTGCTTGATCATCTGCTCGACAAGGTCTTCGTCCCCGTGCACTACGATCGTGATGCGCGAGAACTCCGGCGATTCCGTGACGCCCACCGACAAGCTGTCGATGTTGAACTCCCTCCTGGAAAACATGCTCACAACCCGCACGAGCACGCCGTGTTTCATGTCCATTCTGTGCTTCCTCCCGTGACGTTTGCGTGTAACGCTGTAAACATTGTATACATTATTACGCTTTTCCCTCCGTTTGTCAACAGGGAAATGGAAATTTTACAGAAGAATGTCCGCGCCTCACATCACACCCTTTCTTCCGGCAGCAGCTTCGACCGCCAATAGCGCTTCGTCAGCACGTCGACGGCCGAAATGCGGCCTTTCGGCAGGAAGCCGCCCGTATCGGCGAGGATGCGGCGGCCGTCGTCGAGAATCAGCGGATGCGCTGAAATGGGCGGGGTCACCGATCCATCGATGGAAAGGTACGGCACGGGCGTATGGCCAACCGTCACGACCGGCGTGCCATCATACGTATCCGCCATCGCGAAGCCGCGATCCCAGAGCAGCGTTTCCTCATCCTGCTCCGTGAGCGGCACGCCCGGCTGGATGCCCGCATGCATGAACCAGTACGGCTGTCCGTCCTGCACGACCTCATAGGAGAGCTTCATGTCGCGAATCGTCTTCGCCCAGCGCGTCAGGAAGTCATCGGCCTCGTTTTTCTCCATGCCGCGCAGGCTCTCGACCGTCGTGCGGCCGCCATTCTGCAGCCAGAGATTCCGCTCGATGCCGAGGCAGGCCGCGAGCATCATCTCGTCATGATTGCCGCGCAAAAATACGAAGCCCGTCCGCTCAAAATGCTCCATGACCCACGCCATGACCTCGCGGCTCTCCGAGCCGCGATCCGTATAGTCGCCGAGGAAGATGGCGAGTTCCCGCGTCCCGTCGAACGCCAGCTGCCGCCAGAGCGTCAGGAACTTCCGGAAATTTCCATGAATGTCCCCGATGGCCAGAATCCGCCGATACGACATAACAGCACCCCCTCTGCACGCCTTTATGATACCATAGTTTCCCCCATGAAAAAAGAGTATTTGCATCGGATTTCCAATCGTTTATGGCATAGAAAGGAAAGATTCCTTGACAGCCATGGTTCGTTGTAATATATTAGTTGCTATGGCAAACTGAAAACAATCTGGATTTTATCGCATTTTGACAGGAAAAGGATGTGTTTCCCTTGCGAAAGCAATATCGGTGGCTGCTCGCGGCAGCCGCTGTGTTTTTCATCGCCGTGATCGGCGTTGTCGTCTCCCTGTTCCAGTCGGCCAAAGGCGGCGTCCCCGTGCTGAACTACCACCAGATCAACGACACGGAAAAGAACGCGCTGACCGTCAATACGGAGCAGTTCGAAGCGCAGATGAAGTACCTCGCGGAGAACGGCTACACGGCCATCACGCCCGCCGACATGCTCGACGCCTGGGAAAACGGCACACAGCTTCCTGAAAAGCCCGTCATCATCACATTCGACGACGGCTACCTCGACAACTACAACCACGCGTTCCCCGTCCTCGAGAAATATCAGCTCAAAGCGACGATCTTCCTGATTTCCGACTACGTCAACACGTACCCGAATTATCTGACCTGGAGCGCTGTGCAGGACATGCAGCAGAGCGGCCTCATCGATTTCGAAAGCCATACGCTCTCGCATGAGGAACTCACGAAGGCGCCTGACCTCGACGAAGCGAAACACCAGCTCATCGGCTCGAAGCAGGCCATCGAGTGGAACCTCGGCAAACAGGTGAACTTCATCGCCTATCCCTGCGGCGAATACAATGACGATATCGAGCAGGCGACGAAGGATGCGGGCTATCGCGCGGCGTTCACTGTCAACTACGGCCTCGCCGAGCCCGGCGAAGACCCGTTCATCCTCGACCGCGTCCCGATTTTCGGCAGCAACAGCCACACGCTCGCGCGCTTCAAGCTCCGTCTGACGCTCGCTCCGCTCTTCGCGCCGCTCAACAAAGTCAAGATGGAGCTCCGCGAAGACCACCCGACACTTGCAAGCTTCATTCTCGTACCATAACGTAAAACGCAGGAGCGCCTCGGCACATTCGTGCCGAGGCGCTCCTTTTCTGTCATGTTTTATTCTTTATGTGCCAGGAACCCCGTCCCCTGCTGGTTCGCGAGGATGACGACGTCGCTGACCTGCATGCGGCGCGGCGTGTCGACGACGTAGGCAATCGTATCGGCGATGTCTTCCGGCGTCAGCGCTTCGATGCCCTTGTAGACATTCGCCGCCCGTGCCTTGTCGCCGTGGAAGCGGACTTCCGAGAACGGCGTCTCGACCATGCCCGGCTGGATCGTCGTGACTTTGACATCTGTCGCCATGAGGTCGATGCGGATGCCATCGGAGAATGTCTTGACGGCGGCCTTCGACGCGCAGTAGACAGCCGCACCGGCATAAGCATAGAGCCCTGCCGTCGAGCCGAGATTCACGATGTGGCCGGAATTGCGCTGGACCATCGCGGGCAGGAAATCGTGCGTGACGAGGAAGAGCCCCTTGATGTTCGTGTCGATCATCTCGAGGATGTCCTCTTCCTCTGTCTCTGCATACGGTTCGAGGCCGCGCGCGAGGCCCGCGTCATTGACGAGCACGTCCGGTGCGCCGAATTTCTCGAGCACGACCTCCGTCGTCTGATGGATGGCCGCCGTGTCCGTGACATCGAGCACGATGGGCGTCACGGCGACATGTTCCGCCGCCTCGACCTCCTTCTTCACAGCTTCGAGTTTTTCGAGGCTGCGGCTCGCGATGACGAGGTCATAGCCTTTCTTTCCCAGTGCGAACGCTGTCGCGCGCCCGATGCCGCTTGACGCGCCTGTAATCAATGCATACTTTGCCATGAAATCCTGTCTCCCTTCACACATTTTTTACCCTGTCAGACCTTGAACTTCTTCGTTGCATCCTGCAGCTGCTGCGCGAGTTTCGCGAGCGACTGCGAGGCCGTGGCGATTTCCGTTGCCGAAGCGCTCTGCTCCTCGGCCGCCGCGCTGATCGTCTGCGTGTGCTCCGATGTCTGGCGGCTGATTTCGTCGATATTGCCGATGACACCGACAATCTGCTTCGTGCCGTCCGCGAGGCCGTGCATCGTATCGTTGATGGCCGTCATGTCGTCATTCGTCTGCGCGATCTTGTCCATGATGCTCTGGAACTCTTCGCCGACCTTGCGGATGGCTTCCGTGCCTTCCTGCACGCGGCCGCGGCCCGCCTGCATGCGTTCGACGGCCTGCTCCGTATCCTTCTGGATGACGGCGATGCGCTCCTCGATTTCGCCGGCTGCCTGCTGCGATTCCTCGGCGAGCTTGCGGACTTCGTCGGCGACGACGGAGAAGCCGCGTCCCTGCTCGCCTGCACGCGCTGCCTCGATGGCCGCATTGAGCGCGAGCAGGTTCGTCTGCTCGGCGATGCTCGAAATCGTCTCGACCATCGTGCCGATTTCCTTCGAATTCTTGCCGAGCGTATCCATGACGTCGGCGGTCTGGTTGACGTTCCGCTCGATCTCTTCCATTTTCGCGACGGAGCTTTCCATGAGTTCCTGGCCGTGCTTCGCGGCCTCGGCCGTATCGGCCGAGCGGTCGGAAACGCCCTGCGCACGCGCCGTCGTCTCGAGCACCTGCCCGTCGACGCTATCCACATTTTCCTTGACGCCGTCGATGCTCGACAGCTGCTCTTCCATGCCGTTCGCGACATCGACGATGGTCTGCGCGACACTCTCCGTCGCCTGCGCCGACTGCTGCGAGCTGGCCGTGAGTTCTTCCGACGCTGCGGCCACCTGGTCGGACGTCTCCGTGACATGCTTCAGGAGTTCGCGCAGGTTCTTTGCCATCTCGTCAAAGGAATGCGCGAGGTCGCCGAGCTCGTCGTCGGAATCGACGGCGCAGTCATCCATGCGCAGGTTGCCCTGCGAGAGTTCTTCCGCATGCGATTTGAGCACGGCAATCGGGCCCGTGATGCGGTTTGCGAAGACGCGGCAGACGCCGAGGATGAAGATGATGCCGAGGATTGTCACGACAGCGAACGCAATCTTCATCGTCGTCATTTCCGCATAGACGACGCTCTCCGGCACGGTCAGCACCATGATCCAGCCCGCGCCATCAACCGTCGAATACGTCACAACCGACGACGTGCCATCGACATCTGCTTTGAACGAGCCCTTGCCGTTCTTCACCATTTCATCGAAATGCGAGCTGATGCCAGCATACTCCGAGACATCCTTGTTGCTGAGGTCATTATTTTTCGAAGCGATAATCTTGCCGGACGATGTGATGATCGTGCCAATGCCTTCGCCCTTGTAGTTCAGCTGGTCGACATAGTCATTCATGCTCGCAAGCGAGATGTCCTCGCAGATGGCGCCTGCAAACGAGCCGTCCGCCTTGTAGTACGGCGTCGCGAACGAGATGCATGTCTGTCCTGTGCTCTTCGCAACGTACGGATCGGTATAGATTGTCTTGCCCGCCGCTTTTGCATCGCGGTACCATGGACGGTCGTTCGGGATCAGCTTGCCCGTCAGGTCGCCTTCGAGCGTCGCGACGACGTAATTGTCCGCCTCGCGCGCGACCGTGATGTCAAGCACCATGGGGTCTTTTGCGTTCATGATGACATCTTTCGACGGCTTTTCCGTCAAAGCGTCGAGCGCTGCCATGTGCGTCGCGAGGTCTTCATTGATGCGCACATGCGTCGCGACCCAGCCCGAGACGCCCTGCCGCTGCGCTTCCATATTCGCCGCAATCTCGCCCTGGATGCTCGTATCGAGTGCCCGATACGCCATGAAATAGCCCAAAAGCGAGACAACGATCAGCATGACGCCGACAACCCCTGTCAGCGCCATAAACTTCTTCTTGATTCCCATGAATGAATCATCCCTTTCCCCAAAATAGTTTTCCCCTATGGCGTACAATTCGCCAAAAAACGAAGAAGTCCTGCCACAGCTGGCCGTGGCGGGACTTCCTCTGCGTTAATATCCGATTACACTTTGAACTTCTTCGTCGCTTCCTGCAGCTGCTGTGCGAGCTTTGCGAGGGACTGCGAGGCCGTAGCGATTTCCTCGGCCGAAGCGCTCTGCTCTTCGGCCGCCGCGCTGATCGTCTGCGTATGCTCCGAGGTCGTGCGGCTGATTTCGTCGATGTTGCCGATGACACCGACGATTTTCTTCGTGCCGTCCGCGAGACCGTGCATCGTATCGTTGATGGCCGTCATGTCGTCATTCGTCTGCGCGATCTTGTCCATGATGCTCTGGAACTCTTCGCCGACTTTGCGGATGGCCTCCGTGCCTTCCTGCACGCGGCCGCGGCCGGCCTGCATGCGCTCGACGGCCTGTGCCGTGTCCTTCTGGATGACGGAAATGCGCTCCTCGATTTCGCCAGCTGCCTGCTGCGACTCCTCGGCGAGCTTGCCGACTTCGTCGGCGACGACGGAGAAGCCGCGCCCCTGCTCGCCCGCGCGCGCCGCCTCGATGGCTGCATTCAGCGCGAGGAGGTTCGTCTGCTCGGCGATGCTCGAAATCGTCTCGATCATCGTGCCAATCTCCTTCGAGTTCTTGCCGAGCATGTCCATGACGTCGGCCGTCTGGTTGACGTTCCGCTCGATTTCTTCCATCTTCGTGACGGAGCTCTCCATGATGTCCTGGCCATGCTTTGCGGCGTCTGCCGTGTCGGACGAGCGCTCCGAGACATCCTGTGCGCGCGTCGTCGTTTCGAGCACCTGCCCGTCGACTTCATCGACGCTTCCCTTGACGCCGTCGATGCTCGTGAGCTGTGCCTCCATGCCGTTCGCGACATCGACAATGGTCTGCGCAACGCTCTCCGTTGCCTGCGCCGACTGCTGCGAGCTCGCCGTGAGCTCTTCCGATGCCGCCGCGACCTGGTCGGCCGTCGATGTGACATTCGAAAGCAGCTCGCGCAGATTCTTTGCCATCTCGTCGAAAGCACGTCCGAGCTCGCCGAGCTCGTCATCGGAATCGACGGCGCAGTTGTCGATGCGCAGATTGCCCTGCGAAAGTTCCTCGGCATGCGCCTTGAGCGTGGCAATCGGCCCCGTGATACGATTTGCGAACATCTGGCAGATGCCCATGATCAGCAGGATGCCGAGAATCGTCACGGCCGCGAATGCGATCTTCATCGTGCGCATCTCGCTGTAGACGACGCTTTCCGGCACGGCGAGCGCCATGACCCAGTTCGTGCGGCCGACCGTCGCGTAGGCGATGACATTCGACGTGCCGCTGACATCCGAGAGGAAGAAGCCCTTTCCATTCTTCTGCATCTCGTCAAAATGCGGGCCGATGGCATCGACTTCCGACGCCTTCTTGCCGACAAGGCTGTCATCCTTCGCCGCGACGATGACGCCGTCCGTGCCGATGATGACACCTTCGCCTTCTCCCTGATACTGGAGGCGCGCGACGTATTCATTCAGACTCGCGAGCGAGACGTCTTCGCAGATGACGCCGCCGAAGCTGCCGTCCGCTTTGTTATACGGCACGGCAATCGACATGCAGAGCTTGTTCGTTGCCGCATCGACATACGGGTCTGTATAGATCGTATGGCCTGCCGCTTTCGCATCCTTGTACCACGTGCGCGTGCGCGGGTCGATCTTTTCCGAGAGGTCGCCGGCCGGATAATTGATGAGCGCCCCATCCTCACGCGTCAGCGAAAGGCCGAGCACCATATCATCTTTCGCCGGTGCCAAAAGTTCTTTCGACGGACGGCCGCCGAGCGCATCGAGAGCGCCCGCATGCGCCGCGAGGTCTTCGGCGACGCGCGTATGCGCTGCGACCCACCCCGAGAGATCTTGCTGCTCGGCCTCCATGCTTGCCGAAATCTCTCCCTGGATGCTCGCATCGAGCGCCCGATATGCCATGAAATAGCCGAGCGCCGAGACGAATGCCAGCAATACGCCGACAATGCCCGTCAGGAACAGAAATTTCTTTTTCATCCCCATAGTGGAATCCCTTCTTCTTTCCTCAAAGTCTGCTCTCGTATAGAAAGCGTTTCCTTTATATACTTCTGCATTCTAGGTGCCGATTCCTAAAACTTTACAAGGATTCGCCGAAAGGCTCATAAATTTACAGATAAAAGAATAGGAGACGCATTTTCATGCGTCTCCCGCTGTCAATCGTCTATTGGTATCAGACTTCAGACCTTGAACTTCTTCGTCGCTTCCTGCAGCTTCTGTGCGAGTTTCTCGAGCGACTGCGACGCCGTTGCGATTTCCTCGGCCGAGGCGCTCTGCTCTTCGGCCGCCGCGCTGATCGTCTGCGTGTGTTCCGAGGTCTCCCGGCTGATCTTGTCAATGTCGCCGATGACGCCGACGATTTTCTTCGTGCCGTCTGCGAGGCCGTGCATCGTGTCATTGATGGCCGTCATATCGTCGTTCGTCTGCGCGATCTTGTCCATGATGCTCTGGAACTCTTCGCCGACTTTGCGGATGGCTTCCGTGCCTTCCTGCACGCGATCGCGGCCGTCTGCCATCTGCGTGACAGCGTCTTCCGTATCGGACTGGATGGTGCGGATGCGCTGCTCGATCTCGCCCGCCGCCTGCTGTGAAGCCTCTGCGAGCTTGCGAACCTCGTCGGCAACGACGGCGAACCCGCGCCCGGCCTCGCCCGCACGCGCCGCTTCGATGGCGGCATTGAGGGCCAGGAGATTCGTCTGGTCGGCGATGCCGCTGATGGTCTCGACGATGGCGCCAATCTCTTTCGAACTCTGCCCGAGCTTGTCCATGACATCAGCGGACGCATTGACGCTCTTCTCGATTTCCTCCATCTTTGCAACGGAACTTTCCATGAGATCCTGCCCATGCTTCGCGGCGTCGGCCGTCTCCTGCGAGCGTTCCGAGACATCCTGCGCGCGCGCCGTCGTCTCGAGCACCTGCCCGTCGACCTCATCGACGCTCCCTTTGACGCCATCGATGCTCGAAAGCTGTTCCTCCATGCCGTTCGAGACATCGACGATCGTCTGCGCGACGCTCTCGGTCGCCTGCGCCGACTGCTGCGAGCTCGTCGTCAGCTGTTCCGAGGATGCCGCCACCTGATCTGCTGTCGAGGCCACGCCGTGAATGAGGTCGCGCAGGTTCTTTGCCATCGTGTCAAAGGCACGGGCAAGCTCGCCGAGTTCGTCATCCGTATCCACGCCGCAGCCTTCGACGCGGAGATCGCCGCCCGAAAGCTGCTCGGCATGGCCTTTGAGCAGCACGAGCGGTTCCGTGATGCGGCGCGCGAACAGCTGGCAGATGCCCATGACGAGCAGGATGCCGAGGATCGTCACGACGGCGAATGCAATCTTCATCGTGCTCATTTCGCTGTAGACGACACTCTCCGGCACGGCCAGCACCATGATCCAGTCCGCATGGCCGACCGTCGAATACGCGACGATGGACGACGTCCCATCAATATCGGTGCGGAAAAATCCCTGCCCGTTCTCCTGCATCTCGCTGAAATGCTCGCCGAGATAGCCTGCATCCGCGACGTTCTTGTTGTCTTCGTCCTTGTCCGACGATGCGATGATCACGCCGCTCCTGCTGATGATCTTGCCGCCGCCCGCGCCTTTGTACTGGAGCTTTGCGACATAGTCATCGAGCGTCGAAAGCAGCACATCCTCGCAGATGGCACCTGTGAAGCTCCCGTTCGTGTAATACGGCACGCAGATGGAGACACAGAGCTTCTTCGTCGTGTGGTCAATATATGGATCTGTGATGATCGTCTTGCCCGCCGTGCGCACGTCGCGGTACCATGCGCGCTCATTCGGGATGAGGTCGCCCGTGAGGTCGCCGTCCGACATGCCGACGACATAGCCGTCCTCGCGCGCGATCGTGATGTCGAGCATCATGTCGTCTTTCGCCGTCTGCAAGAGCTCCTTCGGCGGCTTGCCCGACGCTGCATCGAGTGCGGCCGCATGGGATGCGAGATCCTCCGCGACACGCACATGCTCGCCGACCCATCCCGAAAGCCCGTTCTGCTCGCTCTCGATATGAGCGGTAATGTCATCCCGGATGCTCGCGTCGAGCGCCCGCTGTGCCATGAAATAGCCGAGGCCCGAGACAAGCGCGAGCAAGACGCCGACCACGACCGTCAGAAGCAAGAATTTCTTTCGAATCCCCATGATGAATCCATTCCTTCCTTGTGATTCTCTTTATTTTCTCTATCTTTCTATATAAAAAGCGAGGCCGTGAATACAACACGGTCTCGCGTCTTTGCGAATATCGTATGAAATTTTGAGCAGCAGTGCTTCAGACCTTGAACTTCTTCGTCGCTTCCTGCAATTTTGCCGCAAGCTTCGCGAGCGACTGCGATGCCGAAGCGATTTCCTCAGCCGAAGCGCTCTGCTCCTCGGCCGCCGCGCTGATGGTCTGCGTGTGCTCCGACGTCTCGCGGCTGATCTCGTCAACCTGTCCGATGACGCCGACAATCTTCTTCGTGCCCTCCGCGAGATTCTGCATCGTCTCGTTGATGGCCGTCATGTCATCATTCGTCTGCGCGATCTTGTCCATGATGCTCTGGAACTCTTCGCCGACCTTGCGGATGGCTTCCGTGCCTTCCTGCACGCGGCTGCGGCCGCCTGCCATCTTCTCGACAGCCTGCGCCGTATCCTTCTGGATGGAGCCGATGCGTGCCTCAATCTCGCTCGCGGCCTGCTGCGATTCCTCGGCGAGCTTGCGGACTTCGTCAGCGACGACGGAGAAGCCGCGTCCCGCCTCGCCAGCGCGCGCCGCCTCGATGGCTGCGTTGAGCGCCAGGAGATTCGTCTGTTCAGCGATGCCGCTGATGGTCTCGACAATCGCGCCGATTTCCTTCGAGTTCTTGCCGAGCATGTCCATGACGTCGGCTGTCTCGTTGACGCTCTTCTCGATTTCCTCCATCTTCGTGACGGAGCTCTCCATGAGGCTCTGGCCGTGCTTCGCGGCATCCGCCGTATCGGCCGAGCGCTCGGAGACGCCCTGCGCACGCGCCGTCGTCTCGAGCACCTGCCCGTCGACATTATCGACGCTTTCCTTCACGCCATCGATGCTCGTGAGCTGCGCTTCCATGCCATTTGCGACATCGACGATGGTCTGCGCGACGCTTTCATTTGCCTGCGCCGACTGCTGCGAGCTCGCCGTGAGCTGTTCGGACGACGCCGCGACCTGATCCGACGTGTTCGCCACATTGCCGATGAGCTCCCGCAGGTTCTTCGTCATCGCGTCAAATGCATGCGCGAGGTCGCCGAGCTCGTCGCTCGAATCCACGACGATGCCTTCCGACCGCAGGTCGCCGCCCGCCAGCAGCTCGGCGCGCTCCTTGAGCAGCACGACCGGCTCCGTGATGCGGCGCGCGAACATCTGGCAGATGACCATGATGACGATGAGGCCGATGATCGTCACGATGGCGAATGCAATCTTCATCGTCGTGAGCTCGCTATAGACGAAGCTCTCCGGCACCGTCAGCAGCATGATCCAGTTCGTGCCATCGACCGTCGCATACGAGATGACCATGTTCTCGCCGCCGACATTCTGCGTCAGCGTGCCCGAACCATTCTTCACCATC
The DNA here is from genome assembly GCA_902780535.1 of uncultured Selenomonas sp. GTDB lineage: Bacteria > Bacillota > Negativicutes > Selenomonadales > Selenomonadaceae > Selenomonas_C. Next base: position 8,118 of record CACZFT010000016.1, on the reverse strand, counting down.
TCGTCAAACTGCTTGTCGAGGCCCGGAACGTCCTTGACGTCCTTGTCCTGCAAAGCAGGGTCTTTCGAGGCGACCACCTTGCCGGACGGCGTGATGATCGTGCCCATGCCCTCGCCCTTGTAGTTCAGCTTCTCGATATAGTCGTCAAGACGCTCAAGCGAGATGTCCTCGCAGACGGCACCGCCGAAGGCACCGTCCTTCTTATAGTACGGCACCGCAATCGAGACGCAGAGCTTGTTCGTGATCTTGTCGACGTACGGATCCGTATAGAGCGTCTTGCCCGTCGCCTTCGCATCCTTGTACCAGGCACGCTCCGACGGGACGAGCTTGCCCGTCAGATCGCCGGACGGATAGCTCACGACATGGCCGTCTTCGCGGCCGACCGTCAGGCCGAGCAGCATCTCGTCCTTCGACGGCTGGATCTCATCGACCGACGGCACGCCCGAAGCATCATCGAGTGCGCCCATGTGCGCGGCTGCATCCTCTGCGACGCGCGTATGCGCTGCGACCCAGCCTGAAAGATTCTGGCGCTGGCTTTCGACATTTGCCTGGATTTCTCCCGCGATGCTCGCATCGAGCGCGCGCTGCGCCATGAAATACCCCAGGAATGAGACGACCGCCAGCAGTACGCCGACAACGGCCGTCAGCAGCAGAAATTTCTTCTTGATCCCCATAGAGCCTTACTCCTTACTCCGCATTCCTTTGCAACGCTCTTCCCCACAAAGAGCGCTTTCCAGCAAGTTGCGGCTGTCAAGATAACAGTTTCTGCATTATCTGTCAATCCTGAATGGAACTATGTCCATTTTACGAAACAAATCCTAGAAAATCTAGAGAATGGCGAGAAAAAGTTTTAGCCAGCTTTGTATTCCACATGATGATGGCGTCCTCGCCATTGTCACTGTAGTATCCTTTGCGCCGGCTCGCCTCCTCAAAATCAAAATGATGATAGAGCGCAAGCGCAGGCGCATTCGACGGACGCACTTCGAGCGTCATCGCCGTTGCGCCGCGCTTCACGGCCGCCGCGATGCTCGCGGCCATGAGCTGCGTGCCCGCGCCGCATCCGCGAAAGGCTGGCAGGATCGCGACGTTCGTGATCTGCGCTTCGTCCGCGAGAATCCAGCAGCCCGCATAGCCGACGACCTCGCCCGTCGCCTCGTCGATGGCGAGGATGTACGACGTGTTCTCATTTGACGCCTCGCGCCAGAACGACTCGCGCGACCACGGCACGGGAAAGCAGGCCTCCTCGACCCGCGCGACCGCATCGGCATCGTCCGGCACCATCTTGCGGAACGAAAGTTTCACCGCCGTCATTTTGATACCTCGCGGCGGCCATGCGCCTCGTCAGCGGCGAGCGTCTTTTCATTATCGACGACCGTATTCTCATCGTCCGCATGATGCTTCGCCCACAGCAGCTCCGCCTCGCTCTTCCGGATGTAGATGGGCTCGAGGTCCATGACATTGTCAGCTTCGCCCTTCGCAAGACGTTCGGCACCGAGCCAGGCCACATGTGAAGCGCGCGGCAGCACGAGCTCTGGCGGCGGCAGCAGCACACCATCGGGCAGCGGCATCTTGCCCGTCGCCCGGCCATCCTTGCCCGCGAACCGCTTCTGCACGATGTCGCCGACGAGCACGACCGTCCGGCCGTCTGCCGCAAGCTTTCCCGCCTCGGCGAGCACATCCGCAAGCGGCTGCACTTCAACAGGCGACTGCACCACGAGCGCGAGGTCGCTTCCCTCGCGCTGCCATGCGAGCTGCTCGACGTAGACATTTTTCTTCTGCGCATCCATCAGCGAGAAAATCGTCACGCCTGGCATACGGTAATGAAGTGCGAGCGCCTCAAGGCTCGGCACGCCGACAATCGGAATCCTCAGCGCATAGCTCATCGCCTTCGCGGCCGCGAGCCCGATGCGGAGCCCCGTGAACGAGCCCGGCCCGATGCTCACGGCAATTCCCGTCAGATCTTCCTTTTTCACGCCCGCCATGCGGAGCGCCTGCTCGATGTGCGGCAGCAGCGTCTCCGAATGCGTCAGCTTCGCCTGCATCGTGATTTCCGCCGCGAGACGTCCCTCTTTCAGCACCGCGACGCTTGAAACCTGCGTCGATGTATCTAGGCTCAGAATCGGCAAAACTCTTCCATCTCCTTCAAATCATCCTCGAACTCCTCGCCCACGCAACGGAATGTGATTTTCCGCTCATCCGACGCGCCGCCCGTGCGCTCGAAACGGATGGCGATATAGTCCTCGGGCAGTTCCTCGGGGAACTTGTCCGACCACTCGATGAAGACGATGCCGTCCGGTTCCTCCGTATATTCATAGAAGCCGATGTCGTCGAGCTCCTCCGCGCTCTCGAGCCGATAGAGGTCGAAATGATAGACGCGGCAGATGCCCTCATAGACATTCATGAGATTGAACGTCGGGCTCGTGACCTCGCCCTCGACGCCGAGCATCTGCGCGACATTCTGGACGAACAGCGTCTTTCCCGCGCCGAGGTCGCCGTCGAGGCAGACGACCGTCCCTTCATGCAGCTTCTTGCCAACCATCTGTGCGAGCCGGGCCGTTTCGGCAGCCGACTTCGTGATTCGCGTAAACATGTGTGTCGTATCCCCTTCTCACATACTTTTTCTCATTCTAGTCCATCATTATACCATCAAAAAGACTCCATTGGAAGGAGTTTCCATGCGTCAATAATCAATAATTGTTCTTTGCTAATATCATTTTCTTTATAAAGTGCGATGAAGCAAGATTTACGAAGCATTTGCCAGCATGCGGGCGCTATTTTTATTTCATCGCTGAATTCCAGCTTTTTCTTTCCATCGTCCATGCTTTATAATAAAGCCAACAACAAAGTTCAACCGCCATCGCCGAGAGCAAGATGCGGCCGATGGCTCCCATCATCATATAGTAGGAGGACGAAAACATGAAGAAATTTGTTTGCAGCGTCTGCGGTTATGTCTATGAGGGCAACGAGCCCCCGAAAGAGTGCCCGATCTGCCATGCACCGGCCTCGAAATTCGTCGAACAGTCCGGCGACCTGACGTTCGCGGATGAGCATCGCGTCGGCGTCGCCAAGGGCGTCGATGAAAAAGTTCTCGAGGGCCTGCGCCAGAACTTCACGGGCGAATGCTCCGAAGTCGGCATGTACCTCGCCATGAGCCGCCAGGCAGACCGCGAAGGCTATCCGGAAATCGCTGAGGCCTTCAAGCGCTATGCATTCGAGGAAGCCGAGCATGCTGCGAAGTTCGCAGAGCTCCTCGGCGAAGTCCTCACCGACTCCACGAAGAAGAACCTCGAGATGCGCATCGATGCCGAGCACGGCGCTTGCGCTGGCAAGAAAGACCTCGCCACGCTCGCCAAGAAGCTCAACCTCGACGCCATCCACGACACGGTGCATGAGATGTGCAAAGACGAAGCCCGCCACGGCTGCGGCTTCAAGGGCCTCCATGACCGCTATTTCGGCAAATAAGAATCTCTCCTTAGAAAGACAACCGCCGGTGCGAACAAAATCGCACCGGCGGTTATCTTTCTGTCCAAAATTGTTTTTCTCAAGCGTCTATCTTCCGGCAGAGCACTTTGACATGCTTTCCATAAAAAGCAATGCCGTACGTATAAACTTCTGCGATGGCGCGTGCGCGGAACTCGGCCAGATAATCTTTCCCCACAATCTGCGCGAGCGCTTCCTCCGCCTTTGCTTCGAGATTCTCTTCGGACTCTGCCGTCTTGAACTCCAGCACCATGCCATTCCCTGCCGTGCCTTTCGGAAATGCAGCGATGTCGTAGCGTCCATATCCAGACTCTCGATTCGACCGTACCTCATACTCTGGCACAAGAAGTGCTGTGAGCCCAAGGACGAAGCCGTGGTAGAACGACTCCTTCGCCGCTGTATCAAAAGCGCTTGCAAGGATTTCCAGATACATTGCCAATTTCGCCTGTACATGTTCGACATCACCGGATACGAAGGCTTTCACGAGTTCTGGCGCAACCATCGCAAAATTTTCCGCATGAAAACGTTCGATGACTTCGGTCTGGAAAAGAGAGAGAATCTCCTGATTCGGGATGATGAACTTTGCTCGCACGCCAAGGTTCGTATACTCGACACTGGCACAGGTGAGATATCCTGTTGTCAGGAGCATCGTATAGAGATCGTTCGGGTGCTGGTAGATTTCTTCATAAATGACGCCGTCCCGTGCCCATGCCGAAACCGCGCCGCCTTGCAGAAGCGTCTGCAGAGAATCAAGAAACGCTTCCGATGCATGCTGCATCATTTTCCGCAAGATGGAGTTGCCGGAAGTATTCACCCAATAGGCAGCAGCTATGCAACCCTGATCGAAATATTTCAGCACCGACCATGGATTGTAGATTTCTTGTCCGGCAATCCGATAGCCGTCATACCATGTCTGGATTTCCGTCATCTTTTCTGGATGGCCGAGAGCTTCTGTCACCTGTTGCACTTCCGCACGCGTGAAGCCCATCAAAGAAGGAAATTTCGTAAAAAGCAGGCTGTCCACCTGCAAATTGTTCAACCCTGAAAAAATGTTTTCCTTTGCAATCCGCAGCACGCCCGTCATGATAGCGAAATCCAAAGATGGATTCGTCTTGAGCGCGGCCGAAAAGAAACGACGGAAGAAGTTGATGGCCTTCTTGTAATACTGGCACTCCCATGCATACTGTACCGGCGCATCATACTCGTCAATCAGCAGGACGACATTCTTTCCATAGTGTTCCTTCATCAGGCGCATCAAGAACGCCAGAGCCATCTTGCATTGCTCGATTTTCTTTTCCCCAGCAAGAAATTGCTCGAAATCTTTTACGTCAAACGGATCAGATGTTTCATCAATCAAGTAACGATGTGAGCGAAAAAGTTCGCTCATCATTTCAGGAATCCGTTCCTGCATTTCCTCCCATGTATCGAACTGCCATTCCTTGAGTTCAAGGGACAGGACAGGGCGTGTCCCCTGCTGTGCCATCATTGCTTCATCTTTGGCAATTTCAAGCCCATCAAAGAGCTTTCGATGCTCTTCCGCATGATCGATGCTGAGGAAATATTTCACCATCGACAGCATCATCGTCTTGCCGAAGCGACGCGGCCGCGTGAAGAGCGTCACTTTTGCAGGGCGAACAATCAACTGACGAAGGAATCCCGTCTTATCAACAAAACAATAGTCATTTTTCCTCACTTCAGCGAAATCATCAATGCCAATGGGCATAACTGTCTGCATTTCGTCCACCTCCGATGCTTGCTTTCTCGCTTTCATTCTATCATTTCACCATAAAAAAAGAAAGGACTGCCCGGATGAACAATCCTTTCCTATCAAATGCTTTTATGCCTCCAGCATGCTCGTGCGTTTTTTCTTCCGCTCGATCTGGAAGAACAGGATGATGGCGAAGATCGCAATGCCTGTGAGGTCGGTCACCGTGCCCGGATCGATGAGCAGCAGGCCGCCTGCGATCAGGAGGATGCGCTCATAGATGCGGCAGTTGTCGGCGAGGTAGCCGATGAGGGCCGACGAGAGCGCGATCATGCCGATGATGGCCGTGACCGTCGTCACGACGAGGCCCGGAATCGTCGCGTCAATCATCAGGATGACCGGCGAGAGCACGAACATGTACGGGATGATGAACGCCGCAATCGCAAGCTTCGCCGCATTGACGCCTGTCCTGAGGGCATTGCCACCCGCGATGCCCGCACCAGCAAACGCTGCGAGAGCAACTGGCGGCGTGACGTCGGCGATGATGCCGAAGTAGAAGACGAACATATGTGCCGCGAGCACAGGCACGCCCATCTGGATGATGGCCGGTGCCGCAATCGTCGAAGTGATGACGTAGTTCGCCGTCGTCGGCACGCCCATGCCGAGCACGATGGCCGTAATCATCGTGAAGAACATCGTCGGCAGCAGCATGCCGCCCGAAAGCGTCAAGAGGCCGGACGCGAGCTTGAGGCCGACGCCCGTCTTCGTGACGACGCCGATGACGATACCTGCCGAAGCGCAGGCGACGAGGACGGAAAGCACGTTGCGCGCGCCTTTGTCGAGGCCGCGGATGATCTCGATCGGCTTCATGCGCGTCGACTTGCGGAGCGCCGAGCAGATGATCGAGAGCACGATGGCGACGAGCGCCGCGCGCATCGGCGTGTAGCCCGTCACGAGCAGGTAGACGATAACGACGAGAGGAATCGCGAGGTGGCCGCGCTCGACGAGCAGGCGGCTCATCTTCGGCAGCTGCTCGCGCGGCAGACCTTTGAGGTTGCTGCGCTTTGCCTCGAAATGGACGCCGAGCCAGACGCCCGTGAAGTACAGGAGTGCCGGGATGACGGCCGCTTTGACAATGTCGATGTACGGCACGCCAACGAATTCTGCCATCAGGAACGCCGCGGCACCCATGACAGGCGGCATCAGCTGGCCGCCCGTGGAGGCCGCCGCCTCGACGGCGCCTGCGAAGTTCTTGTGGTAGCCGAGCTTCTTCATCATCGGGATCGTCAGCGAGCCCGTGCCGACGACGTTTGCGACAGAGGAGCCTGAGACCGTGCCCATGAGGCCCGAAGACAGGACGGCGACTTTTGCCGGGCCGCCGCTCGCCCAGCCTGCGATGCTGTTCGCAAGGTCGATGAAGAACTTGCCGAGACCTGTGGACTCCAGATAGGCACCGAACAGGATGAACAGGAAAATAAACGTCGAGGAAACGCCGAGCGGGATGCCGAAGATGCCCTCGGTCGTGAAGAAGAGATGGCCAACGAGCTGCGAGAGCGTCAGCCCGCGATGCGCGAGCACGCCCGGCATGTACGGCCCGGCAAAGGCATAAGCGAGGAACAGCACGACGACCGTGACCATCGGGATGCCGACGACGCGGCGCGTCGCCTCGACGACGAGCAGGATGCCGAGGATGCCGACCACGAGATCCGGCGTCGTCACGAGGCCGGAGCGCAGGACGAGCTGGTTGTACTCGATCAGGATGTACGCCGGCGCCGCCGCGCCGAGGATGGCGAGCAACAGATCAAACGGATGGAGCTTCGTGCGCGACCAGCTCTTCCGCGTCGGATACAGCAGATAGACAAGCGCGAGACCGAAACCGAGGTGCACGGCGCGCTGGAGCTGTGCATCAAGCACGCCGAACGTCGCCGTGTAAAGCTGGAAGATGGAAAACGTAATGGCGATGGCAGAGACGATCTTCGCCATGATACCCTTGTACTCCATCGTGTCCGAGTCTTTGTCGTACTTCTTCAGCACCGCCTCCGCTCGCTCTTTGTCGGTCATTTCTTCAGACATAAAAAACATTCCTTTCATGCTCAAAGCCCAGACAGCGCCTCATACGCGGGCGCGATGGAGAGGTCGATTCTCTCCCCTGGGGGAAACATTTCGTAAAACCGGAGCGTCCGGCCTGCCGCACGGAGCGTCAGCTGCGTGCCGACGCCTGTCCGGAGCGAGAGCGCGGAGAAATGGCGATCCATGTGGTCGAAGACGAAATAATCGCCTTCCTCATGAAACTCCCCTTCGCTCTCCATGAACGGCAGGCCGACACCGAACGACTGGTAGCGCGTCCGGAGCAGCTGGAACTCTCCTGCCCCGCCCCGTGCATCGGCATCCGCGACGAGGTCTTCCTCGACGGGCGTCTTCTGCACGGAGTGGATGAAACGGACGGTAAACACTTGCGGCCGGGAAACAGGCAAGGCGAGGAGCGTCCGCCCCCCGCCTTGCACCAAGAATACCGGCTGCAAAAGCTGCCAAGCGAGCAGCGCCATTGCTGCAACGATGGCCAAAAAGACTTTTCTTGCCTTCATTTATTTTTCGTCAAAGAACTTCTTTGCGCCAGCGTTCATGTCAAGCGACATGCCCTTCTCGGCATTCTCTTTCGAGATCATCTTGCCGACGGCATGTGCTGCCTGGATGCGGTCGAGGTTCGAGAAGATGGCTTTCGTGATTTCATAGCCGAGCTTGTCATCGACCTTGTCGTTGACGACGAGCATCGCCATGACGGAAATGGTCTGGACGTCTTCGTCAAAGCCCTGATACGTGCCAGCCGGAATCGTCGTCTTCGTGTAGAACGGATACTTTGCAATCAGCTCATCCGCTTTGGCCGGATCGACCGGGAGCAGGCGGATCTTGTTCTGCGAGGAGATGTCCTGCAC
>CACZFT010000015.1:5026-29717 GCA_902780535.1 uncultured Selenomonas sp. | reverse complement strand
CTGGCGGCGGAAGAACGCGGCGATTTTTTCGAGCAGCGCTTCGATGCCCTGCCCGGAAAGCGCGGAGACGAGGACGCCTTCGCGGTCATGCAGCAGCGCTGCAAACGCATGCTCCCCTGCCCCGCTGTCTGCTTCTTCCATCTGGTCGACTTTGTTGAAGACGTAGAGCGTCGGCTTTGTCTCGGCGCCGATGTCGCGCAGGACGTCGATGACGGCGCTGATCTGCTGCTCGGCCTGCGGGCTCGCGCCATCAACGACATGCAGCAGGAGGTCGGCCTCCTGCACTTCTTCAAGCGTCGCCTGAAACGCCGGCACGAGCGTATGCGGCAGTTTCTGGATGAAGCCGACGGTATCTGTCAAGAGGCATTCCTGCCCGTCCGCCAGCGTGAGATGGCGCGTCAGCGGGTCGAGCGTCGCAAAGAGCTTGTCTTCGGCAAAGGCCTCGGCGCCGGTCAGGCGGTTCAGCAGTGTCGATTTGCCGGCATTCGTATAGCCGACGAGCGCGACGAGCGGCAGTGTGGAATTGCGACGGCGGCGCTGATGCAGAGCGCGATTCTTCTGCACTTCGCGAATCTGTTCTTCGACGATGTGGATGCGCGTGCGGATGCGGCGACGGTCGAGTTCGAGCTTCGATTCGCCGGGGCCGCGCGCGCCGATGCCGCCGCCGAGCCGCGAAAGCACGAAGCCGAGGCCGCCGAGCCGCGGCAGGAGGTAGCGGAGCTGTGCGAGCTCGACTTGCAGCTTGCCCTCGCGCGTGCGGGCGCGCTGGGCGAAGATGTCGAGAATCAGCGCCGTACGGTCGAGCACTTTGAGACCGAGCTCGGATTCGAGATTGCGCTGCTGCGACGGCGTGATTTCGTCGTCAAGTACGAGCATTGTCGCGTCGGTCTCCTGCGCGGCCATGGCGATTTCATGCACCTTGCCGCGCCCGAGGAAGAACGCGGCGTCTGGCTTTTCCTTGCGCTGAAGGCACGTGCCGACAACATCTGCGCCCGCCGTATCGACAAGGCGGCGGAGCTCCGCGAGCGAATCTTCTGCCGCCGTTGTGCGACCACCGGTTTCGAGGCCCGCGAGGATGGCGGTCTCACGTTCCTTGCCCGTCGATCTTGTACGTTCCTGGGCTGCAAGACGTTTGTCGATGGAGGCGGCGAGCGCGCCAATGTGAATTTTTAAGAGCTGCGCCTCGTGGAGCGGGCCGACAACGGAAAGCTCCGGCGTGCCGTCTGGCCTTTTTGTTCCCGAAAAGAAGCCGATGGTACCGCAGGCGCTGCCGTCATCCTCGCGGCCGAGCGCGGCCATGACGTCAAAGCGCAACCGCCGCAGCGATGAGAGGTCGGGCCCCGAAAGCTCCGTGTCGCCGCTCGGATGCGTATGGAGGCAGCGCACGCCCGAAAGCCGCAGCATCTTGCGGCTCTTGACCTCCGGCAAGTCGACGGTTGTGTTGTCGCCGACCGAAACAGCGAGCACGCGGCCCTGGCGGCTCAGATAGACAGCGATCTCGCGCCCAAGCGCGTCTGTGAGATCCAAAAGCTTTTCATCGAGCTCGGGCGTCGTGAGCTGTTCGCGCGGAACGGTTTCCTCATAGAGGGCTTCGAGCTCTTTGACGAGGTACCCTTTGACGTTCGTGGCCCCCTCACCCTCGATTCACAATACTCGCGACATGCTTGATGGTGATGGAAATCGTGCCGTCTTCGCAGTTGTTGAATTCGAGGTACTGCGTGTTGTCAAAGTAATCGGTCGGAATCGTGAGCTCGATGCCCGTGTCGGTCTTGAGCTTGTGCTTTGCGACTTTTTTGAGCGTCTGCTCCTGATCCATCTGGACGGGCGCCTCGAAGCCCTGTTCCTCGATCTGGCGGTTGTAGTCGGCCTGCATCGCGGGCTGTCCGGCAAAGATTTCCTCCCCTGCCTTCTTGAGGTCGAGCTCGTCGGAAATCTCCATGTGCTCAGCAACGTAGTTCTTGGCCGCGGCCGCCGCCGTCACGCCGTCCTGCCCATATGATTCGGCAACTTTCGCCGTCGTGTCCTGCAGGCTCTTGAGCGCGTCTTTCTGCGACGGCGCGAGGCTGCATTCGAGCAGCAGCTCCGGCAGCACGAGGCAGCTGTCGCCATCGATGCTGTATTTCTTCGCAACGAGGCGGAGTGCCAGCGTCTCGGCGTCGATGACGACGAACTCATCGATGCGCTGGCCCGGCCCCGGCAGGATGGCGTAATGGTGGATGATGTCGTTTTCGACCCCCTGCTCCGTCTGGTTGACCTGATGGACATAGCCCGTATGATTCGTGCATTTGAGCACGACGAACTGGCGGCGGTCATCGACGCGCAGGTCGAGGCAGATGATGTCCGTCGAAACGGGCTCGTCCGTATGAAGATAGGCGTTTTCGAGTTTCTTGGCGATGTCCTTCGTGAAGGAGACGAAATCCGTCGCGCCCGCGAGATAGCCCTGATATGCTTTCTCAAAAGCGCTGTCATCGTAGAACGTGCCCGCCTTGGCATCCGTGCGCGACAGCGCCTTTTCGAGATGCTTCTGCAAGAACGTCTGCACGGAGTCCTCGAGCTCCATGGGCTGGTCGGAATAGACCGTGACGCCCGACGTGAAATCGAGGATGTGCAGGATGGCTTTTTCAATCACAATCATGAGGCGCTATTCTCTCCTTTGGATGCTTCGGATGTTTCAGATGCTTTTGCGGCCTGTTCCCGTGCGGCAATCGCCGCGACGATGGCATCGCTCTCGGCCTTGATTTCTGCGTTCTTTTTCTCAAGCGTAATGGCGAGCTCACGCGCCTCGTGCAGGCGCGGCACGAGATGTTCTTCGAGTTTTTTCTGGAGCTCGTCGAGTTCATGGCAGTCAAACACGTAGGAGACGTCCGGGATGGAATGCGCGCGCACTTCCCCCCAAAACTCGTCGCGGTACATGTTGTAGTAAATCGTGACATCGCTTTCCTGCTCGAAATCGACGTAGTCGATGACGATGTACGAACCATTCGTGATCTTGACGGGCTGCTGCGGACGGATGAAGAGCGTATGGCCTTCGAGCGTTTCGGGCAGCTTTTCGGCGTATGGCCACTCGAGGATGCCTTTTTTGAGGACGAGGCTGCTGATGTCTTCGGGGTGAAATGTCACCATGCCATCAATGAGCGGCGCGAGCTGCTGCTCGAGCGCCTGCGAAAAGGTATCAAGCGACGCCGTGATAAATTCGATTTTGCAAAATTCGATGAAGCCGATGCGGACACGCAGCTTGTACTCCTGCGTTTCCTCGTGGTAATAAGCTGTGACGCGCCGGTGCAGCGCGGGATTTTCGTACGAAAAAATATCGTACATGTCTTCGTGCGGCGCCCGTAAAAGCGAAAAGTGGAAGCCTGCGATCTCGGGCGGCAGGCTTTCAAAAAGCTGCCAGCCTTCGAGCGAGGCTTCCACTTTTTCGATCGTTTCCTGATGCATGACCTCACCTCGCAATCCATACTATTGTACAACATTGCGTGGAGGGATGCAAACCTCAGAAAAACGGCGGATTACTTATGAAGGTTTTCGGCGAGGATGTCCGCGACGTGACGAATCTTGATGTTCGGCGCCTGCTTGTCGAGGCCGCCGCCAATCTGCATCATGCAGGCCGGGCAGGCAACGGCAATCGTGTCGGCACCCGTGTCCTTGATGTTCTGGATCTTCTCACTGAGCATCGGCAGCGAGATTTCGCTGTACTTGACGCCGAACGCACCTGCCATGCCGCAGCACTTGTCGGGGTTCTTCATCTCGACGAAGTCGACGTCCGGGACGCTGTCGAGCAGGGCACGCGGCTCTTTGTAGATGCCGAGGCCGCGGCGCATGTGGCACGAATCGTGATACGTGACCTTGTGTGCGCCCGGTGCCGTCTGCTTCTTGAGGCGGCCAGCCTTTTCGTATGCATTGGCGACAAAGCTCGTGAACTCGTAGATCTTCTTGGCGAATGCATCGGCGCGGGCGCTCCACTCCGGATCGTCCTCGAAGATCATGTGGTACGTATGCGAGAGCGTCTCAGCGCAGGTCGGGCATGCCGTCAGGATGACATCAACGCCTGCGTTCTCAAATGCCTCGATGTTCTGCTTTGCAATCTTCTTGCCCGTTTCGCGGTCGCCCATGCCGAGGACTGGCTTGCCGCAGCAGCTCTGCCCCATCGGATACTTGACGGCGTAGCCGAGGTCCTGCAGCACTTCGACGACATGCACGGACGTATCCGGGAACACGAAGTCGAGGTTGCAGCCCGAGAAGAACGCGACGGTCTTCTTCGGGTTCGACGGGTTCTTCTTCTCGAGTGCCGGGAAGCGGTCACGGAACGGCTTGTCGGCGATGGCCGGCAGGCTGCGGCCCTTCGTCATGCCGGCGAAGAACAGCGGCAGGTTGCGGACGAAGCCGCCGGAAGCGACCGGCTTCTGCGCGATGGATGCGATGCGGATCAGGCGATGGAAGATGCTGCGGTTCGTGAGGATCTTCTGGAAGACCGTCTTCTCCGGCAGTGCGAGGCCATGCTCCTTGACATAGCGCGAACGAAGTTCGTCGATGATGTCCGGGATTGGAATCTTGCCCGGGCAGACCGTCGTGCAGCGGCGGCAGCCGATGCAGAGGTCGCTGAACTGGCCGAACGCCTGCATGTTTCCGAGGATGCCCGTGAGGATGGCGCCGATGCCGCCGGAATAGATGTGGCCGTAGACATGGCCGCCGACGAGCGTCCAGATTGGGCAGACATTCAGGCAGGATGCGCAGCGCACGCACTGATAGACTTCCTGAAGCTTCGGATCATGCGCAGCCTTGAGGCGGCCGTTGTCGAGCAGGATGACGTACTGCTGGCGATCTTCTTCGACCCACTTGCCGTCCACTTTGTGAATGACCGGCGTCGGGCCGTCAACCATCGTCATGTAGCTCGTCATGCGCTGGCACGTGCCGTTGCGCGGCAGCAGGCGCAGAATCTTCGAAGCGTCTTCGATCTTCGGAATGAGCTTTTCATAGCCGATCAGGACGACGTGGATGCGCGGCAGCGTTGTGACGAGGCGCGCGTTGCCTTCGTTCGTGACGAGGCCGATGGCACCGTTCTCTGCGATGCCGAAGTTCGCGCCCGTGATGCCCATGTCCGCCGAGAGGAATTCCTCGCGCAGGACGCGGCGCGCCGTCGAGATCATGAACGGGATGTCAGGCGGAATCTCTTCTTTGAGTTCATGCGAGAAGAAGCCCGCGCACTGCTGGCGGTTGAGGTGGATGGCCGGCATGACCATGTGCGATGGCTTCTGGCCCGCGACGGCGAGCATCCACTCGCCGAGGTCGGTCTCGCGGACATGGATGCCGTTTTCTGTAAAGCACTCGTTGAGGTGGATTTCCTCGGAGGCCATGGATTTCGATTTGACGACGCGCTTGACGTTCTGTTCCTTGCAGATCTGGAGGACGTATTTCTTGACCTCGTCGCCGTCTTTCGCGCGGAAGAAGTGGCCGCCGCGCGCCTTGACGTTCTTCTCGAATTCGTCAGCGACTTCTTCGATGTGCTGCACCGTCCAGTGCTTCATTTCCTTGAGGTCGTCGCGCAGGTCTTCGATGCTGTCAACATTCGCATAGGACTTCAGACGGGAGCCTGGATACTGGTCGGCAAAACGGCTGAGCGCGTCTCGATTTCTTGTTTCAGGTTGCGGGTCTCACTCATTTCGTTTCGCCCTCCTCTTTTCCGATGGCTACGATGAAGAAGCGATGCGGTCCATGAACGCCGAGGCTCAGGACGCGCTCGATGTCAGCCGTGCGGCTCGGCCCCGTGATGAAGCCGAGGTAGCCTTTCTTGAAGACGCGGGCCATGACCTTGAATGCCGTCGTGACGTTCTCGGTCGTGTTGTTTGCATCGAGCAGGACGATATGGGCGATCGGCAGCATGCCGACGACGCGGGCTTCATAAGAATACGTGTCAACGACGACGCTGCCCGTCTCGCCGACGGCGAACTCGGCACGCGAAAGACCGAGCTCTGCCTTCGGGGCATGCTCGGCGACTTCGAATTTGTCGCGGTAGACCGTGCGGCCAGAATCCTGGAGGGCCTGGCAGGCGGCAGCAATCCCCTCATCGCTGTCATCGCCCGCGACGACGACTTCCTTTGCTTTGACCTCTTCGGCAATCTTGGCGACTTCTGCGGCAGCGGCTGCGTTATCCTTGACGCAGCGAATCTCTGCCGATGCTGCCTTGGCGTTTTCCGCAAAGGCATCCCACCACGAGCCGTTGATGAGGTCAGGCGTGAAAGCTTCCGTCTTCCAATCCTCACATACTCTTTTCATTCGGTTCACTCTCCTCCAATTTCAGGAAGCATGACAGAGGTGAAGCTCCGCTGCTTCCAAAGGCGAAATCTCTATTATGTGTGGCTTTCTAAGGCTTATATTCGACGTGAACGCGATGAATCCTGCCATAAAAATTGAAAAATTTTGCAGTTTTTTTCGAACAAAAGAAAAAGCGCCCAGAAACGGGCGCAAAGTTGCAGAACAGATTCAGATGACATAGAACCAGGCCGCGTCGGAATCCGTTTCGTGGAGCTCCTTGTGGTCCTGGTCGAAGCGCAGTTCCTGATTTTTGACGCTGACCTTCGTGCCAGGCGCGATGGATTTCGTCAGGAAGACGTTGCCGCCGATGACGGCGCCGCGGCCGATGACGGTGTCTCCGCCGAGAATCGAGGCGCCTGAATAAATCGTGACGTAGTCCTCGATGGTCGGATGGCGTTTCTTGGCCCAGAGCTTGCGGCCGCCAGACGTCGAGAGCGCACCGAGCGTGACGCCCTGATAGACCTTGACGTGGTCGCCGATCTCCGTCGTCTCGCCGATGACGATGCCCGTGCCGTGATCAATCATGAAATACTTGCCGATCGTCGCGCCCGGGTTGATGTCGATGCCCGTCTTGCTGTGCGCGAGCTCCGTCATGATGCGCGGGATGACCGGCACCTGCAGCTCGTAGAGGATGTGCGCGTAGCGGAAAATCGTAATGGCATAGAGGCCCGGATACGCAAAGATGATTTCGTCAGCGCTCTCAGCGGCCGGGTCGCCATCAAAGATAGCTGCGACATCCGTCGCGAGGTATTCGCGGACCTTCGGAATGCGGCGCAAAAATTCCAGCGTAATCTGCTGCGACTGCTCGCGCGTCTTCGCGAGTTCGACTTCATCTTCCGCCTTTCCATAGCGCAGAGCGATGGCGATCTGCTTGTTGAGGCGGAACGCGATGTCCTCGATGACCATGGAAAGATTATTGCGGATGTCGTAGATGCGATAGGCTTTGTCCTTCGAGAAGCCCGGATAGGCCACGCGCACGAGCTCATTGATGAGTTCATAGATGACCTTCGTATCCGGCTGGTTGAAGACATCGAGCTTGTCGATTGGGCGGCCGTGCCCGTAGTCCTCAAGGATGGCTTTTGTGACGTCGTGGATGGATGGAGAAATCAGGTCTTTCATGCGGTAGGGCCTCCCATCAGGCAAATAGCTTTCTTTATTCTTTATGCGATGCTTCGAGTTCGGCGACTTCGCGCCCGCGTTCGTCTGCTGGCTGCGGGCGCGAGATGAACATGGCGTCGCCGAACGAGAAGAAGCGGTATTTCTGTTCGACGGCCGTCTTGTAGGCATCGAGGACGAACCTCCGGCCTGCGAACGCGGAAATCAGCATAATCAGCGTCGATTTCGGCAGGTGGAAGTTCGTGACGAGTGCATCGACGATTTTGAAATCATATCCCGGATAGATGAAGATGCCCGTCCAGTCGCTCTTGCCTGCAATCTGGCCCTTGGCCGTGGCCGCGGACTCGAGCGTGCGGATGGACGTCGTGCCGACGGCGATGACGCGATGGCCCGCCGCCTTCGTGTCCATGATGAGCTTTGCCGTTTCGTCCGAGATGTGGTAGAACTCCTTGTGCATCTCGTGTTCCTCGATATTGTCGACGCTGACAGGGCGGAACGTGCCGAGGCCGACATGGAGCGTCACGAAACCGAGGTTCGCGCCCATGTCCTTGAGCTCCTGCATCTGGTCTTTCGTGAAATGAAGGCCGGCCGTCGGCGCGGCGGCGCTTCCCTCTTCGCGGTTGTAGACCGTCTGGTAGCGCTCCTTGTCCTCGAGCTTTTCATGGATGTACGGCGGCAGCGGCGTTTCGCCGAGGCGGTCGAGGATTTCCTCGAAGATGCCCTCATAGCGGAACTCGACGATGCGGCCGCCGAAGTCCGTATGCTCCGTGACCGTACACGAGAGCTCGTCGCTGAAGTTGATGACATTGCCGACCTGCGCCTTCTTGCCAGGCTTGACGAGCGTCTCCCAGTGGTCGGCGTCGAGGCGGCGCAACAGGAAGACCTCGACCTTGCCTCCCGTCTGGTCGCGATGACCGATCAGGCGGGCCGGCATGACACGCGTGTCATTGAAAATCAGTGTGTCGCCAGGCACGAGGTATTGCTTGAGGTTGTAGAAATGGTCGTGGCCGATGGTTTTCTCCACCGGGTCAAGCACCATGAGGCGCGAGGCGTTGCGCGGCTCGATCGGCGTCTGCGCGATGCGCTCCTCCGGCAGGTCATAGTCAAAATCAGATAACAGCATAGTCAATTGGATGGTTCCTCACTTATTTTTATAAAGTTGCTTGAGCGTCGTTCCCGCATAGTAGTGCGAGAGGATGTCTTGATATTTCATGCCTTTCGCCGCAAAAGCGCGCGCCCCCCATTGGGAAAGGCCGAGTCCGTGGCCGGCGCCGTAGCCATTCATGGTCACGGTGTTGCCCGAAAGCTTCAAGTCAAACAGCGTGCTCGGCAGACCGAAGAGGCTGCGAAGATCGTTGCCTGTCAGGCGCAACGCGCCTTTCGTACCAGAAAATGTCGCAGATGTCACGCGGCCCGACGCCGAGCGGTCAGCGGCGGACTTGCCGACCGTCAGCGGGCTCAGCGTGATGCGCTGGAGCTTGCCGATGTCTTTCTTGCGCGCGAGCTTCGCGGCAAAAGCATCGGCCGTCCATGTGCGCTTCCAAGGCTGCGTGTTCATCTCGAGTTCCTTGGCCGGGCGCAGATACGGAATCTGCGAGCCCCAGACGTCTTCGCTGCGGTCGGTCATGCCGCCGGAATCCGTATGAAAGACGGCGTCGATGAGCTGGCCCTGATACATCAGGACTTCGCCATACGTCGCATCGATCGCGGCCGTGCTCCCCTGTTCTTCGCCCGCGATGCCGCCATAACTCTGGCAGTGCGTCGATGTGCAAAGGTCATAACCCGCGTCCTTGTGGCGACCACGGCTGTGGAGCGCGAATGTGCGGGCGGCGACGGCCTGCGCTTTCTGCGCTTCCTGCGGCCAGCTCGAAGACATTTCCTTTGGCAGGACGCCGGCGAGGTAATCCTCGGTCGGGACGACATTGACGACCGTGAACGAACTGCCATGGAGGTCGATGCGGATCGTGCCGCGGTAAGGCTTGCCGTTGACAAGGACGGTAGAAGCGGAATTTGCGGTCGTTGGCAGTGTGTAAGTCGAAGCGTCGATGGGCTTGCCGTTGAGGGCGAGCTTGCCATTTTTGATTGTGATCGTCATCGTCTGCCCCTGCACGTTCAAAGAGACGGTCGTCTGATGCTCCAAAAGGCCGATAGCAAGGCTAGGCTGCCAGGCGGCGGACGCGGAATGCGGAGAAAGTAATGTGATGAGCGTTATGACGAATGTACCTAGAAGGAATCGCAAGCATGTTCGGCTATTGCTCTCTACTACTCCCTCAGTCAGCCTTCGGCTGACAGCTCCCTCAAGGAGGGAGCCTGCTGTACTCGTTATTTTATACATGCTGAGATGCCTCCTCGGCGGCAAGGCGGGCGCGCTTTTTTGCGCGGTTCTCTTTTCGCTTGCGCTTGAGGTATTCCTTGCTGTAGCGCTCTTCCTCGGAGAAGACGCAACCGCAGTAAGGCTGGCGATAGAGTTCAAGCTCGTGGCTGATGTCGATGCCTTCCTGCCAGCCGGGGCGGAAGTCCTCGTAATGGAATGTAACGCCATACTGTGCGGCAAAGCGCTCGGCCGTGCGCTTCATGAGGTCGTGCTGCTGATAGATGCTGTAGAACAGCGTCGAAGTGAAGGCGTCGTAGCCATGCTCTTTGGCATAGCGGGCCGTCTGCTCGAGCCGCCAGGTGTAGCACATCGTACAGCGGCCATTCGGGCGGGATTCGGCCGGGATGGCGCGGCGGACGAACTCGTGGAGCGCATAGTGTTCGTCCGTCACGATTTCCATTTTCACCTTTTCGGCAAATTCCTTTGCCGTGTCAAGGCGGTGCTTCCATTCGCGGTAGGGATGGATGTTCGGATTGAAGAAATAGCCGGCGGGCTCGATGCCCTGCGCACGAAGTGTTTTGACGGGATAGCAGGAACAGGGGCCGCAGCACATGTGAAGGAGCAGTTTCATCATCAGTCTCCTGTTGGAAGCGGGATGCCGAGGTGTTCGTAGGCCGCGGGAGTTGCGACGCGGCCGCGGGGCGTGCGGTTCAGGAAGCCGAGCTGGATCAGGAATGGCTCGTAGACGTCCTCGATCGTGTCTGTCGATTCGCTGATGGCCGCCGCGAGCGTTTCGAGGCCGACGGGACCGCCGCCGAATTTCTTGATCATCGTGAGCAGCATCCGGCGGTCGGTATGGTCGAGGCCGCGCACGTCGATTTCAAGCATCTTGAGCGCTTTGTCGGCAATTTCTGACGTGATGACGCCCGTGCCCTCGATCTGCGCGACATCGCGGACACGTTTCAAGAGCCGATTCGCGATACGTGGCGTGCCGCGCGAACGGCGCGCGATTTCGAGCGCGCCTTCGTCCTCGATGGGAATCTTGAGGATTTCCGCCGCGCGCTTGATAATCGTCATGAGAGCGTCCGTGCCGTAGTATTCGAGCCGCGAGATGACGCCGAAGCGGTCGCGGAGCGGCGGCGCGAGCGCCCCGGCCTTTGTCGTTGCGCCGATCAGCGTGAACGGCGCGATGTCGAGGCGGATGGAGCGCGCAGAGGGACCCTTGCCGATGATGATGTCGAGCGCGAAATCCTCCATGGCGGAATAGAGCACTTCCTCGACGCTACGCGAAAGGCGGTGGATTTCGTCGATGAAGAGGACGTCGCGTTCTTCGAGGTTTGTCAGGAGCGCCGCGAGGTCGCCCTGGCGCTCGATGGCAGGGCCCGAGGTCTGGCGGAAATTGACGCCGAGCTCATTGGCGATGATGCCGGCGAGCGTCGTTTTGCCAAGGCCCGGCGGGCCATAGAGCAGCACATGGTCGAGCGCCTCGCCGCGCGAGAGCGCCGCCTGGATGAAGATCTGGAGATTCGCCTTCGCCTTGTCCTGGCCGATATACTCGGAGAGCTTGCGCGGCCGCAGGCTCAGCTGCCAGTCGTCGACAGACTGTTCATCCTGCGAGACGATGCGGGACTCGAGATCTTCGATGGAAAAATCGTCCAAAGGGGGCTCCTTTCGTTATTTCGTACGAGCGAGAAGTTTGAGTGCCTGTTTGAGCGCTGCTTGTACATCCTCCGTGCCGCTGAGCTTTGGCAGGACGGCGGCAATCTCGCCCGAGGTGTAGCCGAGGCTTTCGAGGGCAGCGGAGGTCTGGCTCAAGATGTCATCACCGACGGGAACATCACTCGTGAGCGTCAGCTGTTCGTCCTGCGCACTGGCAAACGACAGCTTGTCCTTGAGTTCGAGGATCAGACGCTCGGCCGATTTTTTGCCGATGCCCGGCAGCTTTGTCAGTACGCTCGTCTGCTGGTTCGTGATGGCAGCCGCGAGGCGGCTGATCGTGATGGACGAGAGGATGCCGAGCGCCACTTTCGGGCCGATGCCGGAGATGCCGATGAGCGCGAGGAACATGTCGTATTCCTGTTCCGTTCGGAAGCCATAGAGCTGCAGGGCGTCTTCGCGGACGGAAAGGTAGGTGAAAAGCTGGGCCTCCTTGCCTTTCGCTAAGTCACGGCGCGTGGCGTCGGAGATGTAGACGCGGTAGCCGACGCCATGGACGTCGAGAAGGCAGGTGTCGGGCTTGAGGGAAGCGACGGTGCCGTGGAGATAACCAATCATAAAGAATTCCTCCATGCGACGTTTTTAAGACAGTACGTCGTACAGATGGCGATGGCGAGGGCGTCGGCGGTGTCATCGGGCTTTGGGGGAGCTGGGAGGTGGAGGAGCTTTGTGACCATGTAGATGACCTGGTTCTTCGTCGCCTTGCCATATCCTGTGACGTCCTGCTTGATCTGCATCGGCGTGCGTTCGACGAGGCGGAGATTGTTTTTGGCGGCGGCGAGGAGGACGACGCCGCGGGCCTGGCCAACGGGGATGGCCGTTGTAACGTTGCGGCTGAAGAAGAGCTTTTCGACGCCCATGACGTCGGGCTTGTGCTGCTTGATGAGCGCGTCGAGCTCGTCAAAAATCTTCATGAGGCGCTGTTCCATCGGCATGTCGGGCGTCGTGAAGATGGAGCCATAGGCGAGCGGCCGCAGGCGGCTGCCACGCGTCTCGACGAAGCCGTAGCCGCAGATGGCCGTGCCAGGGTCGATGCCGAGTGCGATCATGGATGGGCGGCCCTCCTTTGGAAAAAGAAAGCTGCTGCACGCATGTGCAGCAGCTTTCTGCGCGAATTATTCTTCGTCAATGTCGTAGTTGCTGTAGACGTTCTGGACGTCGTCGTTCTCTTCGAGAGCGTCGACGAGTTCCTGCATCTTCGTGGCGTCTTTGCCTTCGAGATGAACCGTCGTGTCCGGGACCATCGTGACTTCGGCGGATGCCGTCTCGATGCCCTTTTCGCCGAGCGCTTTCTCGATATCGTCGAACGCATCTGGTTCCGCCGTGATTTCAAAGACTTCGCCTTCGGAGCTCATGTCCTCGGCACCGGCGTCGAGAACGATCTCCATCAGAGCATCTTCGTCATCGAACGTCTCTTTCTCGACGATGAAGACGGCCTTCTTCTTGAACATCCAGGCAACGCAGCCGTCCTGGCCGAGATTGCCGCCGAACTTGCTGAAGAGGTGGCGGACATCCGCGGCCGTGCGGTTGCGGTTATCCGTGAGGATGTCGAGCATGACGGCCGTGCCAGCCGGGCCATAGCCCTCATACATGAGTTCTTCGTAGTTGCCGCTTTCGGAGTTGCCGAGGCCCTTCTCGATGGCGCGCTTGATGTTATCTTTCGGGATGTTGTTTGACTTTGCTTTCGAAAGAGCGAGCTTCAGACGCATGTTGCCCGTCGGGTCTGCACCGCCCATGCGGACGGCGATCGTGATCTCGCGGCCGATCTTCGTCGTGATTTTGCCGCGGATGGCGTCATTGGCGCCCTTCTTGCGTTTGATATTTGCCCACTTGGAATGTCCTGACATTGGTTGATGGCTCCTTTTGTATGATGTATCTTTGTTATTTTATCACAAATGAAGAAAATTTGCTACCCTCTCAGTCTCGCTGACGCTCGACAGCTCCCCCAGAGGGGGAGCCAGACAGGTTGGCATCTTTCTTACGCCTTCACGAGCTTGTAATGTTTCTTCTTGCCCTTGCGGACGACAGCACGTTCGCCCTCGAAGTCTGCATCCGTCAGCGCATAGCCTTCGTCCGTGACTTTTCCGCCGCCGAGCGCCAGGCCGTTCTGCTTGATGAGACGACGGCCTTCGCCCTTCGAGGCAAAGACACCGCCAGCTGTCAGCACGTCGAGCAGCTTCTCGCCTGCCGCGGCTTTGACCTCCGGCATCGTCTCGGCAGCGCCGCCAGCGCCGCCAAAGACCTGCTCGGCACCAGCCTTGGCCTTCTTGGCCTCTTCCTCGCCATGCACGATCTTCGTGACTTCGTAGGCAAGGACGGTCTTGGCTTCGTTGATGGCCGAGCCTTCGAGGCTGCCGAGGCGGTGGACTTCCTCCATCGGCAGGAATGTCAAGAGCGCCAGGCACTTTTCGACATCGGCATCATCGACGTTGCGCCAGTACTGGTAGAACTCGTACGGGCTCGTCTTTTCGGCATCGAGCCAGAGTGCGCCGCCAGCCGTCTTGCCCATCTTCTTGCCGTCGCTCTTCGTCAGCAGCTTGTTCGTGAGGCCGTAGACGGCCGTGCCGCTCTTGCGGCGGTTGAGCTCGACGCCTGCGATGATGTTCGACCACTGGTCGTCACCGCCCATCTGGAGCTTGCAGCCATAACGGCGGTTGAGTTCGAGGAAGTCATAGGCCTGCATGACCATGTAGTTGAATTCGAGGAATGTCAGGCCTTTCTCCCAGCGCTGCTTGTAGCACTCGGCGGCCAGCATGCGGTTGACGGTGAAGCAAGCGCCGACATCGCGCAGCATATCAACATAATTAAGCTTGCGCAACCAGTCGGCATTGTTCGCCATGATGGCCTTGCCGTCCGAGAAATCAATGAAACGCGCCATCTGCTTCTTAAAGCATTCGCAGTTGTGCTCGATCTGCTCGTCCGTCAGCATCTTGCGCATGTCCGTGCGGCCCGTAGGATCGCCAACGGTACCCGTGCCGCCGCCGACGAGGCAGATGGGGCGATGGCCTGCGCGCTGGAGGTGTGCCATGGCCATGAGGGCGATGAAGTGGCCGGCATGGAGACTGTCGGCCGTCGGGTCGAAGCCAATATAGAACGTGACGCGCTCCTTGTCAAAGAGGTCGTGAAGTTCCTGCTCGTTCGTGCACTGCGCGACAAAGCCGCGCTCCTTGAGGGTATCAAATACATTTGGCAAAGGGATTCTCTCCTTTAATTAGTTTCTTCCTTTCGACACGCCGCCGCCGGGCTCTGGCACATTCGAGGCCGGTGCCGCGGGCTGCTGGGCCGGGGCCTGGGCTGGCGCGCTTTGCTGGTTGCCGCCGCCCTGCGACTGCTGGCCGCCCTGTTGTGCGTTCTTGCCGCCATCGGACTTCGCGCTGTCCTGCTTGCCATTGGCGGCTTTCTTGTCGCTCTTGAGCTCGGACTTCTTGTCGTTTTCGAGCTCGCCAATGGCATCGGACTTGCCGCCAGCGGACGAACCGTCAAAGTTCTTCGGCGGCGTCGAGGCCAGCGCCTTGCTCATGAAGGCTTTCCAGATGACGGCAGGCGTCAAACCGCCGCTCATGCCGCCAAGGGAGGCATTGTCGTCGCTCCCGATCCAAACGCCGGCGACGAGGTCGGGCGTGTAGCCGACAAACCACGCATCATGGTAGTCACTCGTCGTACCCGTTTTGCCAGCGGCCGGACGGCCGATTTTTGCGCGTGTGCCCGTGCCCTTCTGGATGACGCCTTCCAGCATGTCCGTGAGTTCGGCCGCACTCTGCTCGCTGATGACGCTTCTTTGCTTCGGCTCAGCTTGTTCGAGCACTTTGCCGTTGCGGTCGAGGACTTTCGTGACAGCGACGGGGTCGACATGGACGCCCTTGTTCGCAAACGTGCCATAGGCACTCACGAGTTCGAGCGGCGTGACGCCTTTCGTGAGGCCGCCGAGCGCCGTCGAGAGGTTGCGGTCATTCTGTGGGCCGTCGAGCACGAACGAGCTGATACCCATTTCCTGCGCGTAGTAAATCGGCTTGTCGATGCCGAGCTTCTGCGCGATCTTGACGGTCGGGACGTTCAGCGACTGCTCGGCCACATAGCGCAACGTAACTTTGCCGTTGAACGTGCGGTTGTAGTTCTGCGGCGCCCAGTCACCAACCTTCATGGGGCTGTCGTCGATCACGGTCGACGGCGTGAACTTGTTTTCGAGTGCCGCCGCAAAGACAAATGGCTTAAACGCCGAGCCCGGCTGGCGCTCGGCCATCGTGGCACGGTTGAACTGATCCGTGCCGCGGCCGCCGACCATGGCCTTGATGTAGCCATTGTGCGGGTCGATGGCGACGAGAGCGCCCTGCGGCTGCTGGACGCCATTTGCGTCAACCCTGCTGTTCGGCAGATTCTTCATGGCGTCTTCGGCCGCTTTTTGCATGTCCATGTCGATGGTCGTGTAGATCTTGAGGCCTTCTTTATAGACGGCATCGGCGCCATACTTGTCAATCATGAGCTGCGTCACATAGTCGACGAAGTACGCCGCCTGATTCGTCGTGTCCTTTGGTTTCGGCTTGATGATGGTCGGCTCCATTTTCTTCGTCTTGGCGGCTTCCGTCTCTGTGATGTAGCCGTATTTCGCCATCTGGTCGAGCACGGTCGCCTTGCGTTCCTGTGCGGCCTGCAGGTTGTTCTGCGGCGAATAGTAGTTCGGGCTCTTCGGAATGCCGGCGAGCATAGCGCACTCGTCGAGGTCGAGGTCTTCGACGTTCTTGCCGAAATACGTCTGCGCGGCGGCCTGGACGCCATAGGCGCCCTGCCCGAAATAGATCTGGTTCAGATAGAGCTCGAGGATTTCCTGTTTCGTATACTGGCGCTCGAGCTGCAGCGCGAGGAAAACTTCCTGGATCTTGCGCTTGAGCGTGCGATCCTGCGTCAGGTAGGCATTCTTCGCGAGCTGCTGCGTGATCGTCGAGCCGCCTTCCGTGACGGTGCGGCCGCGCAGATTCGCGTAAATGGCGCGTGCAATGCCGCGCGGGTCGACGCCCATGTGGTCGTAGAAGCGGTTGTCCTCGACGGCGACGAACGCGTTCTGCAAGTCTTTCGGAACCTGCGCGATTTTGACCGGCTCGCGGTTTTCGTCGGCATGGATGTTCGCGATCTCGTTGCCATTCGTGTCATAGATATGAGAGGACGCCGGCGGCAGGATGTCGTGGGCGAGGTCTGGCTTCGTATTCATGCTGGCCGTGAGGAATCCGCAGCCAATGCCCGTCACCATGACGAGCAGGATGATGAGGAAACCGAGCGCGATGCGCTTGCCGTTGCTCGTTGCTTTCTGCGGCGTGCGCGGTCTGCGGCTCGATGTAGGACGTTTCTCCATGTTGGCCCTCCTTGATGTCAATACGTTACCATTCTAGCACGAATTGAAGCCGCTGGAAAGGGGGAATCATTTGAGCTGGGCGATTGTCGCGCCCGTGCCGCCATCCGTCTGGTCGGCGAATTGGTACGAAAGGACACTCGCATGATGCTTGAGGTATTCCTGCACGCCCTTTCGAAGCGCCCCCGTGCCTTTGCCGTGGATGATGAGGATTTCGCTGAGGCCCGCGATCTGCGCGTCGTCGATGAATTTTGACAGCACGCTCTCTGCTTCGTCGACCATGAGACCGCGAATATCGATCTCGCGACGGGCCGTCGATGTCTTGTCAAGGAGCTCCGTCGTGCCGCGCGCCTGGCGGTAGACGCCCGTGCCGCCATTGCCGGCGGCCGCCCATTTCGCGCCTTTCGTCTTCTTGCCGATGCCGGCGGCGGCGCCATTCATGAGCGTCTCTCCCCTGCCCGCTTCGCCGCCGTGGCCGAGGAAGCGGCAGGCCGAGGCCTTGAGGTTCGTGCGCAGGCTGCCGATCTGCACCGTGAGCTCGCGGCCGCGAATCTCGAGAACGCTGCCCTTCTGGTCGAGCTTCGGCACATAGATCGTGTCGCCGGCCTTCAGCGTCTTGAGGTCGATGCGGCGGCCGAAGTGCTTCTGGCCGACGATGCCCGGGCGGGCTTTTTCGGCGGCTTCGTTGAGACGGCGGCGCGCTTCCTGCATGGCCTCCTGCCGCGCATGGATGCCCTGGTCATCAAACTGCTTCTTGAGCGATTCGATGATTTCTTCTGATTCGCGGCGCGTGCGGCGCACGAGGGCCGCGCTTTCCTGCCGCGCCTTCTTGATGAAATCGCCCTTCTTCTTGTCGAGCGCGGATTTCTCGGCATTGACTTTCTGCTCAAGCGACCGGACATGGCGCTCGCGCTCGGCGAGGTCGGCATTCATCTGCTCGTAAAGCATCTTCTGCTGCTCGAGCTCGCCGACGACATTTTCAAATTGCGCATGATCGGCGCGGATGAGTTCCTGCGCGCGCAGGATGACGGACTCGGCGAGCCCGAGGCGCTGGCTGATGGCAAAGGCGTTGCTCGCGCCCGGGATGCCGATGAGCAGGCGGTATGTCGGCCGCAGGCTCTTCGTATCAAATTCGACGCAGGCATTCTCGATGCCGGCACGCGTGTAAGCAAACGTCTTGAGCTCGGAATAATGCGTCGTCGCAACCGTCGCGGCATGAATCGTGAGCAGCCGTTCAAGGATGGCCATCGCGAGCGCCGCGCCTTCCTCCGGGTCCGTGCCCGCGCCGAGTTCGTCGACGAGAACGAGGTCGTCGGGGCCGACTTTCGAAAGGATCGCGACGATGTGCGTCATGTGTGCGGAAAATGTCGAAAGGCTCTGCTCGATGCTCTGCTCGTCGCCGATGTCGGCGTAGACATTCTGGTAGACGGCAATCGTCGAGCCCTGCTCGACGGGCAGGAAACAGCCGCTCTGCGCCATGAGGACGAGCAGGCCGAGCGTCTTCATGCTGACGGTCTTGCCGCCGGTGTTCGGGCCCGTGATCAGCAGCATCTTGTACCTGCCGCCGAGCGCGATGTCAATCGGCACGACCTTTTGCGGGGCAATCAGCGGATGACGCGCGCCCTTGAGGTCCGTGATGCCCTCGGCGCTGAGTTTCGGCTCCGTGGCCTGCATGCGCTCGGCGAGGCGGGCTTTTGCAAAAGCGAAGTCAATCCCGGCGAGGATGCGGGCGTTTTCCGTCAGCGCGTCCTGCTGTTTCGCGATGTCGCGCGTCAGGGATTTGAGGATGCGCGCGACTTCCTGCTGTTCGGAAAGCGTGAGCTGCTTGATGTCGTTGCCGGCATCGACGACGGACATCGGCTCGATGAAGAGCGTCGAGCCCGTCGCGGACTGGTCATGCACGATGCCCGGCACAAACCGGCGCGCATCGGCCTTGACGGGCAGCACGTAGCGGCCATCGCGGACGGTTACGATGGCTTCCTGCAGGTGCTTCTGGAGCTGCGGCGCATGCAGAAGCGCTTCGATGCGATCTTTGACATGCGCTTCGGCGGCAGCGCGCTCACGACGGATGCGCGCGAGTTCGACGCTCGCATCATCGCGGAGCTCGCCGCGCTCGTCGATGGCATTGTCGAGACTGCGCTCGAGCATCGTGAGGATTTCGAGGTTCTGCGCCTGCTCCCTGAGCATCGGCGCTTCGACTTCGAGCTCGCTGAAAAAGCGCTTGACGGCGCTCGTCGCATAGAGCATGCTGCGGACGTCCATGAATTCATCAAGCGTGAGGCTCGCGCCGAGCTTCGCTTTTTTGAGGTAGGCACGCAGGTCGCGGATGCCTCCGAGCGGCGGCGCGGAAAAGCCCGCGATACGCACAGCCTCAGCTGTCTCGTCGAGGCGTGACTGGACGTCTTCGGCTTCGTCCGTCGGCGTGATGGAGCGCGCAAGCTCCTTGCCGAGAATCGAAGACGCGCAGTCCGCGAGCATCGAGCGGATGCGGCTGTATTCAAGAACTTTATATACTTCGGATTCCAATGAATTACTCCTTTAGATGTTACCGGAAGGACAAGCCACGCTCAGGAGCCTTTTCCGCAACGCCGCGGAAATAGTGGCCGCGCGTGAAGTCCTTGCCCTCGAGGGCGGTGATTTTGTCAATGACGGCAGCAAACGCCCCTTCGCTCATGCCGAGCACGCGCGCATAGTTGCGGACGATGCTTGCGAGCGCCTGCGGCGTGTACGAGCGGCCGTCGATGCGGATACGGGCGATGCCGGCCGAGCGGAACGCCGGCACATGCGGCAGCATCGAGAGCGGGCGGCTGTTGAGGATGTGCATGTGGCAGAACTGGTCGCAGACAATCGGGAAATCAATGCTCTTGCGGTCGCGCAGTGCATAATGGCCGCGCACACACGGCATCGTGCAGCCCGGGACGCCAGCCGATGGGTTGCCCTTCCCCTTCTCGGATTTCTCCGACGTGCTAAGGAAGCTGCCGAGCACGCAGTATTCCGAGACCATGAGCTCGAGCGGGCCGTGGACGATGCACTCGAGCGGCAGAGGCGAAATGTCCGCAAGGCGGCGCACCTGCTCGAGCGTGAGCTCTGGCGAAAGCGTCACCGACCGGACGCCTTGCGCGGCGAAAAACGCCAGCGTCTCGTGATTTGCCACGACGAGCGAGCTGTCCGTGCAGACCGGGAGGCCGAGGGCCTTTGCTGCCGAGAGCATGCCGATGTTCTGGACATAGACGCCATCAGGCGCAAGGGTCTGCGC
This sequence comes from uncultured Selenomonas sp., assembly GCA_902780535.1. Classification (GTDB taxonomy): domain Bacteria; phylum Bacillota; class Negativicutes; order Selenomonadales; family Selenomonadaceae; genus Selenomonas_C. The sequence goes on along the minus strand of CACZFT010000015.1, from coordinate 9,662 downwards.
GGCCTCAAAGATGGCCTGCACCTGCGAGAAATGTTCGCTGCGAACGATGCGCGGCGTATTGAAATAAATGCGTTTTCCCGCGTCGCGGACAAGGCGCAGTGCTTCTTCATAGCGCTGGGGGCCGAGAGCTTCGTGACCGTAGGAATCGCCGTCAAACAGAATGGCGTCGGCACCCGCGGAGAGAGCGGATTTCGTCTGGTCGAGAGTGTCTGTCGAGACAACGAGTTCGAGAGAAGGGGAACCACTGAATTTAAGCTCCCTCTCAGAGGGAGCTGTCAGCCGAATGGCTGACTGAGGGAGTCTCACAAGATGGGAGTTTGAAATTCCGGATTGCTGGTTACGCGGGCCACGACGCCCTCCTGCCGGCCGGTCAAAATCATGGAGCCGCGCCTGTTCGAGCTGTTCCACAGCTTTCTGCCGTGCCTTGTTGATTTCGCTCATTGGGAACATGACGCCGTCGTCGATGGTCGTTTTGAGATTGCGAAGCGAAAAGACGCTCGTGCCGAGGCGGTCGATCTGCTTGCGGACGGTCTCTTCCGTCAGCGGACGCTTTTTCGCGGGCTCGCCGAGGAACTCCGTCGCGGCTTTGGCTGTATGGCCGTCAGCATCCGTCATGGAGATTTCAAGCGGCTGGCCGAGGCGGGCCGTGACCTCGATGTCGACAGGGATGCGGCGGATCGGTGCGCCGCTCGTATAGTATTTCTTGGCCTCAGTCATGAGGCGGACATCGTAGACTTTGAAGACGCGGTCGTGCGGGTGGACGGTGTTCTGCATGTGAATCGTCACGTCCTGCCCTGCCTCGGCGTGGTCGATGGCACGTCCCTCGGCGTCCTGCATGTCCTGGACGCGCGACGTGACGCGGCCGCCGACTTTGACCCAGATGACGAGGTCGTCATCGATATTGAGATCGCTTGCGAGGTGGAGCGTGGCGCGGCGGGCAGCCTTGTCATACGAGACGATGCGGCCCGCGAGGCGGCCGCGGTTGTTCGGCTTGCGGTCGCTGATCATCGCGCGGCCCGGACGGCCTTCGAGATATGCCGTCGTGAAGTCGCGGTTAAAAATCTGTGCGAGACGGTCATGTTCTTCCTGCGTCGGGGGCGTGTCCTGCTTGGCAAGGATGCGGTCAAGTGCGGCCCGATACGTCTTGACGACGGTCGCGACGTATTCCGGCTTCTTCATGCGGCCTTCGATTTTGAGCGACGAGACGCCGGCCTCCACGAGCTGCGGCAAAAGGTCGAGCGTATTGAGGTCTTTCGGCGAAAGCAGGAAATTGCCGGCCGTGTCCCCGAGCACGTCATCCCCTGCAACATCTACGAGCGTATAAGGCAGGCGGCAGGGCTGAGCGCAGCAGCCGCGGTTGCCGCTGCGGCCGCCGATCATGCTGCTCATGAGGCACTGGCCTGAATAGCAGACGCAGAGTGCGCCATGCGTGAAGCATTCGACTTCGGCATTCGTGTTCTGCACGATTTCTCGAATCTCAGGCAGAGAAAGCTCGCGCGAGAGCACGACGCGTGAAAAGCCGAGCGCTTCCATCGCACGGGCGCCCTGGACATTGTGAATCGTCATCTGCGTGCTCGCGTGAAGCGGCAGGTTCGGCGCACATTCGCGGGCGAGTTTCGCGACGCCGAGGTCCTGAACGAGCGCAGCATCAGCGCCAACTTTCTCAAGAAATTGCAAGTAGCGGCGGACATCATCGAGCTCTTCGTCGAGCACCATCGTATTGACGGTGACATGGATATGGACGCCGCGCAGGTGGGCAAAGCGGATGGCTTCAGCGAGTGCGTCATCGTCAAAATTGTCAGCATAGGCGCGCGCGCCAAACTGGCTGCCTGCGAGGTACACGGCATCTGCTCCAGCCTCGACAGCAGCAATCAGCGACTCCCGGCTTCCGGCCGGCGCCAATAATTCGATCAAAAAGGATTCCTCCAGTCATGCTTTTTTATCCGTTCGAAAACTACTTTCCTTATCTTAGCAAGGACAGGGCGGGATTGCAATATGTAAAACGAGCCGAAGGGTTTTCCTTCGGCTCAGATATGGTTTGTTTTGTTTACGCAGCTGGCCAGTCAAGGGCTTCCGCACCCTCAGGCGTCCGGACCTGCGCATTGTAGGCGAGGCTCAGGCGTTTTGCCCTGGCGACCTGCTCGGGCGTCGAAGCTGGGTCGCGGCGAATCTCGTAGACGCCATGCGATGCCTGCTTGATCGCGAACGACTGCGGCGTGTGGAGCTGGAGCTCGACAGGCACGCCGTCTGGGCTTTCGAGCTGGACGTTGACGCCCTGATAATATTTGCCGCCCCAGGCATTGTTGAACTTCTCGACCGTATAGCCGGACGATGTGAGCTGGCCGAGGACATTCGGCACGGCCTCCTGATAGCGGTCGGCGTCAATCGTCAGCGTATAGCGCAAGACGTCGTGAATGTTTTCAGCGGCCGCTTCAAGCGCGATGTCCTGCGCCACGGCATCGCGCTCGATCTTGCGCACGAGGCTTTCCTCGCCTTTGAAGCGGTAGTCGAGGCCCTGGAGCTGCATGTCGTCGTTTTCAAGACGCTTCATGTCCTGCGTGACGCCGCTTTCGACGGCGGCTGCACGCGCGAGCAGCTTCTTCGCGAGCACGCGGCTCGGCTGCTGCGGCTCTTCCTCATCTTCAAGGCGGAGCTTGGACGAAAGGCCATTCTTGAGTGCGGCGTCTTCATGCGTGAGGTTTGCGACCTCGGCAATCGTGGCGCGGCTGATGCGGTCAGGATGCGGCTGTGCAAAGCCGTGAACAAGCGTAAACGGAGCAAAGACGCCGACGACCATGAGGACGGTCGCCGTGGCGCTGCGAATGAAGTGGGAAGCGTGGAAATGCGCGAGGACGCGGCTGGATTTCGTGTTGTGTGCCTGTGTTTCAGGGTTCGGGTCTTCCATAGGAGTTCCTCCTGTGTAGTCTGTGTGTGATCTCTTTGATGTGTATAGAGTAACAGAGGAAGCTCAAAAGAAGATGGAAGGGATGTAAACAAAGGCTAAACGGGAGGAGAGGGAGACGCACATCGGGGCACGCGAAGTGGAGTACGTGCTCGGGGTCAGGCGGGGGCTTCCAACGGGCTCAACGCTGACACGGCCTGCGAGGTTTGATGGACTTTGCGGCTTTCGGTTCACATTGCGGTATCTCGAAGCTTTCCGTTTCCTTACAGCTAAAAGAGCCCTTATGGAAGCCCCCGCCTTCCCGAAGTGATTTGTTTCTTCGCGCGAGATGACGTTTCTTGTGCTCCTGATGCGATGGATGTCGCCTGGTTGGATATATCCTTTGAAAAGGAGGGAGGCATTCAAACTTCAGCCCCCTTCATTGAGGGGGGACGGGCCGCGTAAGCGGCGGGGGGAGTAGTAGGGTACGATAGCCGAACGTTTCTGAACGGCATTCCTAAAGTCCGATGAGGTCAGTTCCCTTTGAGCTCCCCCGTCTCAATCAGCGCCAGCTGCTCGGGCGCCAATCCCTCTGCCGCTTCCTGATCCGTCAGCAGATTCGGCAGATCTTCGAGGCTCCTAAGCCCGAACGCCTCGAGAAACATATCAGTCGTAGCATAAAGAATCGGTCGTCCAATCGTCGCTTTGCGGCCGCGTTCTTCGATGAGGCCGTATTCTAAAAGTCTTGCGAGGGATTTTTCGATGCGGACGCCGCGGATTTCTTCGATTTCGGTCTTCGTGATGGGCTGGCGGTAGGCGATGATGGAGAGAGTTTCCATCGTCGGGGTCGTGAGCTTGTGGTCGAGAATCTGGGTGAGTTTTTCGAGGTAGTGGTAATAGGCGGGCCGCGTGACGAGCTGCCAGCCGCCGGCGACTTCGCGGAGCGTCAGGGCACTGCCGCGGTCGTCGAGCGTAGTGCGGAGGTCAGCGGCGGCATTTTCGAGGGCTTCTGGCGTGCATTCGAGAATGCGAAGCAGTTCGTCCATGCGGACGGGGTCGCCGGCGGCGAACAGGACGGCTTCAAGAATCTGGGCGAGGCTGTTCCCCTGCCCTTCTTGTTCATTTTGCCCGTTTTGTCCATATTGTTCAGGCGTCATGCGGTGTTCCCTCCTTCCGCGATTGGATCATGAATTCTCTTCCATCTGCTGTCTGCCAAGCGTGGACGCGGCCGAGGCGCAGGAGTTCGAGGACGGCAAGGAACGAGGTGATGAGGCTGCCGAGGTCGCCCATGCGGAATGTCTCGGAAAAGCGCAGGGGCCTCTGCGTGCGCTCGAGCAAATGTTCGATTTCCTCGATACGATCCTGCACGCGAATCGGGTCAGGCGTGACGAGGGCTTCTGGGATGGCGAGTTCTTCGCCGACGCGCACGGCCATGCCATAGGCTTCGAGGAGCTTTTTGAGCGACAGCGGCCCGGCAAGCACGCGATGCGCCGGAAGTTTCATCGGCGGACGCGAACAGAAGCGCCCTTCCTGCTCGGCACGCGCCGTGAGTTCGAGGCTGGCCTGCTGGTACTTGCGATACGCGAGGATGCGCTCGACGAGTTCTTTTCGAGGGTCATCTTCTTCCTCTTCTTCCGTGATGACCGTTTTCGGCAGCATCATGCGCGATTTGATGGAGAGAAGCGTTGCCGCCATGACGAGGAACGAGCTCGCGATCTCGATGTCAAAGCGCTTCATTTCGTCAAGATAGGCAAG
>CACZFT010000015.1:0-4992 GCA_902780535.1 uncultured Selenomonas sp. | reverse complement strand
AGGTCCATCGGGCCTTCGAAGGATTGCAGGTGAATCTGGTAGTTTTCCATAAAACGTCAGAAGAAGATGGATAAGAGCGCCGTGAAGAGATCCCAGACGACGCGCTGCAGCGGCACGAACACCCAGTCGAGAATCGGCGTCATGAGGAAGACGATGAGTATCAGGAAGCTGTAGCGTTCGAGCTGGTCAAACTGATACGCGAGATCGCGCGGCAGCAGCTCGCGCAGGATGTGCGAGCCGTCGAGCGGCGGCACGGGAATCATGTTGAAAATCGCGAAGTTGATGTTATAGATGATGATGAGGCGCAGCACGTAGATGGCGCCGGACGACGGACGTCCCGCATATTTCGTGAACAGCACAAGCAGGAACAGCGTAATGAACGCGATGATGAGATTCGCGGCCGGGCCCGCAACAGAAACGAGGATGTCGTCGCGGCGCGGCTTCTTGAAGTTGTTCGGGTTGATGATGACCGGTTTTGCCCAGCCGAACCGCACGAGGAACAGCATGATGAGGCCGATGGGGTCGATATGGGCGCGCGGGTCGAGCGTCAGCCGCCCCATGAGGCGCGGCGTGAAGTCGCCGAGCGCTACCGCCATGCGCGCATGGGCATACTCGTGGATGACCATGGCGATGATGAGGCCCGGCAGGCCAGCAACGAGGCCGATGAGGAAATCACTCATGAACGAAGATCCTCCTGCAGCATGAGAATGGCGACGATGGATTTGGCATCGAAGATGCGGCCGTCGCGCGTCATCTGGACGGCTTCTTCGAGCGGGACTTTGACGACGTTGAGGAATTCATCGTCGTCGGGGTGCATTTCGCCGGGGGTCAGGCCTTCGGCTTTGTAGATATGGATGTATTCGTTCGAGAAACCGACGGTCGTGCCGATGGTCGTGAGCTTTTCAATGGTTTTGGCCGTGTAGCCCGTCTCTTCAGAGAGCTCGCGCACAGCGCAGACGTACGGGTCTTCCTCAGGGCCGTCGAGCTTGCCGGCCGGAATCTCGAGCGTCACGCGCTGCACGGGGTAACGGTACTGGCGCACGAGGATAATCTGGCCATCGGGCAGGTACGGGATGACGGCTGAGGCGCCCGGGTGCTTGATCCATTCGCGCGTCGCCTGCTCGCCATTTGGCAGCAGGGCCGTGTCACGCTTGACATGCAGCAAAGTGCCGTCAAAGATGTCTTCGCTCTTGAGCTTCTTTTCGATCAGGTCTTCGTACATAGTGAGATCCTCCTTAATTTCGATATTCTCAAACGTTGCTACCCTCTCAGTCACCCTTACGGGTGCCAGCTCCCCCAGAGGGGGAGCCATTCTGCACCAAGGTACTTTTCTTCTGGCGGGCGTGGGCGACCATTTCTCTTGCGTTGTCGAGCGAGGCGGCCGAGACGTCGGAGCCGGACGCCATGCGCGCGATTTCGTTGATTTCCTGCGCGTCGGTCAGGCGGTGGACTTCTGTCAGCGTGTGGCCTTCGGCCGCGTGCTTCGCGATGTAGAGGTGGACGTCAGCCATGCAGGCGATCTGCGGCAGATGCGTGATGCAGAGCACCTGCTTGTACTTCGCGACGAGTGCGATGCGCTCGGCGACCATCTGCGCCGTGCGGCCGCCTAGCCCAGTGTCGATCTCGTCAAAGACCATGCTCGGCACGGACTGGTCGCGCGAGGCCGAGACGGCCTTGATGGCAAGCGCGATGCGCGAGAGCTCGCCACCGGACGCAACTTTCGCGAGCGGTTTCGGCGCTTCGCCGGGATTCGCCGAAAAGCTCATGAACACGCGGTCGATACCGCGCGGGCCGAACGTTTCCTCTGGCGTGACCTCGATGGCAAAGACGGCATGCGGCATGCCGAGCGCCGCGAGCTGTGCGCCGATTTCCTCGGTGAGCACGGCCGCGCCCTGCGTGCGGAGTTCCGAGAGGTGCTCTGCCTTCGTCCGGAGTTCGGCTTCCGCTTCGGCGATGTCTTTCCGAAGCTTCGTAATGTCTTCGTCGTAATTCTCGATGTCGGCGAGCTCCTGCTGCACCTTCTTTTGGTGTTCGAGGACGTCTTCGACGGTCGCACCGTATTTCTTGCGGAGTTTGTAGATGACATCCATGCGGCTCTGGAGCTCGTCGAGCTTTTGCGGACTGAAGTCCATGTCCTCACCATAGTCGCGAATCTCGGCGGCCGCTTCCTGCAGCGAGACAGCCGCGTCTTCAACGATTTTCTGCGCATTGGCGAGCGCCGTGTCATAGCGGCTGATGTCTTCGAGGTCTTTCTGGATGGCAGAGAGCGCCGAAAGGACGCCGAGGCCGTCGCGCGTGTCACTGTCCATGAGGCGATAGGCTTCGCGGACGCTGTCTGAAATCTTTTCAGCATGGGAGAGTTTGCGAATCTCTTCCTCAAGACGGTCGTCCTCTCCGACTTCGAGCTTGGCGTCCTCGATTTCCTGATCCTGCCAACGCAGCATGTCGAGGCGCTGGGCATATTCGCGCGCATCCATCTGCCGCTGTTCGAGCGCCTGCTTGCGCTCATTCCAGAGCGCGTACTGCGCGCGGTAGTCGGCGAGCGCCTGCGTGATGGCGGGATTCTCGCGGTCGAGCAGGTCATACTGGCTCGCTTCTTTGAGCAGCGCAAGGTTCTGGTTCTGCCCGTGGATGTCGACGAGGTACGCGCCGATCTGCTTGAGCACGGCGAGCGTCACATGGCTGCCATTGACGAGGACGTTGTTGCGGCCGGCGCGCGCGACCTGCCGCGTCACGATCAGCGTGCCTTCGCTCGTGTCGATGGCCTGCTCCTGCAAAAAGGTCTGAAGCGCCTTCTGCCCGTCGAGCGTGAAGACGGCTTCGACGCGCAGCCAGTCGCAGCCCGTGCGGATGGCATCGGCCGTCACGCGGTCCGAGCGCGTCAATGAGGATGGACTTGCCCGCGCCCGTCTCGCCGGTCAGGATGTTGAGACCCGCGCCAAAGCTGATTTCAACGTGTTCGAGCAAGGCGAAGTTCCAGACGGTCAGAGATTTGAGCATATCGTCACCTTTCTTTCGCACCCGCGGAAGTTTGCGGCATGCTGGTTGTATTGCCGTACAGGGGACTCCCACCACCGCTTCGCGGTCCCCTCCCTCTGAGAGGGAGGCAAAATAACGCCTAGCTGTTTTCTGCATCTTTTGTCATCGCATCGAGCAACGCCAGCACTTCTGGCACGGCTTCTTTTGGCTTGACGATGATCAGGATGTTGTCGTCGCCTGCAATCGTGCCGATGACCTGCGGCCATTTCGTGTAGTCGATGGCCGATGCCACGGCATTGGCCGCGCCGGGCATGGTCTTGACGACGATGAGGTTTTCGCTGTAGTCCATGCTGAGCACGGTGTCGCGGAACAGGCGTGCGATGCGGCTCGCCTGGAAGAAGCCGCCGCCTTCGGCGTGTGCGGACGGCGCGGCGTAGCGGTAGCGCCCCTGCCCCATCGGCACCTTTGTCAGCATGAGCTCCTTGATGTCGCGGGAGACCGTCGCCTGCGTCACCTCGATGCCCTCTTCGCGCAATGCGTTCGTGAGGTCTTCCTGCGTCTCGATGACCTGGCGGTCGATGATTTCGCGAATCTTCTCGTAGCGTTCCTCTTTTTTCAAAACAACATTCTCCTGTGACGGCTCAGTTCCAGAGCTTTGTCTTGAGTTCCTGATAGTAGTCCTTGTCTTCGAATTTCACGATTTTCGCCGATTCCTGCGCCTTGCGCACGATGACCTCGTCGCCTGGCAGCAGCGGCACGCTCTCCTGACCGTCGAATGTCACGAGGATGTCCTGATGCACGGAGGCGACGTGGATGTGGACGACGTCGCTATCACGCGCTACGAGCGGCCGCATATTGAACGTATGCGCGCAGATTGGCGTCACGAGCAGCGCCTGGATGGCCGGGTTCATGATCGGGCCGCCAGCCGAAAGCGAATAGGCCGTCGAGCCGGTCGGCGTCGAGACGATGATGCCGTCGGCCTTGTAATCGACGATATGCGTCTCATTGATGGACAGGCCGAGATAGAGCATGCGCGCGACGCCCCCCTTTGTCACGACGACGTCGTTGATAGCATGGCCGAGGAACGTATCCTTGCCGCCGCGCCGCAGCCAGCCAGCAAGCAGCAGGCGCCTTTCGATGTAGTAATCGCACGAAAGGATCTTGGCGAGGCGGTCTTCGAGCTCGGCGGGCTCGATGTCGGCCATGAAGCCGAGCGTGCCGAGGTTGACGCCGCAGACGGGCACGACATGTGCGCCATAGCGCTGGCAGACGCCGAGGAGCGTGCCGTCGCCGCCGAGCGAGAGCGCCATATCGACGGGCAGCTGCTCAATCTGCTGCACGCCGAGCTCTTCCATGCCGAGCGCCGCCGCTTCCTTCTGCGGCATCATGAGGTGCACGGCCTTGTCAGAAAAGAACCGGACGATGCGCCGCACGACACCATGGACATCCTTCTTGTCGAGATTCGGGTAGATGGCAATCTGCATGGGCTGACACTTTGTCATGTGTCCCGCCTCCTTCTTTTATTTATCGAGCGCTTCGTGCGCCTGCCGGACGACCGTTTCGACGAGGCCGTCAGCGATGCTATCCGCAGCGGATGTATCTTTCGTGAGCCAGACAAGGTATTCGATGTTGCCCTCGGGCCCCTTGACGGGCGAAAATGTCAGCGCTTTCGGGATGAAAGCGAGGCCGCGTGCGAGATCAATGACCTTATGGCAGACAGCTTCGTGGATGGCCGGATCGCGGACGACGCCCTTCTTGCCGACGTGCTCGCGGCCAGCCTCGAACTGCGGCTTGATGAGCGCGAGGATTTCGCCCGTGTCTGAGAGCAGCGTCTTTGCGACAGGCAGGACTTTGTCGAGCGAAATGAACGCCACGTCGATGGACGCGAAGTCCAAGGGCTCGCCGATGTCGTCGGGCGTGACATAGCGGATGTTTGTGCGCTCCATGTTGACGACGCGCTCATCCGTGCGGAGCTTCCAGGCGAGCTGGCCATAGCCGACGTCGATGGCGTAG
>CACZFT010000014.1 GCA_902780535.1 uncultured Selenomonas sp. | reverse complement strand
AGCTCTTTGCGCTTTAGCGCTTAGAGATGATTTAGCCATTTGCCGGAGGCAAATAGCTTCCTTTCTCTGTGAAGCAACTTCGCTTCATTGGTTTCATCGCTGCCTGCGGTGCTGTGCTCTCGCTGTCTGCCGCCGACTTGTAATATGATACTCGGTTCGATGCTCTTTGTCAACAGTTTTTTCAAAAAAACTTTTCGAGATTAACATCAGCCATGTTGTCAACGATCTCGTCACACATGGAGAGGTCCTGCAATCCGCTGTGCGGACTGCGGAAGCCGATGCAGTACATGCCAGCGGCCTTTGCGGCGCGCGCACCATTTTCCGTGTCCTCGATGACGACGCAGTCTTTGGGATTGACAACGAGATCAGCAGCCGTCTTGAGATAGACAGCAGGATCGGGCTTCGACTGCGGCAGCACCGCGCCGGATTGGACGGCGTCGAATTTTTCGAACACGCCAAGCGACGTCAGGACAAAACGAATGAACTCTGGATCGCTCGAGCTGGCGACAGCCGTCTTGATGCCCTGCGTGCGCAGCGCATGCGTGCGCTCGATGAGGTCCAAGACGCCGGGAATAGCCTTTGCCCCTTTTTCATGCATCGTGCGGTCGAAGAGATATTTCTTTGCCTTGACGAACTTTTCCGGTGCTTCTTTCAGCTGATATTTCTTCGCCATGTCCTGCCACATGTTGAGGTCGCTTGAACCTTGATATGCTTCGAGTTCCTCCCACGTCACATCGTGGATGCCCTGCGTCTCGAGGATGTGTTTCTCCACGCGCAGATGCACGGGCTCCGAGTCGACGATGACGCCGTCCATATCGTAAATGAATGCCTTCATGAATGATGTTCTCCTTTTCGACATAAAAAAATTCCCGCTACAACGGATATTGTAGCGGGAAATCAAACATATCACAAGGAATAAATCGCCTTTGCGTGAAATTACTCGACGGTGACGGACTTCGCCAAGTTGCGCGGTTTGTCGACGTCGCAGCCACGCGTGATGGCGGCGTAGTATGCGAGGAGCTGCAGCGGCACGACCGTGAGGATCGGGATCAGGAGCTCGTCCGTCTCCGGCACCTTCATGACGTGGTCGACGTACTTCTCGAGCTCATCATCCCCTTCGGCTGCGATGCCGATGACGACAGCGTCACGCGCCTTGACCTCTTTGATGTTCGACAGCGTCTTCTCATAGACGCTCTTCTGCGTTGCGAGCGCGATGACGGGGACGCCTTCGACAATCAGTGCGAGCGTGCCATGCTTCAGTTCGCCAGCCGCATAGGCCTCGGCATGGATGTACGAAACTTCCTTGAGCTTCAGCGCACCTTCGAGTGCGACGTCATAGTCGAGCGAACGGCCGATGTAGAACACGTCCTCGTTGAAGCCGTACTGCTTTGCAAACGTCTTGATCGGCTCGACATCCGACAGCGTCTCGCTGATCTGTGCCGGCACTCTCTGGAGCAGTGCGACGAGCTCGGCGATGCGCTCTTTCGTCTGCGTGCCACGGATCTCGGACATGTAGAGCGAGAGCATGAAGAACAGGATGAGCTGCGTCGTGTACGCCTTCGTCGATGCGACAGCGATCTCCGGGCCTGCCCACGTGTAGAGCACCTGATCGGCCTCGCGCGCGATGGACGAGCCGACAACATTCGTCAGTGCGAGCGTCTTCGCGCCACGGCGCTTCGACTCTTTCAGCGCAGCGAGCGTGTCGCTCGTCTCGCCAGACTGGGAGACGACGATGAGCAACGTGTTCTCATCGACGATCGGGTCGCGATAGCGGAACTCGGATGCGACATCCACTTCGACTGGGATGCGCGCGAGCTTCTCGATGTAGAACTTGCCCACGAGGCCGGCATGGTACGCCGTGCCGCAGGCGACGATATAGATCTTGTTGAAGTTGTTGAGGTAGTCCGCCGTCCACTTGAGCTCGTCCATGACGATGCTCTTGCCGTCTTTGGCGATGCGCTGGCTCATCGTGTCGCGCACAGCCTTCGGCTGCTCGTGGATTTCCTTGAGCATGAAGTGTTCGAAGCCGCCTTTTTCTGCTGCCTCGGCATTCCAGTTGACCTCGAAGACTTTCTTCGTCACGATCTCGCCCTTGCGGTTCGTGATGACGATGGAGTCTTTCTTGACAACGGCCATCTCGCCATCGTTGAGGATGTACGTACGGCGCGTGCGCTGGATGATGGCCGGGATGTCGGACGCGATGAAGTTCTCGCCTTCGCCGAGGCCGATGACGAGTGGGTTGTCCTGCTTCGTGCAGATGAGCTCGTCCGGATGCTGGCGGCACATGAAGACGAGGGAGTACGAGCCCTCGATGCGGCGCAGCACTTCGCGGACGCTCTCTTCGAAGTCGCCATTGTAGACTTCCTCAAGCAGATGCGCCACGACTTCCGTGTCCGTCTCGGACTTAAACGCATGGCCTTTCTCGATGAGTTCTTCTTTGAGCGTCAGGTAGTTCTCGATGATGCCGTTGTGCACGACGACGAAATCACCGGAGCAGTCCGTATGCGGATGCGCGTTGACATCGGACGGACGGCCGTGCGTCGCCCAGCGCGTATGGCCGATACCCATCGTGCCCTGCGGGACGTCATCCTTGATCTTGTCGCGGAGCGCGGCTAGGCGGCCGACGCATTTCTCGACGCAGATGTTCTCGCCATCATAGACAGCGATGCCCGCCGAGTCGTAGCCACGATACTCGAGCTTCGACAGCCCCTCGATGAGGAAGTCTGCTGCCTGCTTATCCCCGACGTAACCAACAATACCACACATGATGTAAAACCTCCTGGGTTTTGCAGGAACCCGCCCTGCGCCTGTCTCTGTTCGAAAAATCACTTTCTCGGTTTCACAGGCGCTCTCGACCGGACCGGCCGGAAGGCATCCGCTGACGTCTCGACAACCTTCTCCTCGTCTTCCGCAACTGCTTGCGGAACTAGCGCTAAGATCTTGCAATCTTTTTGATAAAAGAATCCCTGCACGATATGAAATTCTCGCGTCACGCTGCAGTGCTCCTGCGCGATAACGCAAGGCTATTCTAGCCTAAAAGCGGCAGAAAGTCAATACTGCAACACCAAACAAAGAAGCCGCTGCAGCGGGCTGCAACGGCTCCATAACAGGGATGGCGTAGATTATGCTTTGAGCGCTTCTTCGATGAGCTGGTAGAGCTTGCCGCCCTTCTCCGTGCCGGTGAAGTGGCAGATGGCGTCTTCCATGCCGTGTTCCTTGATGTAGGACTGCACTTCGACGGCTTCCTTGTCTCCATCGAAATCGAAGTGGAGGGCAGCGGCGATGACGCGGGCGAGCGCCTTCGGCTCATAGCCGCGCTCGATGAGCTGCTCTGCCGGGCTCACGAGACGGTCTTTCGCGCCGAGCTTGCGCTTCGGGCCGCGAGCGACACGCGTGACAGCGTCGGAAAGATGCGGGTTGCGGAAACGGCCTTCCGTCGTCTTGATGTACGCTTCATGCGTCGCCTTGTCGAAACCATACTTCTCTTCGAGTAGCGTGCCCGTCTCGTGCCAGACCGCGCGAGCTGCCTCGACGAGGGCGTCGTCCTTCATGGCCGTGAAGATGTCTTCATAGCCTTTCTGATACGCGAGGTACGCGATGGACGCATGGCCCGTGTTGACCGTGAAGAGCTTGCGCTCGATGTAGGCCGGCAGGTTGTCGACCCACGTCAGACCCTGGATCTCGGGGCGCTCGCCCTTGACCTGCGTGGAGTTTGCATCCCACTCGCTGTACGGCTCGACCTTGACGAGCAGCTTCTCGTCGTTCTGCTGGATCGGGACGATGCGGTCGACGGCGGCATCCGGAAAGCCGATGAGCTCGTCGACTTTCGCCTTCGCCTCCTCGGGCAGTGCCTCATAGACGAAGTTCTTCAGCACCGTCGAACCACCGACCATGTTCTCGCAGGCGATGATATTGAGCGGCTGCGGATTCTTCTCGATGCGGCGCACGAGGCCTTTCGCGATGTTCGGCGCGATGAATTTCAGGATGTTCGGGCCGATGGCCGTCGTGACGATGTCAGCACCAGCGATGGCTTCGAGCAGGTCGCCAAGGTTCGTCGCGCTGTTGATGGCATGCACGCCTTCGACATGGATGCGCTCGGGCTGGTCGCCGACGATCTCGATGTTGTAGGCACCGAGATTGTTAATGTCATCGACGAGCTCCGCATTGACATCGACGAACGTGATCTCATAGCCGGACGCTGCGAGGAGCTGGCCGATGAAGCCGCGACCGATATTGCCTGCACCGAAATGAACTGCCTGTTTCATGATGGTTTCTGCCTCCATATATTTTAGAAAGAAACTGGATTATTCTGCTTTCGTGAACATGTCGAACAGCACTTTCGCGTCGTTCGTCGTGTAGAGTTTCTGGAGCTCTTCGTCGCTGCACTCATCCATCGTCGTCGCGATGTTCGCGAGGATGGAGAGGTGGTCGTTGCCGAGGCCGGCGATGCCGACGACGAGGTGTGCCGTCTCGTCACCGAACTTGACGCCCTGCGGGTACTGGAGGACGACGATGCCCGTCTTCTTGATGCTGCTCTTGACTTCGTTCTCACCATGCGGGATTGCGATGCCCTTGCCGACATACGTCGAGATGTCTGCCTCGCGGCGGAGCATGCCTTCGACATACTCTTCACCGACATAGCCGCTCTTGACGAGGAGCTCGCCTGCCATGCGGATGGCGTCTTCCTTGGAAACGGACGGGAGGTTCGTGCGGACGTTCTCGATCTTCAGGATGCCGGATTCTGCGGCGCTCTGCTGCGGTGCAGCGGCCGGAGCAGCTTCCGTCGTCTCGACGTTCTGCAGGCGATCCATGATGATGTCATAGACGTTGTTGCGCGTGAAGTCGCGGATGAAGATATGCTCTGCCTGCGGCGAATCCTCGATGGCGCGCTGTGCGAGCTTTTCATGGGAAACGACGATCTGTGCGTCGTGCGGGATGTTGCCGATGGCGAAGTTGATGACTTCGATGTTGTTGTAGCCTGCTTTGTGGAGCTTCTTGCGAAGGGCTGCAGCGCCGAGGGCCGACGAGCCCATGCCGGCATCGCAAGCATAGACGATCTTGCGGATGTCCTTGCCAGCAACTTTCGGCTCTTCCTGGCCGTCTTTGCCGCGGTTCTTCATGGCTGCCATGCTGGCGCGAGCAGCTTCGAGGTCTTCTTCGGATTCTTCGTCATCTTTCGATGCCTTGATGAAAATGGAAGCAACGGCGCAGGAAACAACGGTTGCGACGAGGAAGTCTGCCATGTTGGCGAGGAACGCGCCTTTCGGCGTCATAGCGAGGACGGCGATGATCGAGCCCGGAGCTGCCGGAGCGATGAGGCCGCCGCCAAGGAGGTTCAGCGTGAAGACACCGGACATGCCGCCTGCGATGACTGCGAGGAGCAGCGTCGGCTTCATGAGGACATACGGGAAATAGATTTCGTGGATACCGCCGAGGACGTGGATGATCATGGCACCAGGCGTGGAAGCCTTCGTGGAGCCTTTGCCGAAGATCCAGTAAGCGAGCAGGACGCCGAAGCCAGGGCCAGGGTTTGCTTCAAGCAGGAAGAACATCGACTTGCCCATTTCCTCGGCCTGCTGGATGCCGAGCGGCGAGAGCACGCCGTGGTTGATGGCGTTGTTGAGGAAGAGGATCTTTGCCGGCTCGATGATGATCGATGCGAGCGGCAGGAGGCCCATGGCGACGATGCCTTCGACGCCGGCGCGGAGCACGCCATTCGCCGAGAGGACGACCGGGCCGACGCCCATGTAAGCGAGGATGGCGAGGATGCCGCCGAGGATGCCGGCCGAGAAGTTGTTGACGAGCATCTCGAAGCCATTCGGGATGTAGTCTTCGATGGCCTGGTCAAACTTCTTGATGCAGTAGCCGCCGATCGGGCCCATGATCATGGCGCCGAGGAACATCGGGATGTCTGCACCAGCAATGATGCCGCTCGTCGCAATGGCGCCGACGACGCCGCCGCGATGCTTGTAGATGGCCGCGCCGCCCGTGAAGCCGAGGAGCAGTGGGATAAGCCATTTCGACATCGGGCCGCCGACCTGTGCGAGGTACTCGTTCGGGAGCCAGCCCGTCGGGATGAAGAGGGCCGTCAGGAAGCCCCATGCGATGAATGCGCCGATGTTCGGCATGACCATGCCGGACAGGAAGCGGCCGAATTTCTGCATGGCTTCCTGGGCGGCGCTGTTTTCTTTTGCTGCCATTTCTGTTATTCCTCCATCAGTTCGCGCGACCGCTTTTGGTAGAATTCGCGGAAGATGCGCGTGAGTTCTTCATGAATATAGCTTGGATTCCCCTCATGCAGGACCTCGATGAGGCCCCACCGTTCCAATAGGATGGACGAGATATGTCCGATGGTTTCGAGCGCCTGGCGGCTGCAGTCCATCGGTGCGAGCATCACGAGCGCCGTCTTGATCGTTTCCTCCGGCTGATTCTCGTAGGAAAAGACGGGGCCGAGATGCACGAGCCCGAACTGGAGCTTCTTGACATGCGGGCTGCGGCAATGAAGGAGAATCATGCCGCTCCCCGTGATGGCCGTGCTGCCGAGTTCTTCGCGTGCGAGCAGGGCGTGTGTGATGCCCTTGGCCCGTTCGCTGTCTCCGGCGGCCACGGTCTTGCCGATGGCGCTTGCGACTTCTTCGACGGTCATGGTCTCGCGCTTTTCGATGGAAAAGAATCCATCGAGCAGCGAGAGGATGGCCTGTGCATAGGCATCGAGCGAGCGGAGCGCAGCCGGAAAGTCCACTTTCGGACGCGCCGCGCGCTCGACGGCTTGCTCAGAAAGCCGCGTGAGTTCGTCGTCGATGTGCCGGATGTCACCAGCGTCGAGCAGTGCGCTGACGACGATGACGGGCACGGATGCTTTCTTTGCGTCAGGCACCGGCACCGTGGAGACCACGAGGTCGGCGTCCTGCGCATCGAGGAAACTCGGGGTGAGCTCGAGCGTCGAGACCGTATCGATGATGCGGAGATTCTCGTAATGCTCGCGCAGGCGGCTCGCGAGGAGCCTGCTCGTCCCCATGCCCGTCGGACAGGAAACGATCGTGCGGTACGTCCGCTGCTGCTTCATGAGGCAGTCGGACAGTGCCGCCGAAAGATGCATCGCGATGTAGGCGATCTCGGAATCTGGGAAGTGGAGCCCGAGCTCCTGCTCCGTGTCCTGCACGGCTGTCCGCGCGAGCTCCATGAGCTCGGGGAAGCGCGTCTGCATGTCGGAGAGCAACGGGTTTCGGATCTCCATCTTCATCTGCAACCGCCGGAGCGACGGTCCGAGATGATTGACGAGGCCGGAAAGCAGCTCGCTGTTGCGGCAGATGGGATAGCCCGTCTGCCGCTCCGCTGCCTTCATGATCGACTTCGCGATACGCACGAGGTGAAAGTTGTCCACGACCGCGCCCGGTACTGCCTGGTAGCGGTAGCGGCTGCGCGCGCCGAGGAGATGCATCGTGATGTAGCCGAGCTCGCCGTCCGTCACGGGGATGTCGAATTCCTTCGCGATGTCCGCGCCGATGCGCGAGGCGACAGCGAATTCCTTCGTTTCCTTCAGGCTGACGAGGTACTCCGGCGACATCTCGATCCGCTCCTGCTTGCGGATGCGCTGCACCGCAAGGGCGAGGTGGACGATCAGGCCGATGAATGCCTGCTCGGAGAGCTGGTGCTCGAGGCGCTGTTCCGCTTGGCGGATCAGATGCTCGAGACGATAGATGATTTCTTTGTCCACGAGATCGAGGAGGTAGCGCGAAGCGCGGTCTGCCGCCTTGCCGCTTTCCCGCGGCACGAGGCTTTCATGGACGAGCTCTAGGAGCTCTCCTTCCTCGATGTGGTCGTAAATGTACTCGACAATGGCTTGCCGGATAGCTTGCTCGCCGCCCTCGACGTAAACGCCGAGGCCCGGCCGCCGCACAAGCGCGAGGCCATGGCGCCGGAACCATCCCTCGAGCTTGTCAAGATCGTTGCTGATGGTGCCGTCCGTCACATGGAGCGTCTGCGCGAGTGCGAAGAGCTTGACCGGCTCACTCTCCGGCAGGAGGCGGCTCACGATGATCGAGCGCCGTTCCTCCGGCGTGAAGGCTTTCGTTTCCTTGCCCGCGAGTTCCTCGCGGAGCTGTTCTTTCTGGGCGGTGCTGCCGACGAGGCGGATGCCCTGCCCTTTCTTCTTCTGCAATGTGAGCCCATACGGTACGAGGACGGCTTCGACGGTCGCGATCTCACGTGAGACCGTCTTGCCGCTGACCTCGAGCCGCTCCGCCAGGCTGCCGATCGTCTGAAAATCGGCCGTCCGCAGGAGCTCTTGCAGGATGTCTGCGGTTCTCTGATTCATTTGTGTGCAGCCTCCTATGATCACTCAGAAGCTCGCCGAAACCCTCAGGATTCCTTCCCTCTTGTTTCGATGGTTTTATTATAAGTGCGAAATCCGTCCGCCGCAAGCGAAAGACCTTGTACCCTGTCCGCTCGCGCAAAGGACAAAATTAAGGAGGCGCAGAATCTGCGCCTCCAACGTGTCCCTTGCAAGGATAAAATTCCTGTTTTCTATTGTTTTCTGTTCAATAGAAATTTACTGTGGAATCAACGCTTCATCCTCCAAGAACTCCAGCAGCCCCAAATGGCGCACGCCGTTTTCGTCCTGTGTCATCGGATCCATGGAGATGACATATTTCGGATAGGCATCGCGGACGTTGGCGTAGGCACCGAACTCGCGTTCCCGCGTCTGCTCGCTCTCCATGAGATATGTCGCCTGGATATAGAAGCGCTTCTGGTTCTTCGTAACGACGAAGTCGATCTCGCCTTTCGGCGTCTTGCCGACATAGACATGATAGCCACGTGCGACGAGCTCGTTATAGATGATGGTTTCGACAACGAAATTGTACTCATCCTTCACGCGGTTCTTCTTCAGATGAAAAAAGCCGAGGTCGCAGACGTAGAGCTTTGCTTCATAGGCCAGCACCTTGCTGCCACGGATGTCGTAACGCTCGACCTGATCGACAACGCATGCATCGACGATGGATTTCAAGTACGCATTGACGACAGGCGCCGAAACCTTGAGCGCCTGGCTTGTGAGCACACCCGCGATGCGGTTGCCGGAGAACAACGTCGATGTATTGGCGATCACGTATGTCAGGATTTTCTCGAGGATGACGGGCGACTTGATGTCGTTGCGCAGGATGATGTCTTTGAGCACGATGGAATCATAAAGATTCGAGAGCACGAACGTGCGATCCTCTGCCCCATCGACGGACCAGACCAGTGGAAAGCCGCCCCACTGGATGTACTCTGGGAGCAATTGGCGAACATCCACTTTCTTTCCCTTTTCCTCCAGCAGCTGCCGGACTTCATGAAACGTGAACGGCATGACGCGGAAGGAAAGCGTGCGGCCGCCCAGATGCGAGGAAAGTTCGCCCGAGAGCAATTTCGAGGTCGAGCCCGTCAGGAAGATGCTGACATCATGACCCGCACGGAAGGAATTGATGACGAGCTCAAAATCCGTGACGTTCTGGATTTCATCGAAAAAGAGATAGTATTTCTCCTGATCTCGAATGCGCCCTTCCACATAATCGTTGAGCGCATCTGGCTGCATCAGATTGCGGTAACGGTACATTTCGAAATTGATGACGATGATGTGATCTTCGGGGACGCCTTTTGCACGAATTTCATCGACAATCTGCAGCATCAGCGTCGACTTCCCCGATCGTCGGATGCCCGTGATGACTTTGACGAGCTCGGAATCGTAAAACGGACGGATGCGGCGAAGATAAAGTTCGCGAAGTACCATGACAGCTCACCTCTCATATCGTAATTATACCGTTATGATTTTTGCAAATCAATTATATCGTAAATTTTTCTTTACGATTTTTATCTTTTCGTGATTTTATAAAATTTTCTTTATAAAAACAGGCACGCTCCTTCTACAAGGAACATGCCCGTAACATTTTTATGAAAGTGTCACCCGCTCACTTGAAGAACAGCGCGTAATACCCGTTGAAGAAGATCGCCAGCACGACGAGTGGGAGGATGTAGGTGACGTAGAAGCGGATCCATTTTGGGAAGGCAACGCCGCGGCCGGTGTCGGCTTCCTTGATGAAATTATCCCAGCCCCAGCCATAGCGGCTCGTGCAGAACGCGAGGTAGACGAGGCTGCCGAGCGGCAGGAGGTTGTAGCTGACGAAGAAGTCCTCGAAGTCAAGCACGCCCGAGCCAGGGCCGAATGGCTGGAAGCCGCTCCAGACATTGAAGCCGAGCACGCACGGCAGCGACAGCACGATCATCGTCGGGATGCCGATCTTGATGATCTTGTGGCGGCTCGCATGCGTGAGCTCGAAGAAGCAGACGATGAGGTTCTCGAAGACGGCGATAATCGTCGACATCGAGGCAAATGCCATGAACAGGAAGAACAACGTGCCCCAGACACGGCCGAACGCCATGTGTTCAAAGACGTTTGGCAGCGTGATGAACAGCAGGTTCGGCCCGGCCGCCGGACTGACGCCATAGGCAAAGCACGCAGGGAAGATGATGAGGCCGGCCATGATGGCGACGAACGTGTCGAGCACGATGACCCAGCCCGCCTCGCCCGTCAGGCGCTTCGACTTGCCGATGTAGCTGCCGAAGACCGCGAGCGCACCGATGCCGAGCGACAGCGTGAAGAACGCCTGCCCCATCGCCGCGAAGATGACTTCCTGCAGGCCGTGCTCCATGATTTTCGAGAAATCCGGCATCAGATAATATTCGAGGCCCGCCTCGCTGCCATCGAGCAGCACGGAGTTCGCCGCGAGGATGATCATGAGGCCGAGCAGGCAGACCATCATGATTTTCGTGATGCGCTCGACGCCCGCCTGCACGCCGAGGTAGCAGACACCGCCGCAGAGGCAGATCGTCAGTGCCATAAAGCCCGCCATCGTCAACGGGTCTGCAAGCAGGCCGCCAAAGACTTTGCCGACGCCATCGGCATCGAGCCCGACGAACGTGCCCGATGCCATCAGATAGATGTAGTAAAGCATCCAGCCCGAAATCGTTGTGTAGTACATCATGAGCAGCAGGTTGCCCGCAATGGCGCCATATTTATAAAGATGCCATTTCGTCCCTTTCGGCTCGAGGACATCGAACGACATCGCGGCACTGCGCACGCTCGCGCGGCCGACGGCAAACTCGGCGACCATGATGGGCAGGCCGAGGATGGCGAGGAAGACGAGATAGATCAGCACGAACGACGCGCCGCCATACATTCCCGTGATATACGGGAAGCGCCAGACGTTGCCGAGACCGATGGCGCAGCCGACCGAGACCAGGATAAAGCCCAGCCGCGTTGAGAAATTTCCACGTTCCAAAAAATACACCTCATTTGCAGAAGCACGAATCCTTCGTCGCTTCCCTGAAATTTGACATGAATACACGAAACGTATTATAACATCGAACACCCTGCCTTGCAAAATACATTTTTCTTGCGCCGTGTCCATTCTGCAAAAACAAGGGTAGATTTTCTCCGTGTAACAATGTATAATAGAGGGCGACAATTCCATCATCTACATTACATGAAAAGGTGGGTTCCGTATGAATCTCAGTCACATCTCGAAAAAAATGAAGCTCCTCTCGCTCGGCGTTGCGACCGTGTTCGCGGCGGGCGTCTTCGCTGGCTGCGGCGGATCACAGCAGGCGGGGTCATCGTCGGGCAAGACGTACAAAATCGGCGTCGTCCAGCTCGTCGAGCACAACGCGCTCGATGCGGCGAACAAGGGCTTTGTCGATGGCCTGAAGGAACGTGGCTACGAGCAGGACAAGAACGTCGAGTTCGACCAGCAGAACGCACAGGCTGACCAGTCGAACCTCCAGAACATCGCGCAGCGCTTCGTCTCGGGCAAGATGGACCTCATCTGCGCCATCGCGACGCCGGCCGCGCAGACGGTCGCAAATGCGACGAAGGACATCCCGATTGTCGGCACGGCCATCACGGACTATGTCGGCGCGAAGCTCGCGGCATCGAACGAGAAGCCGGGTGGCAACATCACGGGCACGAGCGATATGAACCCGATCAAGGAGCAGATCGACCTGCTGCTGAAGATCAAGCCGGAGGCCAAGACCATCGGCACGATCTATTGCTCGAGCGAGGTCAATTCCGAAGTCCAGATCAAAGCAATGCAGGAATATGCCGAGTCGAAAGGCCTGACGGTCAAAGTCGCGACGATCTCGACGGTCAACGACCTCCAGCAGGCCGCGCAGAGCCTCGTCGGCTCCGTTGATGCATTCTATGAGCCGACAGACAACATCGTCGCCTCCGCGATGCCGACGCTCGTCGCCATCACCGATCCGGCGAAAATCCCCGTCATCTGCGCAGAGCCGAACATGGTCAAGGCTGGCGGCCTCGCAACGTACGGCATCGACTACTACAAGCTCGGCGTCCAGACGGGCCACATGGCTGCCGACATCCTCGAAGGCAAGTCGAAGCCTGCCGACATGAGCATCGAAATGGCGAAAGACCTCAAGGTCACGGTCAACAAGGCCGACGCCGCCCGCCTCGGCCTCACGCTGCCGGAGGACGTGCTCAAGGATGCTGACATCGTCGAATAAGCACCTAAATATACAAAGCGCAACAAAGATGTTGCATACGCCTCCCCCTCTGGGGGAGGTGCCCTGAAAGGGCGAAGAGGGTAGCGGCGTATCGAGATTCTCAAACGCCGCTACCCTCTCAGTCTCGCTAACGCTCGACAGCTCCCCCATAGGGGGAGCCAAAACAAAATACATTGGAGTAACAATATGGATCTCATTATTTCCACCATCGCGCAGGGGCTGCTCTGGGCACTCCTCGCGATTGGCGTCTACCTCACGTTCCGCGTGCTCGACATCGCGGACCTCACCGTCGAGGGCAGCTTCCCACTCGGCGCCGCCGTCGCGGCGACGATGCTCATCGCGGGCTATCATCCTGTCGCGGCCATCCTCGGCGCCTGCGTGGCCGGCATGCTTTCGGGCGTCGTCACGGGCTTTCTCTGCACGAAGCTCAAAATCCCTGCGCTGCTCGCCGGCATCCTGACGATGATTGCGCTCTACTCCGTGAATCTGCGCATCATGGGCAAGGCGAACCTGCCGCTCTTGCAGCAGAACACGATTTTCACGATTGCCCGCTCGCTCGGCTTTGACAACAACGTCACGGTGCTCGTCGTCGGCGCCATCATCGTGCTGATTGTCGCCGTGCTGAACTACTGGTTCTTTGGCACGGAGCTTGGCACGGCCGTGCGCGCGACGGGCTGCAACCCGCACATGATCCGCGCGAACGGCATCGACACGGACGTCATGGTCGTGCTCGGCCTGCTGCTCAGTAACGGCCTCGTCGCGATGTCCGGCGCGCTCGTCGCGCAGAACAACGGCTTTGCGGATGTCGGCATGGGCGTCGGCACCATCGTCATCGGCCTCGCATCCGTCATCATCGGCGAAGTGCTGTTCGGCACGCGCAGTTTCAAGAACTGCCTGATTTCCGTCATCCTCGGCTCCATCGTCTACCGCGCCGTCATTGCCGTCGTGCTGCAGATGGGCATGCCGCCGAATGACCTCAAGCTCTTCACGGCCATCCTCGTCGCGCTCGCGCTCTCGCTGCCGCTGATTCAGGCACGCTGGAACAAGTTCCGCAAGGGGGTGACGCGCTGATGCTGACCATCGAGCATATTTCAAAGACGTTCAATCCGAACACCATCACAGAAAAAATCGCGCTCCGAAATGTGAGCCTCCATCTCGCGCCCGGCGATTTCGTCACGGTCATCGGCGGCAACGGCGCGGGCAAATCGACGCTCATGAACTCCATCGCGGGCACGTATCCCGTCGATGAAGGCAAAATCGAGATTGCGGGCACGGACATCACGAAGTGGCCGGAGCACAAGCGTGCGAAGTTCATCGGCCGCGTGTTCCAGGATCCGATGATGGGCACGGCCGCGAACATGCAGATTGAGGAAAACCTCGCCATCGCCGCCCGCCGCGGCAAGACGCCGACGCTGCGCTGGAGCTCGACGACGAAGGATCGCGAGCACTATCGCGAACTGCTCGCCGGGCTCCACCTCGGCCTCGAAGACCGCATGCAGTCAAAAGTCGGCCTGCTCTCGGGCGGCCAGCGCCAGGCGCTGACACTGCTGATGGCGACCATGGCTGAGCCAAAGCTGCTGCTCCTCGACGAGCACACGGCCGCGCTCGACCCGAAGACAGCTGAGAAAGTCCTCGCGCTGACGCAGAGCATCGTCGCGAAACAGCACCTCACGACGCTCATGATCACGCACAACATGCGCGACGCGCTCAAATACGGCAACCGCCTCATCATGATGTTCGAGGGCAAGATTCTCTTTGACGTGCCTGCCGAAAAGAAGAAGGACCTGCAGGTCAAAGACCTGCTCGAAATGTTCGAAAAGGCGGCAGGCAGCGAGCTTGTCAGCGACAGTCTGCTGCTGAGCTGAAACCGCATGGATTCAAAACAAAGGAGCACGCGCCTCTTTCATGAGGAACGTGCTCCTTTTTTCTGCCCTGATGTTCGAATTGCATCACAGTTTATATTCTCACATTGCCGAACTCCACCCATACGCGCTTCCCGTGAAACGCAATCCCATAATGCAACACGGATGTTACACCTTGTGCACGAAATTCCGCATCATAGTCGCGATCTGCAATCTGTTGAAGCGCGGCCTTTGCTTCGACTTGGATTTCTTCTTTTTCTGCCGTCTTGCACTCGATGACGAAGCCGCGCTCTCCTGCTCCCCGCGGGAACGCCGCAATGTCGTAGCGTCCATAGCCCGACTCGCGATTCGAACGAATCTGGTAATCGCCTATGAGTGTCGCCGTCAAACCGAGGACGAAGCCGTGATAGAAAGACTCCTTGCCTTTCTGCGCATCGAATGTACTCGTGAGCACTTCCAGATACTCACTGAGGCCGTCACGCACCGTCTCGATGTCGCCATCTGCGAACGCTTGCATCATATCCGTGACTTCGATGTCCATGTCATCGCTGTGGTAGCGGTCGAGAACCTCGCTGCGGAAAAGCGACTGGAGCTCGCGGTTCGGCAGAATGAGCGCAGCACGCATGCCGAGATCATTCTGTTCCACGCGCTCCGTCGTGAGGTAGCCCGTTGTCACGAGCATCGTATAGAGCGCACTTTCGTTTTTGTAGATGTCGCTATAAATGACATCTTCGCGCACGCGCGTCTCGATGGCCTCCCCTTGGAGCACCGTTTCCAATTTTTCGAGAATGCGGCTGCGTGAATGGCGCAGCATCTCACCGAGGATGGAATTGCCTGACGTGTTCACCCAATAGGGCTGCGGCTCGCATCCACTGTCAAAATAATTGATGACCGACCACGGATTGTAGATTTCACATCCTGCAAAGCGATAGCCATCATACCATCGCCGAATCTCCGCCAGCTTGTCCTCACGATGAAGATCCCGCGTCATCTTCTCAATTTCTCCTGTCGTAAAGCCGAACGCCTCTGGGTACTTCGAGTGAAAAACACTATCGACGCTGAGATTGTTGAGCGCAGAAAAAATATTTTCTTTCGTGATGCGCAAGACGCCCGTCAGCACGGCAAAATCAAGCGAGGGATTTGATTTCAAGGCAGCGGAAAGGAACTCCCGGAAAAAACTGATGGCTTCCTTGTAATATTGATGCTCCCACGCCGTCTGGATGGGCACATCATATTCATCCAGCAGCAAAACGGGCTTCCTGCCATAATGTTTCTCCATGACCCGCAGCAGGAAGGCAAGTGCGGAACGGCATACGATGAGATCCGCCTCGCCCTTCCGAAGCTTCTCGAAACGGAGTCGTTCCTGCTCGGTCAGCTCCGTCCCGGACAGGAGGCTTCCCCGCGCATCAAACACCTGCGCAAGCATATCGGAGATGACATGCTTCATCTCGTCCCATGAATCCGCTTTCCATCCTTTCAGCGTCAAAAGCAGCACCGGCCGCGTCCCCTGCCAGGCCATCGCCTCTGCATCTTTCGAAATCAAGAGACCGTCAAAGAGCTTTCGGTGCGCCTCTGCATCTTCGATGTCGAGGAAATACCGCAGCATGGAAAGCGTCAGCGTCTTTCCAAAACGGCGTGGGCGCGTGAAGAGCGTCACAATCGCATGATCCTTCAAAAACGCCTGCACGAACGGCGTCTTATCAACAAAGTAATAGCCGCTGCGCACATCCGCGAAATCTTCCCGGCCAATCGGCATCAACGTGTTCATAAACGCACCTCCCCAAAAACTTATTCTTGTCCTTATCTTATCACAAGGCCGCAACCGTGGAAAGAAGAATGGCCATGATCTTTCCGCTTATGGAAAAACCATGGTCATTTTGTATTTCATGGAAGCACACGTTCACACGCTGCGCTTACTGCTTCATATCGATGGCCGTTTTTACCATTTCATCTCCGACGGTGATGATTTTCGAGTTCGACTGGAAACCACGTTGCGTGATAATCATATTCGCAAATTCATCGGCCACATCCACGTTTGACATTTCCAGTGCCCCAGGCGTAATCGTCACACCATACTCTCCCGCGCAGATGGTCATTGAGGTGCCGGAATTAGCACTTTCTTGATAAAGACTCGTGCCCGTCTTGAACAGGCCTGCGGGATTCTTGAAACGTGCGACTGCCACTTGTGCCTCTGGAATGCGCTCGCCATTCGAGTAAATGCCCGTCACGATGCCTGAAGAATCAAGCTCGACACTTTGCAACGTCCCCACCGTCTTCTCGATTGGCACCGTTGCACCGACTTCGTACGTGCCTTCCGTTTCCACAGCCGTCGTACCGTCGCTGAACGTCAGCGTTACGGGATGATCCGGGCTGGCCACCGCCTGCGTCACTTGCGTCTGCCCAATCGATTCCTGTAACGTTGAAGACAACGTAAACGTAATATCATTCGTCCCGTCCGTCAATGTGATGGTATTGCTGCCAGCGGCAGCAGATTTCAATGTCCAGTCCGAGTGATGATAGTCCTTATCCATGGCAATGGCTGTATATTGCTGACCGTTAATGCTGATAGTGAGAGGATATTGCTCCGTTACGCTTCCTTTTGTAAGGCCAGGAAAATCATGCAGGGCATGCACGTCCCAACCTTTGGGAATTTCAAAGGTGGCTGTCGGAGAGAATGTAACAGTTTCCGTATTACCATCACCATCCTCAATTTCTGCTGTTGTTGCCCCCAGCGGTACATCATCCTTGAACGTCCATGTTTTCCCATCATCAGGAATACCGTCTAAATAAAAGCTCTTTCTTCCCCCAAAGGAAATATCTAAATTCTCCACAGGTGTACTGATTCCCGTGATCGTTTTGTCCGTCGTTTCCGTCAGCGCCTTCCGATGGGAATCTTGATATCTTCCGTTGCGGACGTCGTGTCGATAACGCCATCCTTCGCCATCCAGCCCTGTACGAAATGCCCGCTGCCAGGCAGGATGTAATTCCCTTCCGCATCAAAGGAAAAGGCGCCATCCCGTGTATAGTACGTGTCGCCGCCACGCCTGACCACAAACATTCCATCACCAGACAGGCACAAGTCCGTATTCTTGCCGGTAACGACAGGCGCCCCATCTTTCTCTATGATATCGATGCTCGACGTCTGGACGCCCAAACCGACCTGCTCAGGGTTCGTGCTTCCGATGTTTCCATTGGAAGCAGACGCATCCTTCATTTTTTGAGAAAGCATGTCCTCAAACGTTGCGCGGCTCGTTTTGTACCCGACCGTGTTCACATTGGCGATGTTGTTGCCAATGACATCCATTCTGGTTTGATGCGATTTCAGTCCTGATTCTCCTGTAAACAATGAACGAATCATGCTGCATCCGTCCTCCTTCCATTTCGTGCAGGTGGAGCGCGTCTGTCGTTCGGCGCCCCCGTGCTCCCAAAATGGTCCGGCACAACCTGCATTCTGAAAAACGTGGCTTGTGGATTTCCATAGCACCATAATTATATCATGTTTTATAACATGATTCCATACCATATATTTCTATAATCAAATTTTCTTAATCTATCTTTTCAAACATATTCAAGTACAGGTTTTCGAACATCAACTATGTCATTTATATAATCATATTCTCGATTTACACTTTTCGTTATAATGAATGACATGAGGTGGTATCTATGACAGAGAAACTCAAAATCACGATGAAGCACCCGCGCGGGGCAGACGGCTACAAGACGTTCTCCATCCGCATCCGTGAGGAAATCATCGAGCAGATCGACGACATTTCCAAAAAGACCGGTCGCAGCCGCAACGAACTCATCGGCATGCTGCTGGATTTCTCATTGAAGAATAGCGAAGTCGTGTAAGAAACGCCATGCAGGACGTGCAAACTGCAACACAGCTCTCCCACAGGAGAGCCTTTTTTCTGCGGTTTATCTTGCTTCTTGTTGGAAGTCAGAATATAATGGAGGAAACAGGATTTATTCTTTATAGAAAGAGGGTCTTAGCATGGATGTACTCGAACTTTCGCGGTGGCAGTTCGCCATCACGACCATCTATCACTTTTTGTTCGTGCCGCTCACGCTCGGCCTGTCCATCTTCCTTGCACTGCTCGAGACGTGCTCCGTCATCACGAAGCGCCCGGCTTGGAAGGAGCAGTCGCGCAAGCTTGCGAAGTTCTTCGGGACGATCTTCCTCATCAACTTCGGCATGGGCGTCGTGACCGGCATCGTGCAGGAGTTCCACTTCGGCATGAACTGGTCGGAGTATGCGCGCTTCATGGGCGACATCTTCGGCGCGCCGCTCGCACTTGAAGCGCTGACAGCATTCTTCCTCGAGTCCACATTCCTCGGCATCTGGATTTTCGGCTGGGATCGCCTCTCGCCGAAAGTCCACTGCGCGACGATCTGGATCACAGCGATTGCGAGCAACCTCTCGGCGTTCTGGATTCTCGTCGCGAACGGCTTCATGCAGCACCCCGTCGGCTATGCCATCGAGGACGGGCGCGCTGTCATGACGGATTTCTTTGCGCTCGTGACAAATCCCTACGCCATCGGCCAGTACATGCACACGCTGTTCTCGGGCATCGTGACGGCCGGCATGCTGCTGCTCGCCATCACGGCGTACAAGATTCTCGCGGGCGGCGAGTACCGTGCGGCGTTCCAGAAAGTGCTGCGCGGCGTCGCGCTCTACCTGCTCGTCGGCCTTTTCGCCGTCATGGGCACGGGCCATCTGCAGGCACAGCAGGTCGCGCACATGCAGCCGATGAAGCTCGCCTCGATGGAGGCGCTCTGGGAAACGAAAGATCCGGCACCGTTCACGATTTTCGCTGACATCAATGTCCCGGGCCAGCGCAACAACGTCGAGATCACCGTGCCCTATGTACTTTCGTTCATGGTCTACAATGCGCCTTCGGGCGAAATCAAGGGCATCCGCGACCTCCAGCTGGAATCGGCCAAGAAATACGGCCCCGGCATCTACATGCCGAATGACATTCTCGGCCTGTTCGTCAGCTTCCGCGGCATGATTGCGATGGGCGGTCTCATGATGCTGTTCGCGTTTGGCGCGCTCGTGCTCGGCTGGTACAAGAAATCTTCCGCCTCGTGGGAGCGCAAGCGCTCGAATTTCTACGTCAAGTGGTTCCTGCGGTTCTCCGTCCTCGCGCTGCCGCTGCCGTTCATCGCGAACACGCTCGGCTGGTATCTCACGGAGGCAGGCCGCCAGCCATGGATTGTCGTCGGCCTGCAGAAAACGGCATCCGCCTACTCGCCGAACCTCACGACGGGCGATGTCTTCTTCTCGCTTGCGGGCTTCACGGTCGTCTATCTCGTGCTCGCACTCGCGGCGCTCTATTCGGCCATCCGCTATATCCGCCGCCATCCGATGACGCCGCCTGTCATCGCCATGCCCGACGATGACGAGGAAGGGAGGGAGTTCTGATGGATCTCAATACGCTCTGGTTCATCCTCATCACCGTGCTGTTCACGGGATTCTTCATCCTCGAAGGCTTCGACTATGGCGTCGGCATGACGCTGCCGTTCCTCGACACCGAGGAAGACCGCCTCATGGCCATCCGCTCCATCGCGCCCGTCTGGGACGGCAACGAAGTCTGGATGATCACGGCGGGCGGTGCGCTGTTCGCGGCGTT
>CACZFT010000013.1 GCA_902780535.1 uncultured Selenomonas sp. | reverse complement strand
TTTTGTCAGGTAGTGTTTCGCTGAAACACAACTGAATCGGCAATGCTGATTCACTAAGAGGCAATTCCATCAGGAATGAGCCTCGTTGAATAATTCAGGATCAGCGCTCAGGTCGTATGAGGAAATGCGATCTGAGCGCTGAATTATAGATATGGATAAGTGCCGATGGTTACGGGTTGCAGACCTTGCATGGCACATAGCCAGCGTCGACAGCCTCATCCCGCGTCTGGAATGGGACGAAGTTTTCCGGGTGCTTGATTGTACGGCAGTCGGCGTAGTGGAACTTCATCGACCGCGGGTTGCCGAGATAGTCCGAAGCCAGCGCCGGCGAGGCCATCGACACGACCATCGCCGCAAGCAGCGCGAGTGCGCATTTTTTGAGCATAGGAATTCCTTCTTTCTTCATGCTTCAATGCCGCATTCGCGGCGGATGGCGTTCTGGAGGAGCTGAGAGAAGTTGATGTTGTGTTCTTTGGCAAGAGCATCCATCCAACTGGGAAGCGTGATGCTTTTGCGGATAGACTTTGTATCATTCATCTTGCGGACAGCGATGGTGTCCGCTTTTACGAGCGCGACGCTGGCACCGTCTGGCGTATCAAGAGAAGCGGGAACGGATGGCGGTGCGATGGTTTCGCCGTGTTCTTCCATATACCAGAGCTTGAGAGCGAGTGCATCTTCGGCGTTTTCAAAAGCTTCTTCGAGGTTGTCGCCATCTGTAAAGCAGTTTGGGAGATCGGGAAAATCAACGAGGAAACCGCCGTCTGCTTCAGGCGTAAAGACGGCTGGATAAATGTATTTCATGGAAAATCGTCCCCTTTCTTTACTTGATGCCTGCGGCTTTGAGGATTGCCTGGGCAGTGCCGGAACGCACTTCTTCTTTCGAGTGTCGGCCTACCATGAATGTATTGCCTGTGATGGGGCTCCAATACATGTCATGCTTCTTGTTGTGCCCGACGAGCTTGCAGCCGTTTTTCTTCAGGAGCCGCAGGAGTTCTGCTGTTGTCATTTCCTCACCTCTTGCATATATTATATATATTTATATATATTAACTCAAGGCAAGAAACGGAAAAATTTGACCAAAGATATTCCTCGGATTCCGCAGATGCAGATAGCGGAAGATGGATGGGACTCTCTAGAAATTACGCAGCTCGTGCGATTCTTCCGCAACTTGGCAAAGGTAGATGCAAATGAAATGGATGCGATGACGCGAAATTTTTCTATGCGTTTGCAAGACGATTATGTAAAGCGTCATCCGGAAGATCAACAAGGTCAGGGATTGCGAAGTTATGAAGCAATAGCTAGTCGTATCGCAGGACTGAATTTCCTTCGCATGGGTGCATCTGCTGAAGAAGCAGGGATACCGTCGCTTTATGAGCAGATTTATCGCAGGGAACAGGAACCTTCATAGAAAAGCAGACAGATGCGTTATAAAGGTTGGAAGGTTGCGTAACATGAGAACGCAACCTTCTTTATTTCGCAAACCTCTTGCCAAACGCGCGGCTGTTCTCTATAATAGAAGTATCTAAAGGTCAAATAGTCAATGAAAAGTTCACGAAGGTGATAATATGAGCAACATTGCAGATTTGATTGAAGCGTACATCCGCCAGCAGCTCGCGCAGCAGCAGGATGGCAAGGTGGAGCTGCGCCGGACGGACATCGCGGACAAGATTTCGTGTGCGCCGTCGCAGATCAGCTACGTGCTGTCGACGCGCTTCACGCAGGACAAGGGCTTCGTCGTCGAATCGCGGCGCGGGCTTGGCGGGTTCATCCGCATCGTGCAGATTCCCGACCAGCAGCAGGTCAAGAACATGATTTTTTCCGACTTGCGCGGGAAAATCACGGGCGCGACGACGTATGGCGAGGTCGAGGCGATGTTCCACTATCTCCAGCAGCACGAGCTCATCACGCAGCGCGAGGCAGCGCTCGCGATGCAGGTCGTGACGGGGCTGTTCCATTCGCAGACGATGGATGTGGATGAGAAAGTCCAGATGATCCAGGGCATGCTGACAACGCTTGAGAAATTTTCGTAGATATGCAGGTTTTCGTAGTATAATGAAGAGACACGGGAGGCGACTTTCGTGTCTCATGTTTTCGAACAAAACCCTGTGAAGGACGAATCGTTAAGTAACCGTATTTATGCGAAAACGTGTGCAGAAGCGGATAAATACTTTTGCATGCGGCTTGATGATTGGTTTCAAGCCTCAGTGAGTGCGGCAACTAAAAGGTTGCTCGCATGATGAACTACGTCAGCGGAACAAGGTCAAAACTCACCTGCGGATGTGCTTTCAGTCCGCTGCTCTGGGAGTGCCAACCAAGAAACCGTCCTATGTCCTGGACGGACAACACGGAAACACATATCCTCCCGTTGACATTGGCAAGAAGGAAAATTCTCCCGCAAGGGAAGGTGACAGAGATGTCAAAAGAGTATTCATTCGTACTTGACGCGAACGGCAAGCGGCTGGATCCGACCATTGTGCAGAACGCATGGCGACTCGTCCGACAGAAGAAGGCTGCTCTCGTCAGCAAGTATCCTATGACCATTCGGTTCAAAAAAGTTGTTGAAGATGAAAATTGCGACGAAGTCCGCATGGGCATTGACGATGGCGCGACGCATGTTGGCATCGCTCTCGTACAGAAGTGTCAGAAGCGGAATAAGGTCTTGCTGAAGGCCACGATGGAGCATCGAAGCGATGTCGGCAAATTGATGACGACGCGGCGTGCATATCGTCGTTACTGGAAGCGGCATCGGCCCACACGTTTCGACAATCGCGGCAACTCCCGCAAGACAGGAAGGCTCGCCCCTTCCATCCACCAAAAGCGGCAGGCAGTGCTCCGCGTTGCAGATCAGCTTTCTAAACGTATTCGCATTGATAGTTTCTGGCTAGAAGATGTCGTCATCGACATTCGTACTCTGGTAGATGGATATAAACTGTATCACTGGCAATATCAGAAGCCGAATCGTTTGGATGAGAACTTGCGGAAAGCGGCTATCTTGCGTGACGGTTGCAAATGTCAGGAATGTGGCAGAACCAATTGTCGTCTAGAGGTTCATCACATCACACCACGTAGAGCAAACGGCAGGGACACTATCAGCAACCTGATAACGCTTTGCCCGTCTTGTCACGACAAGACAAAGGGGAATGAAGAACAGTTTGCAGAGAGATATTATGCCATGATTCGTTCTCGTGGGAACAATGCAGAGCTGAAATACGCATCGCATGTCATGGTGGGTAAGGCATGGCTTCGCGCCAAACTTTCTTCTCGTCTCCCACTGATACTTACGACTGGCGGTGATACTGCGAATAAGCGCATTGACTGGGGCATTGCAAAATCCCACAGCAACGATGCCATTTGCATCACAGGTCTGAAACCCGAAGGCAT
Source organism: uncultured Selenomonas sp. (assembly GCA_902780535.1). GTDB lineage: Bacteria > Bacillota > Negativicutes > Selenomonadales > Selenomonadaceae > Selenomonas_C. The sequence goes on along the minus strand of CACZFT010000013.1, from coordinate 18,762 downwards.
CGATGTGCAGGAATGGATGTTGCACCCTATTCGCCATCAGAGCAAGGCTGGTATTAAGGATGTCATTGGCTTTCGCCATCATGATATCGTGGCGTATACCTTCAAGAATGGGGAACGCCATGAAGGCTATGTCACAGCTATGTATCCAGCCAATGGTAAAAGATGCGCTTCCTTGAATTTTCGGTCACCAACGAAACATTGTAAGCGTGTAAATGCAAGGAAGTGCAAGCTCATCTGTCGGCCAAATAAGATTTATTGGTTGCGGTATGCATGATTGTGCACGTCGTATGCATTTGTTTATATTTTGACAGGAGGGCATATTTATGCTTTGTGATGATTGCGGGAAGAAGGAGGCCGTCGTCCATATCGTGCAGATCGGACCGAACGGCCGCGTAGAGAAGAATCTCTGCGAGGATTGCGCGCAGAAGTATGGCAGCACGATGTTCGACCACCAGCAGGAGAGCCCGATGTCGGTGAACGACTTCCTCAAGGGCGTTTTCAGCAATCCGCCGCAGAAGGCGCGCGAGGAGGCGCCGCAGGGCGCGGAGCTCGTCTGCCCGAACTGCGGCATGAGTTATCGTGATTTCCAGCAGACGGGAAAAATCGGCTGCAGCGTCTGCTATGATACGTTCCGGGCGCAGCTCGAGCCGCTTCTCCGGCGCGTGCATGGTTCGAGCGTCCACAGCGGCAAGATTCCGCACCGGACGGGCGGCCGTCTCGAGACGAAGCACGAAATCGAGGTCTTGCGCGCGGCGCTGAAGGAGTCGGTCGAGAAGGAAGCCTATGAGCAGGCGGCCGAGTACCGTGACCAGATTCGTGCGCTCGAACGCAAGCTTTTGCAGCAGGAAGGGGAGGAACGTCATGCAGCAGAGTGAGACGCAGGAAAAAGACGTGTTCCGCGTGAACGGCCTGCCGTGGCTCACGAGCCATGCGCCGGAGAGCGATGTCGTGATTTCGAGCCGCATCCGCCTCGCACGCAACTACCGCAAGGTGCCGTTCCCGAACCGTGCGGATTTCGAGCAGCTCGCGGCTGTCTTGCAGCTGACGGATGGCGTGATTCCGCTTGTCGAGCAGGTGACGCAGCAGCATCTCTCGCGCTATGCGATGGACCAGCTGACGAAGCTTCAACGCGACGTGCTCGTCGACAAGCGCCTCGTGACGAATAATCTCGTGGCAAATCCGCAGGATCGCGTGGCGTACATTTCCGATGATACGAGCATCAGCCTGCTCGTCAATGAGGAAGACCATCTGCGCATCGCGAGCCGCACGCCGGGCCTCGCGCTCGAGCAGGCGTATGAAATGGCCTCGGCCATCGACGATGCGTTCGAGTCGCGGCTCGACATCGCGTTTGATGAAAAGATGGGGTATCTGACAAGCTGTCCGACGAATCTCGGCACGGGTCTGCGCGCAAGCGTCGTGCTGCATCTGCCGGGCCTCGTCTTCACGCGGAACATCGCGAACATCATCAACATCTCGCAGCAGCTCGGCCTTTCCGTCCGCGGCCTCTACGGGGATGACAAAGAGGTCGTCGGCAACCTCTTCCGCGTGTCAAACCAGCTCACGCTCGGCTTCAGCGAACAGGAAATCATCGACAACCTCAAGAGCGCCGTGACGGAAATCATCGCGCACGAACGCCGCGCACGCAAAGCGCTCGCGCTTTATATGAAGGAACATCTCGAAGACGATATCTGGCGCGCCTATGGCACGCTGCGGTATGCGCGTCTCCTGACAGAAAAGGAAGTGCTCGCGCTCTTTTCGAAGGTGCGGCTCGGCATCGACATGCGGCTCGTCGAGGAAGTCTCGGCGGACTGCTTCCCCGATGTGCTGATCGGCAGCCGCGCGAGCTGGCTGCAGAACCTCGCGGGCACGGAGAACATGTCGAAGAACGAGCTCGACAAGCTGCGCGCCGAGACGGTGCGCTCGGCGCTCGCCGCCCATCCGGGACGAGCTGCGCGGGCAGGTGCATAAAGGAGGACATCATGAAACAAGGCAGATTCACGAACCGTGCCGTCAAGGCCATCGAGTTCGCGCAGTATGAGGCGCAGGAGCTCGAGCAGGACTACATCGGCACGGAGCACATCCTCCTCGGGCTCTTGCACGAGCGCGAAGGCATCGCGGCCAAAGCGCTCGGCTCGGTCGGGCTCGACTTCCAAGCCGTGCGCCAGCAAGTCGAGAACGTGCTCGAGCAGGAGGAGCAGTATCCGTCGGACAACCCGTACTATACGCCGATGGCGAAGCATGCGATGGAGATGAGCGTGCGCGAGGCGCAGCGTCTCGGCCACAGCTATGTCGGCACGGAGCACATCCTGCTCGGCCTGCTGCATGACGAGGACAGCGCGGGCGCGCGCGTCATCGAGTCGATGGGCGTCGATCTCGAAGCGCTCAAGACGACGGTCTACAACCTGCTCGATGCAAAGAATCCTGATAGCGCCGACACGCAGGGCGTGGCCGACGGCAAGAAGAATGCAACGCCACTCCTCGCACGCTATGGCCGCAGCCTCAACGACATGGCGCGGCAGGAAAAGATGGATCCGGTCATCGGCCGCACGAAGGAAATCGAGCGCGTCATCCAGATTCTCTCGCGCCGCACGAAGAACAACCCGATTCTGATCGGCGAGCCGGGCGTCGGCAAGACGGCTATCGCCGAGGGCCTCGCACAGCGCATCGTCGAGGGCTCCGTGCCGTACATGCTGCAGGACAAGAAAGTCTATTCGCTCTCGATGGCCTCGCTCGTCGCGGGCGCGAAATATCGCGGCGAGTTCGAGGAACGTCTCAAAGGCATCATCGAGGAAATCCGCCGCACGGGCGACATCATTCTGTTCATCGACGAGATGCACACGCTTGTCGGCGCAGGTGCGGCCGAAGGCGCGCTCGATGCCGCGAACATCCTGAAACCGGCGCTTTCGCGCGGCGAAATCCAGATCATCGGCGCGACGACGCTCGACGAATACAAGAAGCACCTCGAAAAAGACGCTGCGCTCTCGCGCCGTTTCCAGACCATCATGGTCGAGGAGCCGACGGCGGATGACGCTATCGAGATTTTGCGCGGCCTGCGCGATAAATATGAAGCGTTCCACCGCGCAAAAATCACGGACGAAGCCGTGAAGGCCGCGGTCAAGCTCAGCCAGCGCTATATCACCGACCGCTTTTTGCCGGACAAGGCCATTGACGTCATGGACGAGGCGGCTTCGAAAGTCCGCATGAAGATGGTCGCACCGCCCGAAGAGGTCAAGGCCATCGAAGAAAAGCTGCGCGGTTTCACGAACGACAAGGAAGCCGCCATCACGGCGCAGGACTACGAGCGCGCTGCGAGCCTGCGCGACCGCGAGCAGCAGGTGAAGGAAGAGCTCGTCGCGGCGAAGAACCGCTGGGAAAAGCGCGAAGAAGCGCCCATCACGGTCACGGAAAACGACATTGCCGATGTTGTCGCGCTCTGGACGGGCATCCCCGTGCGCCGCATCGCGGCGAAGGAATCCGACCGCCTGCTCCACATGGAGAAAGTGCTCACGCGCCGCGTTGTCGGGCAGGAAGAAGCCGTCAAGGCCGTCTCGAAAGCCATCCGCCGCGCGCGTGCGGGTCTCAAAGACCCGAAGCGCCCGATCGGCTCGTTCCTGTTCCTCGGACCGACGGGCGTCGGCAAGACGGAGCTCGCACGCGCACTCGCTGAAGCATTGTTTGGCAGCGAGGACAACATCCTGCGCTTCGACATGTCGGAGTACATGGAGAAATACTCCGTCTCGCGCATGGTCGGCGCGCCTCCGGGCTATGTCGGCTACGAAGAGGGCGGTCAGCTCACGGACGCCGTGCGCCGCAAGCCGTACAGCATCATCCTGCTCGATGAAATCGAGAAAGCGCATCCCGACGTCTTCAACCTGCTGCTGCAGGTGCTCGAAGACGGCCGCCTGACGGACGGACAGGGCCGCACGGTCGATTTCCGCAACACGGTCATCATCATGACATCGAATGCCGGTGCGAGCTTCCTGCGGCAGGCGCCGCCGACCATGGGCTTTGCGACGAAGGAAGAGACGGCCGAAGACAAGCATGAGGACGCGAAGAAGCGCGTGCTCGAAGAGGTCAAGCGCATCTTCAAGCCGGAATTCCTCAACCGCATCGACGAGCTCATCGTGTTCCATCCGCTCGGCCGCGCTGAGCTCGCGAAGATTGTCGACATCCTCATGCGCGGCGTCAAGAGCCGCCTCGAAGAGAAGCATCTCGCGCTCGAAATCAGCCCGGCCGCGAAGCAGCGCCTCGTCGAACAGGGCACGGATTTCAAGTACGGCGCGCGCCCGCTCAAACGCGCCATCCAGCGCCTCATCGAAGACCCGCTTGCCGAGCAGCTGCTCGGCCGCAAGTTCAAAGCGGGCGACACGATCTATGTCAAAAAGACGGGCGAAGGGCTTGATTTCGCCGTAAAGGCGAAGAAGCCCGCCGCCAAAGCGACGCCGCGCAAGAAGGCCGAGCCGAAAGGGCAGGAACCGACAGATACAAACGAATCGAAAACAACAAAAGCCGCCGAGGTGCCCCGTGCAGGGGCGTAACCAGCTGGCGCCCAAAGGATTTGCCGCAAAGCTCAAAAACTTTGCGGCAAATCTTTTATGGGCGCTCGTCTGGCTCGGAAGATGGTGCGTGAGGCTTGTGCGGCAGTGGGTTCGTTTATAGAGGAGATTTTCGATGGATTTCGCATGTCGGTTGTGGTACGATAAAATATAAGAGAAGTGCCTATCGTTTTCTCACATCCTGATTTGCCGGAAATCCTGACGGTGGATTCACACGGCAAGCGAACGGTCAAGGCAATTTATGTGAAAGTCGCATTGAGATTGTTTCATCGAGTAAAAGGCTGACGGGAGGGGAGTATGATGAGTATGGCTCACATGGAAGATTATGAAGTTCGAATCTCAGCGCTCTCGGAGGAAGATGGAGGCGGATTCGTTGCGATTGTCCCGGAGCTTCCTGGCTGCATGAGTGACGGCGAGACACGGCAGGAGGCACTTGAAAACGTGCGTGACGCGATTGCATCGTGGATTGAGACAGCAGAAGCGCTTGGGCGTACGATTCCAGCACCTCGGTTTTATAAAGAACCGAAGGTCAGTGGCAATCTTGCGTTGCAGGGATAAACTGGAATTGGAAGACAGGCTCTCCCTCTGGGAGGGCCTGTTGCTTTATAAACTTGCGTATTATCTTACGTACTATCTTGTGTATTGCCTTATTCGGTATACTATATTTTAACAGAATGCAGGAAACTTCCGTTGGAGCATGAATAGATTTGGAGGAATGACATTGGCGAAGAAGAAGACGCGGTATGTCTGCCAGCAGTGCGGGTATGATACGGTGCAGTGGCTCGGGAAGTGTCCGGGGTGCGGGGCTTGGAATACGATGGTCGAGGAGGTCGTCGCAGAGACGCCGAAGGGGCTCGGTGCGGGCGGCGTGCGGCTCGGGCTTGGGGATGCGGAGGCGCCGAAGCCGATTGGCGATGTCGTGACGGAGGACCTGCCGCGCTTTTCGACGGGCTCGCCGGAGCTCGACCGTGTGTTGGGCGGCGGCGTGATCCCGGGCTCGATGGTGCTGATCGTCGGCGACCCGGGCGTCGGCAAGTCGAGCCTGACGCTCGCGGCCTGTGCGGCGGTCGCGCGGCAGAAAAAGCGTGTGCTCTATGTGACGGGCGAGGAGAGCACGCGGCAGGTGCGCATGCGCGCCGACCGCCTCGATGCGATTGCGGACACGCTCTATGTCGTCAGCGAGACGAACCTTGACACCATCAAGACGCACATTGCGAACGTGAAGCCGGAGCTCCTCGTCATCGACTCGATCCAGACGATGCTGCGGCCAGAAATCGCGAGTGCGCCGGGCAGCGTCTCGCAGGTGCGCGAATGCGCGGCGGAGCTTTTGCGCATCGCAAAGACGGAGGGCATCGCGGCGTTCGTCATCGGCCATGTCACGAAGGAGGGAAACCTCGCGGGCCCGCGCGTCCTCGAGCATATCGTCGATACCGTGCTCTATTTCGAGGGCGAGCGCAATGCCGAGTATCGCGTGCTGCGTGCGGTCAAGAACCGTTTCGGCAGCACGAACGAGCTCGGCCTCTTCGAGATGCGCGAGAGCGGCCTCGTCGATGTGCCGGATGCTTCGAAGCTCTTTCTCTCCGACCGCTCGGACGAGAGCGGCACAGTCATCGTGCCGACGGTCGAGGGCACGCGGCCGCTCTTGGTCGAGGTGCAGGCGCTCGTCGCGCCAACGCCGTTCGTACCGCCGCGCCGTACGTCGGATGCCGTGGACATCAAGCGCATCCAGCTGCTGCTCGCCGTGCTCGAAAAGCGCGTGCATCTGCAGATCGGTGCCTGCGATGTCTACGTGAAGGTCGCGGGCGGCATCCATATCGATGAGCCTGCCGCCGACCTCGCGCTCTGCGTGGCGATGGCGTCGAGCTTCGCGAACCGGCAGCTGCGCGAGAAGACCATCGTCTTCGGCGAGGTCGGCCTCGGCGGCGAGGTGCGTGCCGTCTCGCAGGCCGAGCTGCGCGTGCACGAGGCGAAGCGTCTCGGCTTCACGGGCGTCGTTCTGCCGCAGAAGAACTGCGAGCAGATCGCACAGGAGGTGCAGGGCATCGCGCTCTATGGCGCGGCGACGCTCGGCGAGGCGCTGCGCCTCGCGATGCCGAGAGGATGAGCCGGAAAACATTAGGTAATAAATCCTATTTTGCTCCATTCGTTCCATATTGAATTATGAACAAAAGATGCTAAAATAAAGTATTCGCATCAAAGGGGAAACGATGCATTAGGACGTAAGAATGGGGCTTGGGAATCATGAAGGAACGACAGGAACGGACAGAACGAAAGAAGCAGCGGAGCCAGCTCTTGCTCGTGGATATGCCGGATGTCTTGGCGGAGCCGCTGGCGGCTGGCTTTGCCAAGGAGGACTGGCAGGTCTGCGTCATCGGAAAAGGTGCGGCCATTGCTGGCGCCAAACGATATGAGAGCGACCTCATGACGGAGGAAGCTGAGGACGTCTTTGCGCTCGAAGACGCGGACGTCCTCGCGGCGCCGCTCGTCGGCGGGATGACGGCCGCGCGCCTCGAGCGCCTGCTGACGCTGGCCGAGAGGCAGCAGCATCTCCAGCACATCTTCCTCTTCAGCAGCGCTGATGTCTTTTCGGGCAAGGCACCTGCGAGCGAGCAGGCCGAGACCGCCCCGGCGACAGAGGCGGGACGCCGCCATGCGCGCCTCGAGGCGCTTGCGCTTGCATGGAAGAAAGAAGAGCAGCTGCCCATCACGGTCGTGCGCCTGCCCGAACTCCTGGGCGAAGGACTGGCGGCGCATGACGGATTTTTCGGCGCGTTCCTCGCGGCAGCCTGCGATGGCAGCGAGGCGGCCGTGCACGTCGATGGCGCACAGGAATTCCTCGCAGCCCGTGATGCGGCCTATGGCATCTGGAGCGCTGTCGAGCGCGATTTTTCCGGCGACGTGCTGCATCTCGGCAGCGGCCAGGGCTATGGCTTCGATACCTTCACGGGCGAGGTGCGCGGTTTTCTGCCGAATGGGACGAAGCTCCCAGCGGCCGCCAAAGGACGCGCGACGGTGGCGACGCTCGCGTTCGGCCAGCCGTTCCTCGACTGTGCGCTCGCTTACAGCGAGCTTGGCTGGCAGCCACGCGGCGACATCCGCGAAAGCCTTGGAAAAACGGTGCGTTCGTTCCTCGAACGCCGCGAGGCGGCGGAAAAGGCTAGGGCGTCGGAGACGCAACGTACGCGCATGAAAAAGCTTTGGAACCAGGCCGTGCCGTATGTCGAGAACTTCGTTGGCGCCCTGCTCATGGTGGGCGTCGCGGCGCTCCAGAATGGCACGACGGTCAACCGCTCCGTCGGCATTGATTTTAACTATATCTATATCGGCACATTCGGCCTGCTCTATGGCAAGCGGCAGGCGATGATTTCCGTTGCGGCATCGCTTGCCATCCTCGTTGCAGGTTTCATGATGCATGGCGCGGATGCCGTCGGCCTGCTCTACGATCCGCTGCAGCTGATGCATTTCATTTCGTATCTCTTCGTCGGCGTATTGGCGGGCTATTTCGCCGACCGCGCGGACTACGAGCGCGCAGCGGGCGCGTGGCGCGACCGGCAGGCCCGGGAGCGGCAGTCGTTCCTCAAGCGCGTCTATCAGGAAAGCGTCCATGTCAAAGACCGCCTCTATCGGCAGATCGTCAATGCCGATGACAGCATCGGGCGCGTCTACCATATCGTGCGGCGGCTCGACAGCGTCGAAGAGGAAAACCTCTTCACGCAGACGGCGGCCGTGACGGCCGAAGTCCTCGGCGTCACAGATGTCGCAGTCTATGTTGTGAGCCGCGACGGCTACTATCTGCGGCAGAAAGTCCGCATGGGCGAGCTCGCGGCGGAGCGTCCGCATTCTCTGCGCGTCGAGGATCATCCCTATCTTCTCGATCTCTTCCATACGAAGCGCGTCTTTGCAAACCGCGCACTCAAAGATGACGTGCCCGATCTCGCGGCGCCGGTCGTCTATGAAGAAAACGTCATCGCCGTCATCGAGATCTACGGCCTCGATTTCACGCAGTGGAGCTACTATGAGCAGAACCTGCTGTCGCTGACTTCGCGCCTTGTTGCGGCCTCGCTCGGCCGTGCTGCCCGCTTCGAGCAGGAGGCGGCGGAAAAGCGCTATCTGCCGGATACGCGCATCCTCAAGGGCGCGGAGTTCCAGAAAGTCCTCGCGGAGCTCACGGAGCGCCGCCGCATCACGAAGGACAATCCGGCCATGCTGCTGCCCGTCGAACTCCAGGGCATGACGGTGCCCGAGCTCGACGAGAAGCTCGCGCACTGCATCCGCGCCGAGGATTTCGCAGGCGAGTACGAGGGCGGCATCGCGCTCCTGCTGCCCGATGTCGCGGGTGATACGCTCGGCCTCGTGCGCGAACGCCTGGCACGGGCAGGCGTCGAGACCGATGAGGGAAGGGCGGTGGTCTGAATGTCCCCCCTGACAATTCTCATCCTCGTCCATGCCGTGGTCGTCCTCCTCTGGTTCTTTATCGCGAGCCGTTTCCGCACGCGCCAGCAGGCGGCTGTTGAAAGCGTCCTCGTGCTGCTGCTGCCGGTCTTCGGCGTCCTGATCCTGTTTTCGTGGCGGCTGGTCTGCCGTCTGTTCCGTTATGACCTGCATCATCCAGAGCCGTTTGAGGATGACCGCGAGGACTTTTCTATCAGCACGATGGACTATCAGGCCGACATCGTGCCGCTTTCCGATACGTATCTCTTGGGCGACGCACGCATGAAGCGCCGTCTCTTCACGAATGCCATCAAGCAGGAAGTCGTCGAGAATCCTGAGATTCTGCGCGAAGCTGTGCACGATGAAGATCGCGAAATCACGTATTATGCCGTCTCGATGATGACGGCCCGCATGGGGAAGGTGTCAGACGACATCGATGCAGTCGAGCAGGAACTTTCGAAAGCCTCCGATGCGGAGGAGCGCGAGGGCTTGCTCGCGCGCTACGCTGACCTGCTCGAAGACTATCTGAAAAATGGCTACGGCGACGCCGACGGCCGCGCGGCGAAGGAGCAGCATCTCCTGGAAGCGCTTGATGAGCTCGTGAGCCTGGAGCCGGACATCGATGATGTCCGGGAGCAGCAGATTCGCGCTCAGATCCGCGCAAAAGCTTTCGATGCGGCACATGCAGCCTGCGCGGCGTACGAAGCGGAGCGGCCGCAGGCGGAGGGGCCGGTCTATCTGCGGCTCATGCTCGCTGTGGCCGAGCGCGATGACGCCGGTGTCCGTACGGCGGTAAAAGAGCTCCGTGCGCTGCCCGTGCGCCTGTCGCCGGAAGCGCTCACGGCGATCCGTTATTGGGGAGGGGAGGCAAGGAATGAATAAGCGCAACATTGTCCTGCTCTTTCTCTTTGCAGCCCTGCTCGGCTGTTTCTTCCAGTATACCCGCATCGACGGCTTCCTCCATCTCGGCGCCGTGAAGAACCTCGTGGCGCCCCAGAGGGCCGGGCTCGCGCCCTGGCAGGATGCGGAGACGGTCGCACGCGACCACTATGTCATCTTCTATGACCCCGAGGACGTGCCGAGCATGTACGCGCGGCACAATGCGGAAAAGATGCTGACGGAGCAGAAGAAATCGTTCGAGAGCCATCCGCTCCATGAGGCGGCGGAGATTCCGCAGGACACGCGCGGCGTCATCCTCGCGACGGGACGGCTCGGCGCGGTCGCGTCGATGGCGTCCGTGCTTTCCTATGTGGAGCAGGGCGGCACGGCTGTCCTGCTCGCGCATCCCGACCCGCGCGAGCCCATCAGCGAAGAGACGCTGACGGCACTCGGCGTGCAGGACGTCGGCGACGATGTCGAGGCGTTCGGCATCCATTTCCTCACGGACTTCGTCCTCGGCACGAAAGACGAGACGTTCGAGAAGGGGACGATTTATTCGACGATGGCGAAATCCGTCGTGCTCGCAGACGATGCCGAGCTCGAGGCCGAAAGTGCTTCGGGCGTGCCGATGCTCTGGGGCCATGCGTATGGCAGCGGCCATTTCTATGTCTACAATGGCACGGAGCGCGATGACAAGACGAACGAAGGCTTTCTCGCGGCGCTGATTTCGCACTGCGGCGAGGACAGCATCTATCCCGTCGTCGGCGTCAGGCTCTTCTTCATCGACGATTTCCCGGCGCCGACGCCCGAGGGCGATTTCTCGAAAATCTACAATGAGACGGGCCTTTCGACGGCGGAGTTCTACAAGCAGGAATGGTGGCCGTGGATGCTCGACAATGCGAAGCGGTTCGGCATCAAATACACGGGCCTGATCATCGAGACCTATGGCGATCAGGTGCACGGGCCGTTCCATGAGCTGCCGGGGCGCGCGGCGCGCGACAATGTCGTCATCTATGGCCGCGAGCTCCTGAAGGCGGGCGGCGAGCTCGGCCTGCATGGCTACAACCATCAGTCGCTCGCGCCCGAGGGCTACAACCAGGACGAGCACGGCTATGTGCCATGGGACAGCGAGGACGACATGGTCGAGGCGATGCAGGAACTCTACCGCTATGTCAAGAATCTCTATCCGGACTACGAGTTCCGCGTCTACGTGCCGCCTTCGGACATCCTGAGCCCCGAGGGCTACGATGCCGTGAAAAAAGCCGTGCCGACCATCAAGATCATGTCGTCGCTCTACGACGGCCTGCCGAGCGCGAAGGCTTTTTATCAGGACTACAAGCGCAATGATGACGGTTCGTATGAGATTCCGCGCGTCACGTCGGGCTACGTGCCCGACGCCATCATGCGCTGGTCGGTCTGCAGCCTCATCAACCATCTCGGCGTCTTTTCGCATTTCGTCCACCCGGACGAGATGTTCTATGAAGAGAGCGCGGATAAGTCGTGGGCGGACATGAAGGAGGGCCTGACGGACTTTTTGACGGAGATGGACACGCGCTATCCCTGGTTGACGCCGGTCACGGCATCGGAGAGCACGGCGTATTTCGATGACTATTTCGATCTCGATTACCGCGTCGTGCGCACGCCGGAGGCGTTCGAGCTCCATTGCTGGAACCACGGCGGCGAGGTGAAGTTCCTCGTGCGCTCGGAAAAGACGCTCGACCATGCGGAGGACTGCACGGCGGAGCTCGTCGGCGACGGCGTCTATCTCGTCCGCATGAAGGGCGACAGTGCGAAGCTCATCTGGAAGGGGGCAGGGGAATGAAGGTCTGTCTGCTGACCGAGGGTTCCTACCCTTATGTTGTCGGCGGCGTCTCGTCGTGGACGCAGATGCTCATCGAGGGCCTGCCCGACATCGAGTTCGTCATTTATTCGGTCGGTGCCGAGTCGAAAGACCGGGGCCATTTCAAGTACAAGCTGCCTGAGAACTGCACGGGTGTGCAGGAAGTTTTTCTCGATGAAATTCTCGCACTGCCGTCGCGCGGCATGCGCGAGAACGTGCTGACGAAGGCGCAGCGTGAGACGCTCTACGAACTTGTGCTTGGCGACAATCCCATCGACCTTGCGGCACTCATCGACATCTTCCGCCAGAAGAAATGGAAGAGTCCCTTGGACATCTTCATGGCGAGCGACTTTTTCGATGTCATCGAGCGCGTCTACCGCGAGCGCTTCGATTATCTGCCGTTCACGGATTATTTCTGGACGATGCGCTCGATGCTGCTGCCGCTTTTCTACATCCTGCAGCAGGAGCTGCCAGAGGCCGATGTCTACCACAGCCTCGCGACGGGCTACAGCGGCGTGCTCGGCGGCGTGGCGGCAAAGGTCTATCAGAAGCCGTTCATCGTCACGGAGCATGGCATCTATTCGCGCGAGCGCGAGGCGGAAATCATCAAGAGCGACTGGGCCAAGGGCGATTTCAAGTCCGTCTGGATCCAGTATTTCTACCATCTCGCAAAGCTTGCCTACGAGGCGGCGGGCCATGTCTACACGTTGTTCGAGCTCAATGCGAAGATCGAGCGCGATCTCGGCTGCGCGCCGGAGAAAATCGGCATCGTGCCGAACGGCATCCACATGGAGCGCTTCGCGGACATCCCACCGCTTGAAGACCACGGCGGCCCCATCACGATCGGCGCCGTCGTGCGCGTCGTGCCAATCAAGGACATCGTGACGCTCCTGCGCGCGTTCTTCCTCGTGCAGCAGGAGCTCCCCGATGCCAGACTCTACGTCATGGGCAACGTCGAGGAAGATCCGGACTATGTCGCGCTCGTCCGCCGCACGGCGAAGACACTCGGCCTCAGGAACGTCGAGTTCACGGGCTCCATCAATGTCGCCGAATACCTGCCGCGCATGGACATCCTCGTGCTTTCGAGCATCAGCGAGGGGCAGCCGCTCTCCGTGCTCGAAGGATTCGCCGCGCACCGGCCGTATGTGACGACGGACGTCGGCTGCTGCCGCGAGCTCATCTATGGCGACAGCCGGGATACGTTCGGCACGGCGGGCGCCGTCGTCGCGCCGATGGACTACGAGTCCATGGCCGAGGAAATCGTGCGCCTCGCGCGGGACTACGAGCTGCGCCGCAGCATGGCAGACGTCGGCTACGAGCGCACGAAGGCGTATTACACGTATGAGCGCTTCATCACGTCGTATCGCAAGATTTATGAACAATTTCGACAGCATCCGCAGGAAGGGGGGACGCGCTGATGGCAGGCGTCGGCTTCGAGCTCAAGAAGCTCTTTCGCGCGCGTACGGCAGCAGGCCATCTGCGCGCGTTCTCGTACTCGGCCATCATCACGTCGGGGCCGTTCCTGCTCCTGACGGGCATGGTGCTCGGCATCCAGATGCTCTTCATGGTCGCAGGCGTCTCCGACGAGGAGCAGGGGCTCTTCGTCGCTTCCGTCGTCTATGCATTCGTGTTTTCGCAGATTCTTTCGAGCGGCTTCACGATGGTCATCACGCGCTATCTGGCCGACTGCCTGTCCGTCGAGTATTACGAGGACGTGACGGGATCGCTGTTCGGCCTCGTCGCGATCCTCGTGACGCTCGGCGCGGCCATCGCTCTCGCGTTCTTCTGGGGGACACCGCTTTCGCTTTTCACGGAGGCGCTCGCTTATACATTCTTCCTGGAGCTTCTGGTCGTCTGGGTCGAGAGCGTCTACCTCACGGCGGTCAAGAACTTCCGCCGCCTGATCGCGGGCTTTGCCATCGGCGCGGTGCTCTCGGTCGCGGCCGCGTTCGTGCTGCTCGAAAGCCAGATGCTCGGCGCAGCGGATGCAGGGCTCTTGGCCATCGACATCGGCATGGGCTTTCTCGGGGCTTTGTTCCTCATTCATATCGTGAGCTATTTCGGCCTGCCGAAACATGGACTGAACTTTGCATTCCTGCCGTACTATGAAAAGCATTGGCGGCTGTTCCTCTCCTCGCTCTGCTATACGCTCGGCCTCTTTCTGCCGAACATCCTGATCTGGCAGGGGCCGTGGGGCGTCGCCGTTGCGGGGACGTATATCTATGCGCCGCTCTACGATGTCGTGACGTTCTATGCATTCCTCTCGCTCCTGCCGCTCATGACGCTGTTCGTCGTGGCCGTCGAGACGCGGTTCTATGAGAAATACGCAGCGTATTTCGACGCCATCACGCGGCGCGGCAACCTGCGCGAAATCGAGGATGCGCGGCAGGACCTCATCTATACGCTCTGGTTCGAGCTGCGGCAGGTCGTCGAGTTCCAGTTCCTGTTTACGCTCGTGTTCCTCGCCATCAGCGGCTATCTGCTGTCGTTCGGCGGCGTCGATTTCAATGCATCGACGATGTACGACGTGCTGCTGTTTGCGGCGTTCTTTACGGGCATCTACCAGCTCGTCTTCATCCTGCTGACGTATTTCGACGTGCAGGCGGCCGTGCTGCGGACGGGGCTCGTCTTCGTGCTCGGCAACGTCGTCTTCGGCCTCGCGGGGCTCTGGATGTTCGGCGAAAAGAGCTATGGCTTCACGTTCTTCCTCGCGGCAGGCCTCGCGCTCGTTGCGGCATGGCGGGAGCTTTCGCATTTCGCGCAGCGCATCGATTACTGCGTGTTCTGCGCGCAGCCGGTCTTCTACCGTGCGGCGGACGGGCCGCTGACAAAGCTCACGCGGATGCTTTCGGGCGGGCAGGTCATCGACCTCGAGCGGCTCGCTGAGGAAAAGATGAAAGAGAAAGGGGGCGGACTGGCATGAGGATTTCAAGAAAGCGGGCGCGCCGCATCGCCGAAGAGCGCGCGAAAGAAGAAGAGCGCGAGCGCGCGGCGGCGGCGCGGGCGGCAGAGGAAGCGGCGGCCGCGCAGGCGCGCTATGAAGCGGCCTGCAAAGGTGCCATCCTGCCGTCGCGCCGCTATCCGCACAGCCGCCGTCTGAAGCGGAGCACGCGCCGTGCCTATCTTCTCGAGCAGGCACGGGCGCGGTTTGCGCGGCAGGCCGCCGTGACGGCGGCGTTCTCGACGGCCTGCCTTGCGCGCTTGTTCGGCACAGTTGGGACAGCAGATGCGGCGTATCACGATCCGATGCACGACATCGAGAGCGAGCTTTCCTCTCTGCGCGACCAGCGCGACGAGCTCCGGAACTACCAGCTCGCGCGCGAAAACCTCCGGACTGCACGGCAGGCGCTCGCAGATGCGCGGAAAGACCTCTCCGATGCGAAGGCCGCCGTCGCTGACGCGAAAGCCTCCGTTGCCAGTGCGGAAAAGAATCTCGCGTTGAGTCAGCAGGCGCTCGCGCAGGCGAAAGAACATCTGAAGCAGGCGCGCGCCATCAGCGCGGAAAAGACGCGCGAAGCCATCGCGGCCCAGCAGGCGGCCTATGACTACCAGCAGGAAGTCTATGCGCGGCAGGCCGCCGTCGACGAGCTCTCGGCCGAACAGGAAAGCCTCGCCGCGCAGGCCGAGGCCGCATCGGCGAGCTATGCAGGCGCAGGACAGGCATATCAGGCCGCGACGGCCCGCGAGGCCGCCGTGCAGAAGGCGCTCGCCGAAGTCGGCTATGAGCAGAACCGCCTTTCCGAGGCCATCCGCCTCGCTGACGAATACACGAACGCACACGCTGAGACAGAAGATGCCGGCCAGGTCGCCGAAGAAGCGGCCGCGGCCGCGGATGCAGCCTCTGACCGCCTCGACGAGGTCTCGTCGGCACTCGATGACGCCGAAGCCTCGCTTGACGAAGCGCAGTCGTATCTCGAAGAGCTCGAGGACGCGCGGCAGGACGCCGAGGATGCCGAGGCCGATGCCCGCGCTGACGAGCGCGACGCTGAAAACGACGAACGCGATGCTGAAAACGATGTCGCGGAGAGCGAGAAAAGCCTCGACGAGGCTCATGCATACGACGCGAGCACGCAGAAATGGGAACAGGAAGCGGAGAAGTCGCTCGAAGATGCCACGAAGGATGAAGACGAGACGGCGCGCGACCTCTGGCATTTCGGCGAAGGCGCAGGACTCCAGACGGGCGTCGAGTATGCGCATGTGAAAGGCGAGGATCGGGGCACGGACGATACGTTGTTCGGCCCTGTCCGCTATGCATACCCGCATCGCGGCCACCAGTTCTTTTTCCCGCTTTCCGTCTATGACACGGAGCGCCTGGACAAATACCCCGGGCAGGAGAACGTCGTCGCGGACGACTGGCCGCATGGCGAGGCGCGTCATGTGCTCAACCTCGGGCTTAGCACGGGCTGGCTCAGCTCGCATGCCACTGTCCTCCCCGTGAGCTCAGAGGGGCCGGATGCACATGAAGAAGGCAGCTCTGTCGGCCGGATCGACACGACGCTGTCTGCTGTCTACGAAAACAGCCATCCCATCGGCAGTACACGCTTCGGTCTCACCATCAATGCGCCGACCGGGCAGAGCCGCTTTTATCAGTCCGCGCTCGTGCCGAAAGGTCTCGGCTTTTTCGAGGACTTCGGCAAAGGCTGGGAGTTCACGCCGAGCATCGAGGGCATTCATCGCGTGACGGAGCGCGACAGCCTCAGTGCACGGCTGTCTTATACGATTCGCGAACCGTATAAATTTTCTATGGAGGTTCCTGACGCGGAGACGGAGCCTGGCAACCAGACGTCGCTGGATCTTTCCTACCGTCATATCGGCGAAAAGCATCAGCTCCACACATGGGCAACGTTCACCGGCTATGCAAAAACGAAGCAGAACCAGCTCGGGCAGGACGATGATGGCAATTGGCTGATTCTGCCGGACAAGGAGCAATACCGCGAGGGAAATGAATTCGAGATCGGCGCGGCAGCAAACTGGCAGGTCGGCCCCAAAGACGTGCTCGGCGTCTTCGGCAGCTACGGCCACGCCATGCGCGTGCACGGCCTTTTGAATGGTCGTGCGACGGACGACTACGAGTTTGCCGTCAGCTTCCACCATGATATGACACCGCGCATTTCATGGGAGGGCACCATCAGCCGATACCATTCCTCGACGGGCTATAACAACCTCTATCTCGACAACATCTACAACAACAGCGGCTGGACGCGGCTTTCCCTGCTCGGCGTCCTCGACTGGAAAGTCACGGAAGAAGACCGCCTGACACTCAGCATCGAACGCTACCTCCGCCAGGGCCTCAGCGAAGCCGATGATCAGGGATATGCCGTCGCACTCTGGTATACGAGATCGTTCTGAAAAGGAGAACCCCATGAATTTTCATAGATTCTTTCGATTCCTCGTCGGTACGTTCTTTGGTACGGGCCTTTTCCTTTCCTCCGGCTGCACTCCTTCCGCCGAGGCCGTCCA
Source organism: uncultured Selenomonas sp. (assembly GCA_902780535.1). Taxonomy (GTDB): domain Bacteria; phylum Bacillota; class Negativicutes; order Selenomonadales; family Selenomonadaceae; genus Selenomonas_C. The sequence goes on along the minus strand of CACZFT010000013.1, from coordinate 1,596 downwards.
CCCCGTTCCCGAGCAGGAGATGACGCGCCTTGCCGCAGACCTCAGCGGCTACGCAAAATCCAAGAGCCCGACGTTCCAGCTCGTCGGCAACGGTGCGGCGGGCCTGCTCGAGGTCACGGACAGCCAGACGGAGGAGAGCGTGCAGCAGCTCGTCGGTGCGCTCGATGGCTTTCTGACGGAGAGCTTCTTCTATCTCGATGATGATGGCAAAAGTGAGCCGCAGGACCCTGGTGTGCTCGAATACCTCGAAGCCATGATGGAGAAGCCGCAGACAGCGGGCAAAGCCGTCTGGACGCTCGACTATCTGGCAGACGATGAGACCGTCGCTATGGATCGGGCGCTCGGCCGCGCGCGCGGCTATGTCAGCATGACGGCCGCAAGCACGGGGCTCGCATCCATCCCCGACGAAGGCGTGATGGGCGGCATCCCGGGCGAGAACGCTGCTGACATCACGGAGGTGCGCGGTGCGCGGAATTTCCTGATCCTGCTGAATCCCGGAAATTTCGCGAGCCGGGAAGACTATCTTTCTTCTCTTGCCGCGACGCCGTACGATGCCATCGTCATCGACCTCTACTACGGCGACGCGCCGCTGACCTCTGATGACGTCGCGCGTCTCCAGCAGAAGCCGCAGGGGGGCCGCCGCCTCGTCCTCGCCTACATGAGCGTCGGCGAAGCGGCCGACTATCGTCCTTATTGGCAAGCCTCGTGGAACGACAGCGCCAATCGTCCGAAATGGATTGCAAGTGCCAACGACAACTGGCCCGGCAGCTATCGCGTGCGCTACTGGTCCGGTGATTGGCGCCGCATCCTCTATGGCAGCGAAGATGCCTATCTTGACACCATTCTTGCCGCAGGCTTCGATGGCGCGTTCCTCGACGTCATGGATGCCTGGCAGACATTCAAATAACAGCACAGCGATGCCTGACAGCGGGCAGATGTCCAGATTTCGATGGACATCTGTCCGCTTTTATGTTATCAATGTATACAATATTACTGTAAATTATTGTGATAAATTCCAAAATATCTCTTGTGAGTGCACAAAACGTGTGCTATAATGCGTATAGGCAACACAAAAGTATACCTTATGGGCGTTTTGTGATTTTGGAGGGATCGAGTATGCAGTTCAAGTTCAGCTTTTGTTCCATGAAGAAGATTGTCACTGCAGGACTGGCGGTCGTGATGTCGGCGGCGTTGCTCACGGGCTGCGGCGGTGGCGGCGACCAGGCGTCGAGTGGCGGCGGCGGCAAGACGTTCCTGAACATCGGCACGGGCGGCACGGCCGGCACGTATTATCCGATCGGCGGCGCGATTGCCGAAATCCTCAACAATAAGATCGACGGCATGAACGCAAGTGCGCAGAGCACGGGCGCGACGGTCGCGAATATCAATATGCTGAAGGATGGCTCTGTGGATATGGCCATCGTGCAGAACGATATCACGTACTACGCCGTCAATGGCACGGAGATGTTCCAGGACAAGAAGGTCACGAACCTCAAGGGCATCGCATCGCTTTATCCTGAGACCTGCCAGTTCGTGACGCTCGACAGCACGGGCATCAAGACGATTGCAGACCTCAAGGGCAAGCGCGTCGCGGTT
>CACZFT010000012.1 GCA_902780535.1 uncultured Selenomonas sp. | reverse complement strand
ATTTCTCCTGCATGCTCTTTCTGCTTTTACGGACTAACTGGTTGATAGTAGGCATACATGCACCTCCTTCCTTCATTTTAGAATTTATTATTTATGAAATCTCGCGGCAAGCCGCAAGGTTTCTAACGATGGGATCCGATGAGTGCTGCGGCTGCAGCGCCGACATCGATGCCGCAGGCTTTGCCAAGCTCCTTCATCGTCGGAGCCGCCTCGATGGGAATGTCCTCTGCCTTGCAGAGCTCCCGGATGGGCTCCGTCACATGCGCGTCGGCATCGTCCGCGAGGAAGACGCGCACCGCGCGATGATTCTTGACCGCCTTCCCGACCTGCTTGAGGCCGGTGACCCGATCCGCACTCTTCAGCGTTTCAAGTGGCATATCTGTTCACCTCGAAGCTCTTGAAGTCGTGTCTCATCTCAGGCACTTCCACATAATAGCATCTGCAAAAAACAATGTCAACACGGAAATTCATGCGATTTGTTAAATACACGCTCCCTCGCGTATCAATCTCTTCCCTGCGGACAAAAATTGCGAAAAAGAAAAGGAGAACGGAATTGTTCCGTTCTCCAAACAAGAGAAAATTCGTTTTTCTTATGCGAGCGGTGCCTGCGGTTCATGACAGGCGACGAAATGCCCCGGCGCAATCTCGCGGAGCCCGGGGCTCTCGCGATGGCAGATGTCCCTCGCAACCGGGCAGCGCGTCTGGAACGGGCAGCCGACGGGGATGTCGAGCGGGCTCGGGATTTCGCCAGGCAGCACGCTGATGTGCTGGTTCTTTTCCATATCCGTCGAGAATACGGAGCGCAGCAACGCCTGCGTGTAGGGATGGCACGCCTGCTGGAGCTCGGCGCCTGCGATGCGCTCCATGACATGCCCGAGGTACATGATGACGACGCGGTGCGCAAAGAGGCTCACGAGCGCGAGGTCATGACAGATGAAGACATAGGCGATGCCCTTCTCCTCCTGCAAGCGCACAAGCAGCCGGATGATGCGGTCCTGTACGGAAACGTCGAGCGCGCTCGTCGCCTCGTCACAGGCAATGACCTCTGGCGACAGCGCGAGTGCCCGCGCGATGGCGACGCGCTGCCGCTGGCCGCCGCTCATGTTGTGCGGGTAGCGGTCGGTGAAATCTTCGGGGAGCTCGACCTGTCGCAGAAGCGCGCGCGCCTTTTCTTCCTTTTCATCCGCGCGTACTTCGCCGAAATTCTCGAGCGGCTCACAGATGATGTCGCGGATGCGCATCTTCGGGTCGAACGCCGCCGTCGGATCCTGGAAGACCATCTGGATATGGCGGTAGTTCTCCCGTCTTTCCTCCCCCGTCAGCTTCGTCACATCCTCACCGTGGAACAGGATGCGTCCCTCTGTCGGCGGATGGATGTTCATGAGCGTCTTGAGGAGCGTCGTCTTGCCGCAGCCGGACTCGCCGACGATAGCGACGGTCTCGCCTGCTCGCACATTAAAGGAGACATGCGAACAGGCCGTGAGCTCCTGCCCGCCGGGTGCCGGGAATTTCTTCGTAACATCCTCCACGCGCAAGATGACGTCATGCGTTGCATGTGCTTTATTCGACATAGCGGCGACCTCCGATCTCCGGCACCGAGGCCAATAGCGATTTCGTATAGTCCGCCTGCGGATGCTCCATGACCTCCTGCGACGCGCCATACTCGACGACACGGCCGCCCGCCATCACGAGGATGCGGTCGGAAAGCGCCGCCGCAAGGCCGATATTGTGCGTGACGATGATCATCGCCGTGCCAAGGCCGCGCGTGACATACGTGAGCTCGCCTGCAATCTGCGCCTGCGTCGTCACGTCGAGCGCGCTCGTCGGCTCGTCAGCGAGCAAGAGCTTCGGCTGGAACGTGATGGCCATCGCAATGCCGACGCGCTGCCGCATGCCGCCCGAGAGCTCGAACGCATACGAGTCCATGATGTGCTCGGGGCTCGGCAGGTTCATGAGTGCGAGTTTCTCGACAGCCATCGCGCGCGCCTCGCTCTTCGTCATCTTCTCATGCGTCCGCAGGAATTCGACATACTGGTGCCCGATGGTCTGCACGGGATTCATCATGCTGCCGCTGTCCTGGAAGATCATCGAGATGTCTCTGCCACGGAGCTTCTGCCATCCCTTTTCCGGCAGCGTGCGCAGGTCCTGGCCGTCGAACGAAGCCATGCCGCCCGTCATCTGCCCGCCGACTGGCAGGCATCCGAGCAGGGCGCGGATGACCGTCGTCTTGCCGCTGCCCGACTCGCCGACGATGGCGAGCACCTCGCCCTTTTCGAGCGAGAACGTCACATCGTGTACCGTCGGCTTTGGTTCCTTCCCTTTCTGCGCATACGAGATTTCCAGATGGGAAACATCAAGCAGCATCAAATCACCTCACTTGGTTCCTTCCTTATTTGGCTGGACGAATCTTGTTCGTGATCCAGTAGTAGTCGCTCGGGTACATCTCGACACCCGTGAGCTTCTTCGAGCTCACGATGTTCGTCTGCGGATAGCCGAGGAACAGCGACGCGCCATCGTCGAGCAGGATCTGCTCCATCTCCATGATGAGCTGGCGGCGCTTGCCCTTGTCGAACTCGGCCGAGAGCTGGTGCATCTTCTCGTCATACTTCGGGTTGCTGTAGCCCGAACCATTCTGCGGGTTGTCGCCATTCGTGTTCGTCATCCAGTAGCCCTTCATGAAGAGCTCGGGGTCGCCCGTGTTCGCCGTCAGGATGTTCGAAATCAGGAGGTCGTACTCGCCCTTGATGCCGATGTTGTCGAGCAGGTTGTAATCGACCGTGTCGATGACGATGTCAAAACCGAGCTTCTTGAGGTCGGACTGTACGGCCTCGGCATAGATTGGCAGTTCGGCACGGCTGTTGTAGACGACGAAGTGCAGCTGGAGCTTCTTGCCGTCCTTCTCGCGGATGCCGTCGCCATCTTCATCCTTCCAGCCTGCTTCGTCGAGGAGCTTCGCGGCGCGCTCGGGATTGTAGCTGTTCGGGTCTTTCATCTGGTCAAAGCCATAATCGAGCGACGGTGGAACCGGCGCGCTGCCCGTGATGAACGTGCCGCGCAGCAGCGTCTGGTTGTACGATTCGCGATCGCAGCCCGAAATCAGCGCCGCGCGCACCTTCGGGTCGGAGAGGATATGGTCGGGCTTCTGGTTCAGGCGTGCAAGCACGTCGCGCAGCGACGAGATTTCCTTAATCTCGAACTTGTCATTCCCCCGGAAGACGTCCATGTCGCCAGCCGCTATATTAACGGCCATATCGACATCGCCCGACTGCAGTGCCATCGCGCGCGTGTTCGGATCGTCGATGGAATCGACTTCGACCGTCTCAAACGGCACATCGCCATCCCAGTAGTTCGGGTTCTTCTTCATGACGGCCTTTTCCTTGACAAAGGACTCGACCATATAGGGGCCCGTGCAGATTGGGCCTTCCTTGCGGACATCGCGACCTTCGTCTGCCTTCGTATCGACGATGAGGAAAAGCGGATCCGCGAGGTAGCCCGGCATGCCCGGCTGCGGCGTCTTCGTCTTGATGGTCAGCGTCTGGCCGTCGGCCGTGATTGAATCATACTCGAAGAACGTCTTGGCGCGCGGCACTTTTTCAAAAACGAGCTCGATGGACGACTTGACAGCCTCAGCCGTCAGAGGGTCGCCATTCGAGAACTTCACGCCATCGCGGATCTTGAACGTCCAGGTGAGCTTGTCATCAGCAACGCTCCAGCTCTCGGCGAGCCACGGCTGCGTATCCATCTTCTCGTCGAACTTCGTAAGGCTCTCGCCGAGGCCATAGCGCACGACGACCCAGGCAAAGTAGTTCTCGAGCGGATCGAGCGTATCGGCAAAATTCGTCACGCCGACTTTGAGCGTCTTCGTGTCGCCAGCGGAATTCCCACCGCCGCCGCATCCTGCAAAGATGCCAGCAGCCAGCACGCTCGTCAGGCCGAGCGCGACCGTCTTCCACATCTTCTTCATCCAGCTTCTCTTCATCTTTCTGGTCCCTCTTTTCTTTCTTCCAATAAATACATACTTCCTAAAAACATCTCAGTCCTGCCGCGGGTCGAGGACGTCGCGCAGACTGTCGCCCCAGAGGTTGAACACCGTCACGACAAGGAAGATTGCCGCGCCAGGATACACCATGAGCCAGGGCGCCGTCTGGATGTACTGGCGTCCCTCGTTGAGCATCAGGCCCCATTCCGGCGTCGGCGGCTGTGCGCCGAAGCCAAGGAACGAGAGCCCCGCGATCTCCATCATCATCGTGCCGATGTCCATGGCACCCGTGATGACGACCATCGGCAGCACGTTCGGCAGGATGTGCCGCCAAAGGATGTCGCGCGTGCGCGTGCCGTTGACCTCCGCCGCGAGGATGAAGTCGCGGTTGCGGATCTTCACGACGAGGCTGCGCACGAGGCGCGCGTACTTCGCCCAGGCGACGGCAAGCAGCGCGAGGATCGTGTTGATGACGCTGCCGCCGAGGATGCCCGCGATTGCGATGGCCAGCACGACGCCTGGGAAGGCCAGCATCATGTCGGCAAAGCGCATGAGCACGCGTTCGACCTTGCCGCCAAAGTACCCAGATACGATGCCGACAACGCTGCCGACGACGGCGACGAGCAGCACGAGGCAGAGCGTCATGAACAGCGAGACCTGTGTGCCCGCGACGATGCGCGAGAACGTATCGCGGCCGAGCTTGTCCGTGCCGAGCCAGTGCGCGGCCGACGGCGTCTGCAGGACGTTCTTCATATCGCCTTCCATCGGGTCTTGCGGCGCAAGATATGGCGCGAAGATGGCGAGCAGGACGATCAGGGCGACGAGAGCCGTGTAGACAGCGAACAGGCGGTGCGTGCGAAGTGCTTCCACCATGCCTTTCAACGTCTCTGACATCAGTTCCCGCCTCCTTTCCCGAGGGTGCGGCGGAGCCGCGGATCGAGGTACGCATACGACAGGTCAACCAGGGCATTGATAACCATGTAGACGATGGCAATCCAGAGCACGAAGCCTTCGACGAGCGGATAGTCGCGCATCGTGATGGCATGGACGGCCATGTTGCCGATGCCCGGCCATGAGAACACAACTTCGATGACCGCGACGCCGCCGAGCAGCCAGCCGATGCTCATGCCGAGGAGCGTGATGAGCGGCAGGAGCGCGTTCGGCAGGATGTGCAGGTACAGGATGCGGCGCTCAGAAATGCCGCGCGCCCGCGCGCCAACGACATAGTCCTGATGGAGCTCGTCGAGGATGACCGTGCGGACCTGGCGCACATACTTCGCCGACTGGTAAATCGCGAGCGTCAGCGCCGGCAGCACGACGCCCTTCGCCGTCACGGAGGAGCTCGTGATGGGAAAGAGCCCGAGCTTCAGGCCGAAGACATAGAGGAGAATGAGTCCGAGCCAGAAGTTCGGCATCGACACGCCGATGAACGAGCCGACGCGCACGAGATAGTCCGGCCACCGGTTCCGATGCACGGCCGACCAGATGCCGAGCGGCAGCGAAATGATCAGCATGAAGCAGACCGTCACGGCCGCGAGGAAGAACGTTCCCGTGCTTCCCTCCATGAGCTTTTCGGCAACCGGCTTCTTCGCCGAGTACGAGAGGCCGAGGTCGCCGTGCGCGACACCGCCAAGCCAGCGCCCATACTGGACGAGAAATGGCTGATCAAGCCCCATCTCATGGCGCGTCTCTGCAAGGAGTTCCTCCGAAACGATATGGTCGCCTGCCTCGAGCACCATCGCTGCCGGATCGCCGGGTGCGAGCACCGAGAGGCAGAACGTCAGGAACGTCACGCCGAGGAGCGTCACCAGCATCTCCGCCAGCTTCTTCCAAAATCTTTTCAAAAGCATCACTCCTACCAAACATGCAGCGCCGCAAGCGGCACGCGAAAAAGCCCTTCCCCGCAAAGGAGGAAGGGCTGGATTTCCCGAAGGCATACTTCGCCGCACACTGGCGCATGCAGAAAGAGCCTGACTCGAAATCCCCATCCCCGTCGCTCGCGGGTCAAACGGCGATCGTCAATCAGGCAGTTCTCCTGGCTCCAGTTCCTCGTGCTGCTGCGCCTTCCCAGAGATGCTTTTCCATCTCCAGTGGCATGATTTCTGCAGTGCACTCGCTGTTACAGTGGCGGGACCGCGCCGGACTTTGACCGGCTTCCCTATTGAGTCTTGCGACACCTGATCCAATCTTTATGAAATTTTTCTATCGTTTACATAACTTAGATTATCATTAATGTCTTTATCATACCAGCTTATGTCGCAGTTGGCAAGTATTTTTTTCGCCAAAGACGGGCAACGAGCGCGGAAGAACAGATTGCCCGAAGAGATTGGTCGAATGCGAGCGCCAGCCAGACGCCCATGAGGCCGAATCCGAGCTCATAGAGCAGGAACGCCGTCACGAGCGGCCGCAGGAATGTCACGCTGACGAACGAATACGCAGCGACCGCGCTCGTCTGCCCCGTGCCGCGCAGGATGCCCGCGCAGACGAGCGCATGTGCCTCAGGAAAACTCACGACGGCAACAAAAGCGAGCACCATCATGCCGAGCGGCAACGATGCCGCATCGTCCGTGTAGATCCAGAAAATCTCTCCGCGCAGTACATACGTCAGCACAAAGGAAAGCGTCGAGAACAGCAGGCTCCAGCGCAGGCCGGCGCGCCCATACGCACGCCACGCTTCGGTGTCGCCACGCCCGTATGCCTGCCCCGCTAGCACCATGCTCGCCTTTCCGAGGCCGCCTGCAAAGCAGTAGTAGAAATCGCAGAAATTCATCGCGATGGCATGAACGGCATACGGCACCTCGCCGAGCCCAGCCGCCATGCGCGTGTAGAGCACCATGCCGACGCGCTCGAACCCCTGCTCGGAAAACACGCCGCCAAAGACAGGTAGCAGCGAACGGAAGAACGCACCGTCTGGCAGAAAGTCCGCACGCGAGACACGGAGCTCGCCTCGCAGCCGTCGCGCTGTTTCGAGCAGCATATACGCGGCACCCGCCACCGTGCCGACCGCCGCGCCCTCGACGCCGAGCGCTGGAAATGGCCCGAGGCCGAAGATGAACAGCGCATTGACGATGCAGTTCACCCCGTTGCCCCAGAGATTGATCCAGAGCACGAGCCCCGTGCGCCCCTGCCCCAAGAAGCCGGCCTGCAGCAGCGTCGCAAGCGACGTCAGAAAGACGCCGAGCAGCGCGAGATTGCCATAGCGCAGCGCGTCCACGAGATACTGCGGCTCCGCGCCCATCCATACAAGCAGAGATTCCAGCTGGAAAAAGAAGATGATGTGCAGGAGGCCGAGCACGACAGCGCCGAACGTCAGAGATTGGCAGAACATGCGTGCCTGCGGCGCATGCTCGCCGCGCCCAAAAAGGCGCGCTGTCAGGAGTGTCACAGCCGACGCGAGCGAACGCGTCACACAGAGCAGCATCATGCGCGGCTGCGTGAAGATGCTGACCGCCGCGATGGCTTCCAGTCCGAGCGTGCCGACCATGATGATGTCCACCGAGCTCAGGAGCACCATGAAGACGCCCTCGAACGCCGACGGCATTGCCACGCGCAGATACATTCTGTCATATCCTGCAAAGAATCGCATGGCCTTCCTCCTTTCCCGAAGCATGCACATCCTGCGATGTCCAAACCTCAAGGAAAGGATACCATAACTTTGGTGCATGAAGGAACCCCCACGGAGGGTTGCAAAGAGAAATTATTGCTCGGGCGAAGCATCCATGTAGAGACGCATCCTGCACCAGGCAGCGCTGCCTAGAAGCAGCAGGCCGACGATGAAGAACGTTTGTGCAAAGCCGAGCCATGCGGTCAGCTGCCCGCCAATGAAAGCGCCGGCAAACGTGCCGATATATTGCGCCGACTGGTTGAATCCATAGATGCGCCCGGTGCAGGAGGGCGGCGTGATCAGACGGATCATATCGTTGATAGCAGGAATCATCCCTGCCATCGCGATGCCATGGATGAACCGCAAAGCGCCCAGCTCCCATGATGTCGTCACCCATCCCTGCGGGAACGAAACGAGACCGGCGAGCAGCAAGGAACCCACGAGGACGCGATGCGGCCCTGCCTGATCGGAGAGGTGTCCGAGCTTCGAGGCAAACAGCATGCTCGCAACGCCGGAACAGGAAAAGACGATGCCAGCGATGACGGCCAGATGTTCCGTCTCCGGCGCCAATGCTTCCACATAAACCGTGAGCACCGGCTGCACGCATGTGATGGAAAAATACATCAGAAACGTGACAACAAACGCAGCCAGCGTCATGCGGAAACGCGGCAACGTCCGGAACATCTCGCGCGTGCTCTGCTCGGTTTCCTCGGCAGGTGCAGGCTGTTTCGTCTCCCGGACGAACAGCGCAGCAGCAAAGCCGAACATGCACAGCACGCCGATCACGAAAAAGGAGTTGCGGTAGCCGATGGCTTCGGATAGGCCGCCTCCGATGACGGGACCGAGCAAGCCGCCTGTCACCTGCGCCGTAAAGTACATGCTCATCGCCCAGCCCGACTTGTCCCGCGGTGTCTCTGCGGCGAGCAGCGGAATGACGGCAGACTGCAAGCCGCTCATCGCGCCCTGGAGCAGGCGGAGCCCCGTGAGCTGCCAGACATTCTGCGCGAGCCCCAGCGCAATCATGATGACGCCAAGCCAGCCCGTTGCCCGCAAAATCATGGATTTCCGGCCATACCGGTCAGCTACCCGCCCCCAGATGGGGGAAAAGATTGCGAGCGTGACAAAGCTGCATCCAAAAACGATGCCCGACCAGCGCGCCACGTCTTCCGGCGCTTCGATGCCAAGCTCGCAGATATAGAGCGGCAAAATGGGTGCCATCTGGCTCGTGCCCACGGAAACAATAAACGTCGCAGCGCAGCAGATGGCCAGATTCCGTTGCCAGATTTCCATACGGGAATCCCTCATCTTCCTTGAAATTTTTGAAAACGAGGGCGGAACACCGCATATCCTGCGATGTCCCGCCCTCTTGGAATCATTTCATCAGTCGTTCGCTTTTGCAATCACGCCGAGCATCGTCTTGACGACGTTTTCTTTCGTGAAGCCGAACTTCTCGAAGAGCTTGGCTGCCGGTGCCGAAGCGCCGAAGCCCTTCATCGTGACCGTCGCGCCATCGAGGCCGACGTACTTGCCCCAGCCGAAGTCGGCCGCGGCCTCGACAGCCACGCGTGCGCGCACGTCATGCGGCAGGACGCTCTCCTTGTACGCGGCGCTCTGTGCGTCGAAGAGTTCCTGGCACGGCATGGAGACGACACGGACGTCGATGCCCTGCGCGGCGAGCTCTTTCTGCGCCTCGATGGCGAGGCTGACCTCGGAGCCCGTGCCGATCAGGATGCCCTTCATGTCCGCGGGGTCTTTCGCCTCGGACACGACATAGGCGCCCTTGAGCGCGTCTTTCGACGAGCCCGGCAGCTGCGGCAGGTTCTGGCGCGTCAGCACGAGCGCCGTCGGCGTCTTCGTGCTCGTGATGGCGAGATACCAGCCGGCCGCCGTCTCCGTCGCATCCGCCGGACGGAACGTGTTGACGTTCGGCAGGGCGCGCCACATCGCGAGCTGCTCAATCGGCTCATGCGTCGGGCCGTCTTCGCCGACACCGATGCTGTCATGCGTGAAGACGTACGTGACCGGCAGGCCCATGAGCGCTGCGAGGCGTGCCATCGGCTTCGTGTAATCCGAGAAGACGAAGAACGTCGCGATGTAAGCACGCAGACCGCCGTGAAGCGTGATGCCGTTCGCAATCGCCGTCATCGCGAATTCGCGAACGCCGAAGTGCAGATTGCGGCCCTTGTAATTCTCCTTGCTGAAATCGCCCTCGTCCTTCATGTTCGTCTTGTTCGACGGCGCGAGGTCGGCACTGCCGCCAAAGAGCTGCGGCAGCTTGTCCTTCAGGCGGTTGATCATGATGCCCGAGAGGCCGCGCGTCGCCTGCGGCTTGTCCTCATAAGCCCAGAACTCTTCGTCGCTGAGCAGCGCTTTCGCATCGACCGGTGCATGGAACTTGTCCCAAAGAGCCTTTGCTTCCGGGAACTTCGCCGCATAGTCAGAGAAGAGCTTGTTCCAAGCCTCTTCCGCCTCTGCGCCCTTCTTCGCGAGCTCGGCATAATGCGCGTAGACATCGTCCGGGATATTGAAGCTCTTGTCGGGCTCCGGCCAGCCGAGATTTTCCTTGAGCGCCTTGACGTTCTCGACGCCGAGCGGCTCGCCATGCGCGCTGGCCTTGCCCTGCTTTGCCGGGCAGCCGTAGCCGATTTCTGTCTTGACCGTGATGAAGGACGGATGCTCCTTGTCCGCCTTTGCCTCCTCGATGGCTTTGCCAATCGCTTCGAGGTCGTTGCCATCCTCGACCGTGATGGTCTGGAAGCCGAAGGCCTCCATGCGCTTCTGCACGTTCTCACGGAACGCGATGTCCGTGCTGCCCTCGATGGAGATGCGGTTGCTGTCATAGAGGATGATGAGCTTCGAAAGGCCGAGCGTGCCCGCAAGCGAGAACGCCTCGGACGAGATGCCCTCCATCATGCAGCCGTCGCCGCCAAGCGCAAACGTGTAGTGGTCAACGATGTCATAACCCGGCTTGTTGAACGTCGCTGCGAGATGCGCCTCGGCCATCGCCATGCCGACAGCCATGCCCATGCCGGCACCGAGCGGGCCCGTCGTCGCCTCAACGCCGACCGTGTGGCCGTACTCCGGATGGCCCGGCGTCAGGGAATCGAGCTGGCGGAACTCCTTCATATCGTCCATCGTCAGGCCGTAGCCATAGAAATGGAGCAGAGAATAGAGAAGCGTCGAGCCATGACCGCCCGAAAGGATGAAGCGGTCGCGGTTCGCCCACTTCGGATTCTTCGGGTTGTGGTTCATGTGGTTCGCCCAGAGTTCATACGCCATCGGCGCCGAGCCGAGCGGCAGCCCCGGGTGGCCGGAATTGGCCTTCTGGATGGCATCCGCCGCCAGCACGCGGATCGCGTTGACGCATTTCGTATCAATGTTGCTCAATGAAATCGCTCCTTGTTCCAACGATTTTAAATTACCTTCCCTATTTTACAAGAATTTCACGAAAAAGTATAGAAGAAAAAAGGCCGATGCACGCATCAGCCTGAAATTTATTGCACAAGTTCAATCTTCTTTTCCATAGACGATGTCCGCCGCGAGCTCGCAGGCTTTGCGGATGCAGTCGGGGCATGAGCAGATGACGGTTCCCGTCTCGATGCCCTTGAGGTCCTTACAATAAAGTGCACCTGCTGATGCCTCGAATTCCTTCATCAGCTTGCGCGAGAGCTGCATCGTCGCGGGCTTGGAGTTCGGGGCTTCGAGGCTGCGCGTGCTGCTCTTGAGGCCACCGAGCATGATGGCGCCCATGAGAGCCCCGCACACGCCGTCCATCGTCCCTTGGCCGGCGCCATACCCCTCGTTCGCGGCAAAGAGCACGTCTGCGGGAACGCCCGTCTTGTCTGCAAACGCACACGCCACCGACTGCGCGCAGTTGTACCCGCACTGATGAAGTTCATCGGCTTTTTTCAAACGTTCTGCTTTCGTCATTTCAAACTCCTCCACTCTGTTTCACTTGGCAAGGTCCGGCCGCAATTTCTTTGCGCGGCCGAGGTAGATATGATGGATATCGCGCTGCGCGCGGTCGGTGTCGACGAGCAGCAGGGCGCGGATGCACATCGGGATGCTGCCCTCGATGGCGAGCTGGCGCGCGTCGAAGAGCGGCACGAGGTCGAAGCCCGGCACGCGGCTGCGCACGCCGGCCGAGGGAAACGCGCTCACGAGGTCTTCCGTCTGGCTGAAGATGGCCGCACCAATGTCCTCGGGCGTGATGCCGTTTTCTTCCAGCATGGCCGTGACCATCTCGGCCGCCGCCTGCCAGATGTCCGCCTTTTCATCCTGTTCCACCGTGATCGCCCCGCGAATGCCCCTCATGATGACTCCTCCAGTTGACAATGTAACACTTGTATCCAGAAAACATTCTAACACAAAGCGCACGATTTTTCCATGCTCAGAAAAATCGTGCGCAAAGCAACGGTCATTTCATGCATCTTGCTTTTTCTTGCGTTTCAGCGTCGCCGGCGTATGGAGCGTGAACGATGCGATGGCGCCGAGGACGGCGACGATCCAGAGGATCTGGAGCGCCGTCACGATGCCGTAGCTGTCGGCGGCGCGGCCGACGAGCGGGGTCACGAGGCCGCCGAGCGTGCCCTGGAGGCCGAGCGTCACGCCAGAAGCGAATGCGATGTTCTTGCCAAGGTACGTCTGCCCGAGCACGACGATGCCGCTGTACGGCGCGAAGAGCGCGAACGAGGCCGGGATGAGCAACGCGGTCGCTATCATGGCATCCGTGCAGCGCACGAGCAGGAACATGACGGGGATCATCACGAGGAACGAGAGATGCAGCATCTTCACGAAGCCGAGGCGGTCCGAGAGAACGCCGCCGAAGTACGTGATGACCGCGCCCATCGCGAAGAGCAACGTCAGCGCGAAGCTGCCAGCCTGCTCCGACGTGCCGAGCACATGGATCCAGAAGAGCGGGATGAACGCATTGCAGACGCTGAACCCCGTCGAGCGCGCGAGGATGACGAGCGACAATTTGCCAAACGACGGCCAGTCGTTTTCCTGCGCGAGCCCCGTGTGTGCTTTTTGCTCGACGCGCTGCTCTTTCGCGATGTCGGCGAGGATGCCAGCCATGTAATGATGGATGAGCAGCGCCGCGACTGTGTTGAATACGCCATAAAAGATGAGGCCATGGATGTCAAACACATAGGCGCAGAAGCCCGCGAACATCGGGCCGACGGCAAAGCCCGCATTGCCGCCAACGGAAAATGTGCCGAGTGCCCGCCCTTTCTGAACGCCTGCAAGGCCATTGACCATGCGCGCAGCCTCGGGATGGTAGACAGCCGAGCCGAAGCCTGAGAGCATCGAGCAGAGGAAGATGAGCCAGTAGTCCGTCACAAACGGCAGCACGGCGAGGCTCACGCCGCTGATGATTGGGCCTGCGGGCACGAACCACGGCTTTGAGACGCGATCGGCATAGTAGCCGAAGACCGGCTGCGCGATGGACGACAGCAGGATGTTCGCGAAAATCAGCGTTCCTGCGTCCTGATAGTTCAGGTTGCACGTTGCGATGAAATACGGCAGCAGTGCTGGAATGGCGCCCTGCGCCCAGTCGGCCGAAAAATGACCGAGCGTAAAAAGATAGATGCGGGGATCGAAACGGTTCATGAAAAATATGCTTCCTTTGGTCAACGTCCTTTGTGGATATCCCAGATGAGCCGAAGGCTCAGAAAGAATGCGAGAAGATAGCCGAGGAAGCCGAGGAGCGGAATCTCCAGGATCTTCGGCGTCATGTTCGTCGTGCAAATCGTGCTCGAACCGAGCAGCAACGCCGCCGTGAGGACGGCGACGATGACGCGGTTCACCATCTTGTCGATGCGGCGGAGCGGCTCCTCGGAACCCGTGACGTCGAGGTTGACTTTCGTCTGGCCGCTCATCGTCATCTTGAGGATGTCGGAAATCTGTTCAGGGAGCTGCATCGACTTGCGCATGAGGATGTAGCCCTCGCGGCGCGCCTTCTGCATCTCTTCCTTCCAGCTGAAGTTCTTCTTGAAGTTGAGCTGGAGGCTCTTCGCGAAAATCTCGACGAAGCTGACCTTCGGACAGACGAGCCGCATGACGCCCTCGATCGTCAGTACGCCGCGCGCGAACATCGAGAGCCCCTGCGGGCACGCGATGTGATGAACGCGCAAGATGTTCATGATCTGGCGCGTCAAGACGCCCATCCGGAGCTCGCGGAAATCAAGCGAACTGTACTGCGCGAGGAGCGCGTCGATGTCCTGATAGAGCGCCGTGTGATTGATGTGGCCGCGCGGCACGCCGAGCGCGAGCACGGCCGTCTTCATCTCAAACGTATCATGATTCGCGAGTGCGATGACAGCCTTGCGGATGGCCGTGCGGTCGCGATTCGAAAGGCGACCCATCATGCCGAGGTCGAGCCAGACGATGCGACCATTCCGCACCCAGATGTTGCCGGGGTGCGGGTCGGCATGGAAGAAGCCGTCGTCGATAATCTGCTTGACGTAATTCTCGCCGAGCCGCTGCCCAAGCACGGTCACATCGACGCCGCGCGCGCGCAGGCCGTCGAAATCATCAATCGGCACACCGTCGATGTATTCCATGACGAGGATGTGCTGCGTCGTGAGCTTCCGATAGACGTGTGGGCACGTCACGAACATGTCATCGTGATTGAGGTGCGCGAACTCTTCGATGTGGTCGGCCTCGATGAGGAAGTCCATCTCTTGCTTCGCAATCGACCACATCTCGTCGAGCACCATGTCGAAGTCGATGACGTCCTGCGAATGGCTCACGACTTTGACGAGGCGCGCCGCACGCTTCAAGAGCACCATGTCGCGCGACATGATCTTATAGATGCCGGGGCGCTGGACTTTCACGACGACGTGCTCGCCCGTGACGAGCACGGCGCTGTGCACTTGCGCGATGGAGGCCGAGCCGAGCACGGTCTCTTCGATGCTCTCGAAGACCTTGTTCCACTTGCGGCTGTACTCCTGCTCGATCGTCTCGATAATCGTCGAGAACGGCATGGGCTTTGCCGAGCTCTGTAGCTTGATGAGTTCGTCGCAGTATTCCTGCGGCAGGAAGTCGGGGCGCATGCTCATGACCTGGCCGAGCTTCACGAACGTCGGGCCAAGGTCTTCGAGAATATGGCGCAGCTTTTCCGGCGTGAGGCCGCGCACGACGTCGTACTTGCGCAGGACGTCCACCATCTCGCGCAGCCGGACAGCCGAGCCGAGTTCTTTCTTCTTTTTTTGTTCCAGACTCGGAAAAAACTTGCTGAGCATGCAATCCCACCTTTTTGCCCTGGGGTCAGGCGTCTGCTTCTGCGGCCTTGTACTTCGCCGCAATCTGCTGCTGCACGGTCTCGTTCGCAAGGAACTCGTCGTACGTCGTCACGCGGTCGACGACGCCATCCGGCGTGATGTCAATGATGCGGTTCGCGATGGTCTGGACGAACTGATGGTCGTGCGACGCAAAGAGTGCCGTGCCAGGGAACGCAATGAGCCCGTTGTTGAGCGCCGTGATGGACTCGAGGTCGAGATGGTTCGTCGGCTCGTCGAGCAGCAGCACGTTCGCGCCCGAAAGCATCATGCGCGAGAGCATGCAACGCACGCGCTCGCCGCCCGAGAGCACCTTCGCCTTCTTCTGGCTTTCCTCGCCAGAGAACAGCATGCGGCCGAGGAAGCCGCGCACGAACGTCTCGTCCGGGTCTTTCGAATACTGGCGCAGCCAGTCGACGAGGTTCAGATCGACATCATCGAAATACGACGAGTTGTCCGAGGGCAGATACGCCTGCGTCGTCGTGATGCCCCATTTGAACGAGCCCGTATCCGGCTCTTCCTCGCCCATGAGGATCTTGAACAGCATCGTCTTGCCAAGCGTGTTCGGGCCGACAAACGCGACCTTGTCGCCTTTTTTGAGTGTGAAGCTGACGTTCTTGAGCACGGGCTCGCCATCGACGGTCTTGCTGATGCCATCGACCATGAGCAGCTGGTCGCCCGCCTCGCGGTCGGGCGTGAAGGCGATGTAAGGATAGCGGCGCGACGACGGCTTGATGTCCTCGACCTTGATCTTGTCGAGGAGCTTCTTGCGGCTCGTCGCCTGCTTCGACTTCGCGGCGTTCGCAGCAAAGCGCGCGATGAAGTTCTGGAGTTCCTTGATCTTTTCCTCGGCCTTCTTGTTCTGCTCCTTCTGGAGCTGGAGCGCGAGCTGGCTCGACTGGTACCAGAAATCGTAGTTGCCCGCATAGAGGCGGATCTCGCCGAAATCGACGTCGCAGATGTACGTGCAGACCTGGTTGAGGAAGTGGCGGTCATGCGAGACGACGATGACCGTGTTCGGGAAATCAGCGAGGAAGTTCTCGAGCCAGTTGATGGACGCGACATCGAGATGGTTCGTCGGCTCATCGAGCAGCAGGATGTCCGGATTGCCAAAGAGCGCCTGTGCCAAGAGCACGCGGACTTTTTCTTTCGCCGTGAGCTCGGACATCATGAGCTCGTGCTTTTCGTCGGGGATGCCGAGACCGTTCAGGAGCTTTGCGGCGTCGGACTCCGCGTCCCAGCCATTCATCTCGGCAAACTCCGCCTCGAGCTCCGACGCCTTCATGCCGTCTTCATCCGAGAAATCGGGCTTTGCATAGAGCGCATCTTTCTCGTCCATGATTTCGACGAGGCGCGGATGGCCCATCATAACCGTGCGGAGCACCTGATACTGGTCAAAGGCATAGTGATCCTGCTTCAAGACCGCGAGGCGCTCGCCCGGCGTGACTTCGACCGTGCCGCCCGTCGGTTCGAGCTCGCCCGAGAGCAGCTTCAGGAACGTCGATTTGCCAGCGCCGTTCGCGCCGATGATGCCATAGCAGTTGCCCGGCGTGAACTTCAGGTTGACGTCTTTGTAGAGGACACGCTTGCCGAACTGGAGGCTCAGGTTGTTCGTGGTAATCATCTTTCGATGGTCATCCTTTCTCTATCTTGCTCTATCTCAAAAATCGTTATTCGCTGAGGATGGCGCGGAACATCGAGAGGATGCTCTGGCCGTACGAATTGCCCGGCACGGCCCAGCGGCCGTTGAGGTCTTCCCAGGCACCGAGCGTGTTGTCGCCATACGTGCCACGCACGAGGCTGTAGCGCGGATCGACGACGGGCTCCTGCGGCTCGCGCGTCGAAGCGTAGGCAAGCAAATGCTGGATATGCGCGCGCACGCCCATCTGCGGAGACTGGAACGCCGCGCCGCGCACGCCGCCGCCCGTCGTGCCGAGGCCGCAGTAATTGTTCTGTGACGGCACGACATCGCCGCCATAGCGGAAGAAGCCCGTCTCCTTCAGCGCCTGCGCAAACGCCACATCCGGACGGATGCCCTCGCGCTCGCCTTCCTGATAATAGAAGGAAACGAGCTGCTGCGGCGTGCAGGAGATGTTCGGCGACGGATTGTAAGACAGCAGATACTTCACGCACTGCTCCTGTGTCGCAAGCGGCGTGCCGATGATTGAGTCGTCATAAGCCGAAACCGTCTTCGGCACCTGGAACGACGTCATCATGTCTGGCACCGGCTCCTCCGCGGGATGCAGGATAGCATCAATGCGCTCGTTGAGAGACGAACGTGGCTCGGAACGAGAAATCGAGCGCGTCGTGCTGTCGGGCGTCGGACGGATGCCGCGCTGCATGCCCGAAGGCTGCTGGACAGGTCGAACACCCTGCATTTCCACTTTCGTTTCCATCTGCGGCTGCGACGTCTGGAGGCGGTGTGCCTCCGTCGCAGAGGGAAGCGAAAATACAAATGCACCTGCCAGAGCACCAGCGAAAAGGAAATGTTTGTAGGAAGAATAGATTTGCTGCATAGAACGGATGCCCCTTTCTATCAAAATCAATCACATATCACAATCTGTCAGAACAGCCACGATTCGGCAAAGATGAGAAGAACGGCCAGCGCGGCGAACATGCGCATCGTGCGCGTGACATCGGCCGTGCGTCCCGCAAGCACCTTCAAAAGCACATACGTTGCAACTGCAACCGCGAGACCGAGCGCCATGTCATACGTCAGAGGCACGAGCACGCAGAGAACGACGGACGCCGTGCGCTCCGCGAGGTCGGCTCCGGCCCAGTAAAAACGCGCCCGCGCAAGAAGCAGGAATCCAGCAAAAATCACGCAGGGCACGAGCATCGCAGGAAATGAAGCGAGCTCCTTCGCGAGCGGTGCGGCGGACAGCAGGAAGGCCAGCCCTGCTGCTGCGCCAAGTGCATAAGCACGAGGATGCGCCTGCCCTGCTTCGCCTGCGAGCGCCGACTCCGGCGCAGCCGTCATCGGCGTCATGCCGAGCAGCGCCGCAAGGAGATTCAGGATACAGACGACGCAAAGCGGCTGTTTCGGTGGGACGTCCTGCCCCGTGCCAAGTGCCTGCCATCTCCCATAAAACGTCAACAGCAGCGCGAGAAACAGCCACGGCGCAACCGCCACCATGACGCCGAGCGCCTGCACATCGCCCTCGCCCGCGAGCAGGAACAAGCCCGCCGCACGGTCGAGCCCCTCCGGTGCATAGAATGGTGCAGGCGGCACGATCCAGAAGCCCTCGATGAACGACAGGAGCGCCGTCAGCACGAGGCCGAGCCCGACGGCCTGTCGCACTCCGAGCGCCCGCAGGCCGAGTATGATGACGAGGCCGAGCAGGCTGAAATACGCGAGCGGGTCAGCGAAATCGCCGAGCATCACGAGATGCACAGGAGACGAGAGAAGCATCCTCCCCTGCTCCATCCCCCAGAGCACGAGCATCGCGCCGAGTGCTACGGGGAGCGACGCACGAATGCCGTCGGGTACGGCGCTGACAATGCGGGACGCCAGCCCCGAAAATGCCGCAAGGCAGGCAAACAACGAAACGACAGCCAACAGCGCATAGAGCTGGCCGAGCGTCAGGCCATGCGAGATGACGAGCAGCGAAAACAGCCATCCCGCCATCACGAGGTCAGGCCCGAGCGCCAGCGCAAGGCGAAGCCTGGAAAACGCCAGCGTGCCGACCGCCGCAAGTGCCGCCGCGAGAACGTAGACCGCTGGGAAATACGCTCCCGCCTCCGACGCCATCTGCGCGACAAGCACGAGCCCCACCACCATCGGCAGCGCCGTGAGCAATCCCGCCCGCGCCGCGCTCCCCTCCGCGCTCTTCCACCAGCTGACGAACCGATTCACATGACCCCTCCCGATTCCATAATCTCTTTTATTTTACCATAGGAACGAGCGTCTTTCCAGTCCCAAGGCGCTTCCGCATTTCGTCACTTTCAAATCCGTGAAAACTGCATGCACGAGACAAGAAAAAGGACACTGCCCTTCAGCAATGTCCTCCAGTTGCATTTATTTCAATAAAACAAGTTCGATTCCCTCGCGATGCGGATGACCTCATCGACCGTCGTCTCATTGTCCGAGGCGATGTCCGCATAAGGAACGTGGCGCTTCAGTTGGTTGCGAATGGTACGCACCATTTTTTCGGCAATGCCTTCCGCTTTGCCTTTTTCATGGATTTCTTCCATAATCTTGCACATCGTCATCACCCCATGTTCATCTGACTTGTAAAAGCGGACCCGCTCCGCGAGAATCTCGGAGTGCATCTTTGACGGGTCTTTGCACGCAAAGTCCTGCATGAGCTGTCCCAGCGGCGTATCGTCATCTTTATCACTCGCATTGACATAAATGATCTGCTGGTCATCTTCAAAGCGCTTGCCGTGAAGCTCGCGCACTGTGCGTTCGACGTGATAAATGGGCTCGCCGCCGTGCAACGGGTCATTCTCCGTGATGAAGATGACAATAGCGGGAGGCAGATCTTTCCACTTCGTGCCCTTCCCGACGTTCATCGTGTCCATGAGACTCGCGTTGAACCGTGCGCGGCGCGGGTCGGCGCCCTTGTTATCCCTCTGGACTTCGACGTCGTACTCCCTGCCTTTCGCATCGCGCACGAAAACATCGAAAATCACGGAGCGCCCGTAAAGGTTCGGCACGTCTTCCTGCGTATGAAGTTCGAGTACGACGAGCTCCGGGTCGCCCAAGATGATGCGCAGAATCCATTCCATGCCGGACGGACTGTCCTTCAGGCAGGTGTGGAAGAACGTATCGTCCATCAGACTGAACTGTGCAATGCTCTCCAACATCTCCGCGCGGTCTTCCTTCGTCATGCGGGGGTGCCTCCCTTCTCTCATTTTTCATTGTACAAGGAAATCGAGTGGAATTCAAGGAAATTGCGTTTTTTCAATGTTTCCATGTGAATCTCCCAATGAAGATGATATAATATCTCTTAACCATTCTGAAAGGGGCCGATTTTGTTGTCGTTTCTGCCGAAAAAATCGATGGGGCTTGTCAAGGTCGGGGCTGCGCTGGCCATTGTCTTGCTCGTCCTCGTCATCCATCTTGCGAATCCTGCGTTCTTCCCGCATCTCTGCGGGCTGCTTGCGCGCGGCGACATTCAGGAGACGGCGGGATATATCCAGTCGTTCGGCGGCTGGGCGGTCGTGTTCAGCTTTCTCCTGACGCTGTTCGTCAATGCGCTCGGCTTCCCGCCCGCCATCATCTTCTCGACGGCGAACACGCTGATTTTCGGCATCTTCTGGGGCATCTTCCTCTCGGTCGTCGCCGAGACGGTCGGCGTGACGCTGAGCTTCGTGCTGCTGCGGTTCTTCTTCCGCGATGCGGCGGAAAAGGTCATCTCGAAGCATAAGACGCTCGCGAACATCGACAAGTACAGCGGCAAGCGCGGCTTCGTCGTCATGCTGATTGCGCGCATGGTGCCGTATTTCCCGAGCGTGCTCCTCAACGCCCTCGGCGCGCTTTCGGCCATGAGCATGCGGGATTATATCATTTCGTCGTTTGTCGGCAAATTTCCCTCGACGGGCATCGAGGCCATCATCGGGCATGATACGATCACGCGGCAGGAAGACCCGACGCGGCTGATTGTCGTCATCGTGCTGGCCGTGCTGCTGATTGTCGGAGCCTGGTGGTATGAACGGAGGGCGGCGAAGAAGATGGAAATGGCGGAAAAAGAGACCATGGGAAGCTAGATATTGCCAAGATGAATATATTTCAAATGCCGTTCAGCAACAGTCGCTAATTTTTTCAGCGTTTCGACAGGCGTCATCGGGATGTCGCAGTGATAGCGTGGAAAATAGCGCGAGAGATGCAGCGGAATTTCCGCAGAGATGGAGGCGAGCCAGCAGGCTTCGTCTTCCATCTCTTTTTCGTTGTCGTTCCTGCCGGGGATGACGAGCGTCGTGACTTCGACATGGACGCCGGCCTCGACGGCGAGGCGGATGGCGGTCTTCGTCGTTTCGAGGTCGCCGCCGATCCAGTCGTAAAATGTCTGCGTGAAGCCCTTAAGGTCGATGTTCATAGCATCGATGTACGGCAGGAGTTTTCGAAGCGGCGCTTCGCACATCTGGCCGTTTGTCACGAGAACGACGGCAAGATCTTTTGCGCGGAGCAGTTTTGCGCAATCCAGCACGTATTCATAGCTCACGAGCGGCTCGTTGTAGGTGAACGCGACGCCGATATTGCCGTATTTCTGCCGCGTGTCTTCGGCAAGCTGCACGAGAGCTTCAGGAGGAAGTGTCTCCGTGCGCAAGTCGCCTGCTTTCGCGCGAGAAATCTCGTGATTCTGGCAGAAGGGGCAGAGCAGGTTGCAGCCATAACTGCCGACCGAAAGGATGACGCTCCCTGGACGGAAATGGTAAAGTGGCTTCTTTTCGATGGGGTCGAGCGCGAGAGATGTCATCTGACCGTAGTTCTGGCAGACAATCTTCCCGCCGCGATTCGTGCGCGCTGCGCAGAGGCCGGTGCCGCCTTCGACGATGCGGCAGTGGTGCGGGCAGAGCCCGCAGACCACGCCGTCGGTTTCTCGTTCGGACATGAAGCTCTCCCCTTTCAGACATGCCGCACGACTTCGAAGCGGTAGAGCGTGATCTTTTCATTCCGCCCGATGTTGCCCTTGCGCCGTGCGATGTCAATCTGCTCGTCCACGCTGTCGACACCCGCGAGGTCAGGCAGCAGCAGTCCGCGCCGCCCGCCGCTCTCGACGATGACGCCATAGCGCTTGACGTCGAGCTGCGTCTTGTCCGCGATGCGTTCCGGTGTCGTCAGGACATCGACGTCATAGACGAGGCTCGGGAGCTCGTCCGCCGTGACCGGCGAGAAGCGCGGATCCTGCGTGCCCGCCGAAATGGCGTTGCGCAGGATTTCTTTTGCGAGACTGTCCTGCGTCGGCAGGATCGTGCCGATGCAGCCGCGCAGGCGGCCGTCTTTCTTGAGCGAGACGAACGCGCCCGCCTTCGTCTGCGTGAGCTCGCTCGGCAGTCCATCGGGCAATTTTGCATAGCCATGCGACTGCACGTACGTTTCGAGCGACAGCCGCGCGAGGCGCACGTAGATGTCTTCCTGTTCCTTGATGGACGCAAGACGGCGACGTTCCTCAGCAACCGCCTGCTCGCCAAAGTTCCGCGCCTCGTCGCGCCCTGTCACGAGGAACGACGCGACGCCATAGCCAACACCGAACGGTCCTTCGTACGACAGGAGCTCGGCATCGACGGCGAGGCGATCGAGCGCGCCCGCCATGATCCAGAACGACCGCAGGCCGCACTCGGCGGCATTTTCCGCGAGGTCCGCAGGCGTCATCAGGAGCTTCCGGAAATCACCGCTCGCAAAACACTCCTGCATGCGCTGATCAAACACTGGCCCGTCCGCCGCAAAGCCATACGGCCCGTCTTCCTTGAGCTTGTGTGAGAGGTCGCCGCTCGCGACGAATGCTGTGCGGAGGCCGAGCTCCGCCGCCGTGCGCGCGATAAGCTGGCCGAGCTCGTAGTGCTTTGCAAACGACAGTCCCGAGAGGCCGATGCGCACGATTTTTCCCGTATAGCCCGCCTCCTGCAGGTAGCGCACGGGAATCATCGTCGCATGATCGAGCGCAGGATTTCGCTCGCCAAGCGTCCCCGCAGGCAGCCCTGCCGCCTCCGCGAGCGCCGAGAGGCGCTGCACGAACCGTTCATCATAGCCCACGCGGATCCGCAGTCCCGGCGCACGGAACTGGCCGAAGTCCCCCGCTGCTCCCGTGCCC